>NZ_JBFBAG010000088.1:0-26331 GCF_040682155.1 Amycolatopsis sp. NPDC051371
CCAGCACGATCACGCACGCCCACCACCCACCACAAGATCAACAACCCGGCCTCAAGATCACCACAAAACACATCGGTGGATCCAGGTCGGAGGTCCTGAATGACTCATTCAGGACACGCCAGTCCGGGCGCCTGGAACCTCAGCGGCCCTTGGTGCTCTCCCGGATCTCCAGCGCGAACGGCGTCTGGATGTCCTGCGCCGGTGAAGTCTTGTCCCCCGTGATGCGCCGGTGCACCAGGTCGATCGCCGCCTCCGCCAACGCCGTCTTGTCCGGGGCGATCGTCGTCAGCGCCGGCAACGAGAACGCGCTCTCTTCGTTGTTGTCGAACCCCACGATCGCCACGTCCTCCGGGACCCGCAGCCCCAGCTCCGCCACCGCCCGCAGCGCGCCGATCGCCAGCAGGTCGTTGAAGCAGAACACCGCGTCCGGCGGGGAATCCGAAGCCAGCAACGACCGCATCGCCGCCGCACCGACCGATCGGTGCCACTTCTCCGCGGGCGCCACGAGCGCGTCCGAATAGGACAGTCCAGCCAAGAACAAAGCCTCGCGATACCCGGCCAGCCGCAGCGACGACGTCCCGCGAGCGGGATTGCGCCCGATCGCCGCGATCCGCGTCCGCCCCAACGACGCCAGATGGGACACCGCGGTCTGCGCCGCCAGGACGTTGTCGATCGCCACGTGATCGATCGGCACGTCCACCGCGTGCTCGCCCAGCATCACCAGCGGGATCTCCCCCGGCGACGGAAAATCCGCCGCCTCCAGCGCCTCCGGGTGTACCAGCGCGCCGTCCACGAGGTGCGGCCCCAGCGAGAACAGCGTCTCGCGCTCCCGGGAGCGGGTCCCCTGGGTCTGCTCGATCAGGACGCTCCAGCCGCGCTTCTGCGCCGCCGTGATGACCAGGCCCGCCAGCTCGCCGAAGTACGGGATCGACAGCTCCGGCACCATCAGCGCCAGGAACCCCGTCCGGCCGCGACGCAGGTTGCGCGCGCCCACGTTGGGCCGGTAGCCGGTCGCCGCCAGGGCTTCCTCGACCCGCCGGCGGTTCTCCGGCTTGACGAACGCGTAGCCGTTCACCACGTTCGACACCGTCTTCACCGACACTCCGGCGAGCGTGGCGACGTCCTTGAGCGTCACGGTCACGGGCGGCTCCTTCTCAGGTGGTGAGCACGCAGCATAGCGATAATTTGCCGGTTTACAACGTTGTTCCAACGATGTAAAAAGTACCTCAAGGCTCCCGCGGTGACTCCGATCACCCCGGTGAGCGGGCCCCACCGTCGCTGCCCGAGGAGTCACCGTGCCGCTGTCCACCCGTCCCCGCCTGGTCCTGGTCACCGCGGCCGCCGCCGCGCTCACCCTCACCTCCTGCACCAGCCGGGAAGAGACCCCCGCCGCGCCCTCCAGCGGCGGCGGACCGGCCGCGTCCGCGCAGTCCGTCGCCCCCAGCGCCGACGGCTGCACCATCGACAAGACCGGTTACCCCAAGGTCGACCTGAAGACCGCGATCGTCGGTTTCTCACAGTCCGAAAAGGAAGCCAACCCCTTCCGGACCACCGAGACCCAGTCCATCCGCGACGAAGCCGCCAAGCTCGGCATCGCGAGCGACAAGCTGCTCGTCACCAACGCCCAGAGCGATTTGAACAAGCAGATCAGCGACATCAAGTCGATGCTCGACCGAGGTGCCCAGCTGCTCGTCGTCGCGCCGCTGAACTCCGACGGCCTCCAGCCCGCGCTCGACGCGGCGAAGGCCAAGAAGGTCCCGGTCGTCACCATCGACCGCAAGGTGACCTCACAGCCGTGCACCGACTACCTGACCTTCATCGGCTCGAACTTCGTCGAGCAGGGCAAGCGCGCGGCGCAGGAGATGGCGCGCATCACCGGCGGCACCGGCAAGGTCGCGATCCTGCTCGGCTCGTCCGGCAACAACGTGACCACCGACCGCACCAAGGGCTTCAAGGACGAGCTCGCCAAGACGGCCGGGCTGTCCGTGGTCGCCGAGCAGACCGGCGAGTTCGACCGCTCCAAGGGCCAGGCCGTGATGGAGCAGCTCATCCAGAGCCACCCCGACATCACCGCCGTGTACGCGGAGAACGACGAGATGGGCGTCGGCGCGGTCAACGCGCTGAAGACCGCCGGCAAGACGCCGGGCAAGGACGTCAAGATCGTCTCGGTCGACGGCACCCGCAACGCCGTGCAGCTCATCGTCGACGGCAGCTACAACGCCGTGATCGAGTCCAACCCGCGCTTCGGCCCGCTGGCCTTCCAGACGCTGCAGAAGTTCGAGAACGGCGAGGCGATCCCGGCGAGCATCGTCATCACCGACGACCAGTACGACGAGACCAACGCGGCCCAGAAGGTCGGGAACTCGTACAAGTGACGGCAACCACCGAAGAGGACGTCGCCATGACGACCGCACCGGTGCTCGAGGTGGCCGGGGTGACCAAGCGGTTCCCCGGCACCCTCGCGCTCGACGACGTCAGCTTCACGCTGCGGCCGGGCGAGGTGCACGCGCTCGTCGGCGAGAACGGCGCCGGCAAGTCCACGCTCATCAAGGTGCTCACCGGCGTCTACCAGCCCGACGAGGGCGAGGTGCGCCACCTCGGCGAGCCGGTGACGTTCAAGCGGCCGATCGACGCGCAGCGGGCCGGGATCTCCACGATCTACCAGGAGGTCAACCTCGTCCCGCTGATGAGCATCGCCGGCAACGTCTTCCTCGGCCGCGAGCCGCGCACGAAGGCCGGCCTCGTCGACTGGTCCAAGATGTACGCCGACGCCCGTGAGCTGCTCAAGGGCTACGGCATCGACGACGACGTCAAGCGCCCGCTGCACTCCCTGGGCGTCGGCGCGCAGCAGATGGTCGCCCTCGCCCGCGCGGTCTCGACCGACGCCAAGGTCGTCATCATGGACGAACCGACGTCGTCGCTCGAGCCGCGCGAGGTCGAGACGCTCTTCGAGGTGCTGAACCGCCTGCACGCCGAAGGCATCGCGATCATCTACGTGAGCCACCGCATGGACGAGCTGTACCGGGTCTGCGAGAGCGTCACCGTGCTGCGCGACGGCCGGGTCGTCCACAGTGGACCACTGGCCACCCTGCCGCGCATCGAGCTCGTGTCCAAGATGCTCGGCCGGGAGATCAAGCAGATCCGCGAAGAGGGCGTCACGGCGTTCGGCGAGGAACACGACGTCGACCGTGAACCGCTGCTCAAGGCGGAGAACCTGGCCGGCATGCGGAAGCTGCACGACGTCTCGGTGAGCATCCGGCCCGGCGAGGTCGTCGGCCTCGCCGGCCTGCTCGGCTCCGGCCGCAGCGAGACCGCGCGGGCCATCGTCGGGGCGTTCCCCCTCGACGGCGGATCCGTGCTGCTCGCCGGGAAACCGCTGAAGAGGGGCAAGATCAAGGCCGCCATGCGGGCCGGGATCGCGCTGCTGGCCGAGGACCGCAAGACCGACGGGATCATCCCGAACCTGTCCGTGCGCGAGAACATCGTGCTGGCCGCGCTGCCGTCGCTTTCGCCGTTCGGCCTGGTCAGCAAGTCCAAGCAGGACAAGATCGTCAAGATCTTCATGGACCGCCTGCGGATCAAGGCGTCCAGTCCGGAGCAGAAGGTGTCCGAGCTGTCGGGCGGCAACCAGCAGAAGGTGCTGCTCGCCCGCTGGCTCGCCACCGGACCGAAGATCCTGCTGCTCGACGAGCCCACGCGCGGCATCGACGTCGGCGCCAAGGCCGAGGTCCAGGCACTGATCGACGAACTCGCGAGGGAAGGGCTCGGCGTGCTGCTCATCTCGTCCGAACTGGAAGAGCTGATCGACGGCTCCGACCGCGTGGTCGTGCTGCGCGACGGCTCGGTCGTCGGCGAGCTGACCGGCGACCGCATCACCGAGGAGAACGTCCTGACCGCGATCGCAGCCGAGGCTGACAACGATGTCTAGCGCCACCCTGACGAAAACCCCGGACCGCGCGAAAGTCACGGCGTGGCTGCAGAACTACGGCGTCTACCTGGCCGTCGTCGTACTGCTGCTGTTCAACGTCGTGTTCACCGAGAACTTCCTGTCCGCGGCCAACTTCCGCACCCAGCTGGTGCAGGCGGCGCCGGTCTGCATCGTCGCGCTCGGCATGGCGCTGGTGATCGGCACCGAGGGCATCGACCTGTCGGTCGGCTCGGTGATGTCGATCTCCGCCGCGCTCATCCCGCTCTACCTCGGCGCGGGCCCGCTGACGGCGATCATCGTCGCCGTCATCGCGGGCGTGCTATCCGGCCTGTTCAGCGGATACCTGGTGGCGTACCTGGGGATCCAGCCGATCATCGCGACGCTCGCGTTGCTGGTCGGCGGGCGCGGGCTGGCCCTGGTCATCGCCCACGGCCAGCTCGTCCAGCTGCACAACCAGGAGTTCCTGGAGCTGGGCACCGGCGACCTGCTCGGCGTGCCGATCATGGTCATCGTCGCGGGTGTGCTCGCGGTGCTGGCCGGCCTGGTCGTGCAGCGCACGACGTTCGGCAGGCACCTGGTCGCGGTCGGCGGCAACCGCGCCGCGAGCACCCTGGCCGGGCTGCCGGTGAAGCGCGTGCTCGTCAGCGTCTACGTCATCTCCGGGGCGCTGGCCGCGGTGGCCGGCGTGCTGGCGACGTCACGGCTGGCCGCCAGCGACCCGAGCGACGTCGGCCTGCTCATGGAGCTGTCCGCGATCACCGCGGTCGTCGTCGGCGGCACCCCGCTGACCGGCGGCCGGGTCCGCGTGCTCGGCACCGTGTTCGGCGCGCTGCTCATGCAGCTCGTCCAGGCCACCTTGATCAAGCACAACCTGCCGGACTCCACCGCGCAGATGGTCCAGGCGGCGATCATCGTCGTCGCCGTCTACGTCGCCCGTGAGCGGAGCAGCAAATGACCGCGACCCAGACCCAGGCCCGCAACGCGGCCTTCGCCGGGGTTTTGCAACGCCAGGGCGCGGCCGTCGTGCTCGTTCTCGGCCTCGCCGCGTCGTGGTTCGCGTTCCCGCACTTCGGCACCGCGGACAACCTGCGCAGCCTCGTGCTGCAGGGGTCGTTCCTCGCGGTGATCGCGCTCGGCATGACGTTCGTGATCATCTCCGGCGGCATCGACCTTTCGGTCGGCTCGAACTACGCGCTCGGTGGCGTCCTCGCCGCGTACGGCGCGCAGTACGGGTTCGTCGTCGCGATCCTGTTGCCGCTGGCCGTGTGTTCGCTGATCGGCTTCATCAACGGCGTGCTCATCGCGCGCACCGGGATGGCGCCGTTCATCGTGACGCTGGCGTCGCTGCTGTTCGCCCGGGGTCTGTTGCTGGCGCTGACGTCCGAAGGCTCGACGACGTACAAGGTGGACCCCGGCTCGGCGTTCCTCTGGCTCGGCCAGGGCACGATCTTCGGCATCGGCGTCCCGGTGTACCTGGCGCTCATCCTGTTCGCGCTCGGCGGGCTGCTCCTGCGCCGCACCCGGTTCGGCCAGTCCGTGTTCGCCATCGGCGGCGCCGAGCAGTCCGCGCTGCTCATGGGTCTTCCGGTAGCGCGTACCAAGATCAGCCTCTACACGCTCAGCGGCGCGCTGGCCGGGTTCGCCGGCGTCCTCACCGCCGCGTACCTGCAGTCCGGCGTCACGGTGATCGGCGTCGGCACCGAGCTCGACGCGATCTCCGTCGTCGTCATCGGCGGCACGCTGCTCACCGGCGGCGCCGGGACGATCATCGGCACCCTCGTCGGCGTGCTGCTGCGCACGCTGATCCAGAACGTCATCAACCAGATCGGCACCCTCGACTCCAACTACCAGACGGTGGTGAGCGGGGCCTTCCTGCTCGTCGTCGTGGTGATCCAGCGCCTGCTGGCGCGTTCCCGAACCCGCTGAGCTCCTTTCCCCCCACCAGGAGGTCTCAACGATGTTCCGCCCTGCCCGAAAATCCCGGAGATGGCTGACCGCCGCCGCGGCGTTCGCCGTCGCGGTCGCCGGTCTCGGCACCGCACCCGCCGCGAGCGCCGCCGACGCGCCACAGTGGCAACGGCTCACCCCGCCGCTGTCCACGCCGTGGACGAAGGACGTCTCGCCCACCAACGCCCTCCCCGACTACCCGCGCCCGCAGCTGACCCGCGACAAGTGGCAGAACCTCAACGGTGTCTGGGAGTTCGCCAAGGCGACCCCGGGTGAGGCCGCCCCGATCGGCAAGACGCTCGGCGAGCGCATCCTCGTGCCGTACCCGGTCGAGTCCGCGCTGTCCGGCATCATGCGCCACGAGACGAACATGTGGTACCGCCGCTCGTTCGAGGTCCCCAAGAACTGGCAGATCGGCAAGGGACAGCGGCTGCAGCTGCACTTCCAGGCCGTCGACTACGACGCCACGGTCATCGTCAACGGCAAGACCGTGTCGCGCCACACCGGCGGCTACGACGCGTTCTCCGTCGACGTGACCGACGCGCTGACCACGGCCAAGACCCAGGAGCTCGTCGTCGGCGTCGCCGACCCGAACGACCAGGGCGGGCAGCCGATCGGCAAGCAGCGCCAGCCCGGCGACGGCATCTTCTACACGCCGTCCTCCGGCATCTGGCAGACCGTCTGGATGGAGCCGGTCGCCACCGCGCACATCGACCGGCTCGACGTCACCCCGGACGTCGCTTCCGGCTCGGTCACGGTGAACGCCCTGGTCGGCGGGCCGGTGAAGCAGCGCGTCGAGGCGATCGCCTACGACCACGGCCGCCCGGTCGGGCGGGTCAGCGGCGACGCGAACAAGCCGTTGAAGCTCAAGGTGGACCGGCCGCACTTGTGGTCGCCGGACGACCCGTTCCTGTACGACCTGCGCGTGAAACTGTCCACAGGGGACGAAGTGGGTTCGTACTTCGGCATCCGGTCGATCAGCGTCGGCAAGACCGCCGACGGCAAGCAGCGGATGCTGCTCAACGGCAAGTTCGTCATGCAGGTCGGCCCGCTCGACCAGGGCTTCTGGCCGGACGGCATCTACACCGCGCCGACCGACGCGGCGTTGAAGTTCGACCTGCAGCAGGAGAAGGCGCTCGGCTTCAACATGGTGCGCAAGCACATCAAGGTCGAGCCGGATCGCTGGTACTACTACGCCGACAAGCTGGGCCTGATGGTCTGGCAGGACATGCCGGCGATGAAGGACGACGTCGAGCCGTCCGCGGCCTCGCGCGTCAACTACGAGTCCGAGATGAAGCGGATGATCGACCAGCACCGCAGCTTCCCGTCGATCGTCACGTGGGTGCCGTTCAACGAGGGCTGGGGCGACTACGAGGTCGGCCGGATCGCCGACGAGGTCAAGTCGTGGGACCCGTCGCGGCTGGTGAACGCCGAATCCGGCGTCAACTGCTGTAGGTCCGAACCGGACAGCGGTAAGGGTGACATCTACGACGACCACACCTACACCGGGCCGGGCACGCCGATGCAGACCGGCACGCGCGCGGCGGTCGACGGCGAGTACGGCGGCCTCGGTCTCAAGGTCGCCGGGCACGAGTTCGACGCGGCGGGCAGCTTCGCCTACGAGATGGAGCCCGACAGCGCGACGCTGACCCGGCGCTACGGCGAGCTCCAGCAGCGCCTGCTGCTGGTCGCCCAGCGCTGCGGCGTCTCGGCCGGCGTCTACACGCAGACCACCGACGTCGAGAAGGAGGTCAACGGCTTCTTCACCTACGACCGGCAGGTGAAGAAGATGGACTTCGCGGCGGTCCGCGCGGCGAACCTGGCCGTCATCAAGGGCGCGACGGGTGCGCCCGTGACGTCCGGTCCTTCGGTGCCCGCGGGAACTCCGGGCATCGACGGCATCGCGGCGTACCCGTTCGACGAGAACACGGGCACGGTGGCCGCGGACGCCGTCGGCGACCACGACGCGACGCTCGTCGGCGGCGCGTCCTGGACCGAGGGCAACAGCGGTTCGGCGCTGGCGGTGAACGGGTCGGGCCAGTACGCCGACACGGGCGCGTCCCTGGTGAACACGGAAGGCAGCTACAGCGCGGCGGCGTGGGTGAAGTTCAACGCCGTCGGTGACGGCTTCCAGACCGTGGTGAGCCAGGACGGCGACAACACCAGCGCGTTCTTCCTGCAGTACTCCGGCCAGGACCACCGGCTGGCGATGAGCTTCGTGGGCACCCGGGCGCTGGCGCCCACCGCCCCGGAAGCGAACCGCTGGTACCACGTGGTGGGCGTCCGCGACGCGGCTTCGGGCACGTTGAAGCTCTATGTGGACGGACAACTGGCGGCCACGAAGAGCGTCTGCCTCGGCGACGCGTCGACGGGCCACACGGTGATCGGCCGCGGCAAGTACGGCGGCGGCCCGGTGGACTACCTCAACGGGGCGGTCGACCAGGTCCACGTCTACGACCGGGCGCTGTCCGACGCGGACGTGAGCGCGTTGTACTCCAGCGGTAAGTAGCCGTTTGTCCGGAATGGCCGCATCGGGAGCTTCCCGGTGCGGCCATTCCGCGTTTTCGGGCCGAAACTGTGTAACGCCAACGAAAAGACTGTCGATACGGGACTGAACCGAACTTCTGGGGGAGGCCCGATGGGCTCGAAGGTCCGGGCGGCGGCCGTTTGCGCCGCCGTCTCCACGCTGGTCGTCACCGGCACGGCCGTGCTCACCGCGGCACCCGCCGCCGCCTCGACGATCACCGAGATCACCGCCGGCTCATGGGCGTACGTCGACTCGGCCGCACCGCGCACCAGCTTTGCCGACCCGGGCGACCTCCCCGTGGGCGCGCACACCTACGCGAACGGCGTCAGCCACGTCTCGAAGTCCTACGTGACGTTCGACCTCTCGGCCCTGCGCGGGAACCGCCTCGAACGAGCGGGGATCTCCGTCGACGAGACCGCCGTCGCCGACTGCTCGTCGCCCCGGGCCACCGAGCTGTGGCTGACCGAGCCGGCCAAGAAGCCGACCTGGAACAACCAGCCGGCCGAACTGGTGAAGGCGGGCGGGCCGATCATCGACACCTCCTGCCCGGCCCGCGGGGTGTTCTGGAACGCCACCGCAGCGCTCCAGAGCGCGCTCGACGCCGGCCGCAAGACCGCGACCTTCGCCCTGCGGCTGCCGGACGACCAGCAGAACGACCCGAAGTTCGGACGCTCGTACAACCCGCACGCCACCCTCAGCATCAGCTACAACCGGGCGCCGTCGAAGCCGGCTCAGCTGACGGTGAACACCCACGCCTGCGCGGCCAAGCCGGTCGTCATCGGCCCCGGCTCGACCACCCTCGCCGCCGGCTTCACCGATCCGGACGGCGACTTCGGCCAGGTCGAGTGGGCGCTGTGGCCGGTCGACCACCCGGACCAGCGGACGACGTTCCACAACTCCTTCACCAACGGCGGCGGAGCCTCGGTGGTCCTCCCGGGCCCGCTCGCCGACGCGACCACGTACGCGTGGCAGGTTCGCGCGAGCGACAGCACCGACACCGGGCCGTGGAGCGCGGTCTGCAAGCTGACCACCGACCTCGTCGCGCCGGCCCAGCCGCCCGTGGTGACCTCGCCGGACTACTCCGACGTCGGCCTCGGCACCGGCGGGACCGGGGTGCCGGGTTCCTTCACCTTCGCCGCCAACGGGGTGCCGGACGTCGTCGGCTACTACTACGGGCTCCGGGGCTTCCCGCAGACGTACGTGGCGGCCGCGCGCAAGGGCGGCCCGGCCACGGTCTCCATCACCCCGGCGAGCGGCGGCCCGCAGATCCTGTCGGTCTGGAGCGTCGACCCGGCCGGCACCCAGTCCGGCCGCACCGACTACCGGTTCTGGGTCGCTGACAACGGCCCGTCGATGACCTGCGCCGCCCACGCCTACCTGGGCGAGACCCAGCAGTGCACCTTCGCCCCGCACGGCACCGACGGCGCGAGCGAGTACGTCTACGACATCGACGGCGGACAGTCGCTCACGGTGCCCGCGGGCCCGGACGGCACGGCGACGATCAGCGTCACGCCGACCGACTTCTTCCAGCCCTACGACCTGACCGTGCGGGCCCGGATGGCCAACGGCAACCTCTCGGGCCCGGGCGGCGGCCAGATCCCGGTCGATCGCGGGCTGCCCGTGGTCGACGTGCCCGCGGACACCATGGTCGGCCGGCCGGTCGTGTTCACCTTCCACGCCACGCTGCCCGGCTCGGTGTCCTTCACCTACGCCTGGGACTTCGGCGAGCCGGTGACCGTCCCGGCCGGACCGGACGGCACCGCGCGGGTGACGATCGTGCCGGACTCGGCGTACGGCCACTACCTGGACGTCAGCACGACCACCGGCGCCGGGATCGTCTCGGCCACCCAGGAGGTCCAGGTCGAGATCGGCTCGAACGAGCCCGTGGTGACGAGCGCCGAGTACCCGCGGAACGGGCCGGCCGGCTACGTCACGACGCCGGGCACGTTCACGTTCTCGCCGGCCCTGCCGGGCGTCGTCAGCTACACCTACACCTACCTGGGTTCGACGGTCACCGTGCCCGCCGGCGCGGACGGCACGGCGAGCGTGGTCCTGACCCCGCTGACGACCAACAGCCAGTACCTCCAGGTGACGAGCACGTTCGCCGACGGAACGGTGTCCGAAACGGCGTACTACTCGTTCATCGCGCGCTCGGCGGCCCCGCCGCTGACGTGCGACGCGACCGGTCCGCTGCAGCCCGGCCAGGTGGTCCACTGCACGCTGACCCCGGTGCAGCCGGGACTCGCGTCCTACGGCTACGTCGTCGGCAACGGCCCGGAGGTGTCCCTGGCGCCGGGTCCCGACGGCACCGGCGCCTTCGAGTTCACCGCGCCCGCCCAGGGATTCCTCTCGCTGCACGCGTGGAGCGTCAACGCGGCCGGGCTGCGCACGGACTCCTCGTACACCAGTTACGGCGTGGCCACGGCCGCGCGGGCGGTTTGACCTGGAGCCCGCTCCAGCCGCTACCGTCGCCGACATGACCGAAGATCGCTTCGAACGCGGCCACCAGGCCTTGATCGACCTCAATGGCGAAGAGACGGCCCAGCGCGTGCTCGACGGCCTCGCCGACATCTCGCCGAAGCTGGCCGACAGCCTCGTCTCGTGGGGCTTCGGCGAGATCTACACGCGGCCGCAGCTCGTGCCGCGCGACCGGCAGCTCGTCACGCTCGGCATGCTGACCGCGCTCGGCGGGTGCGAGCCGCAGCTGGAGGTGCACGTCAACGCGTCGCTCAACGCCGGGCTCACCCCGGCGGAGATCGTGGAGGCGCTGCTGCAGTCGGCCGCCTACTGCGGGTTCCCGCGAGCGCTGAACGCGACCGCCGTGGCCAAGAAGGTCTTCGGCGAGCGGGGGCTGCTGCCGGTGGCCGGCGCATGAGGGCCGTGCTGTTCGGCGCGACCGGCATGGTCGGGCAGGGCCTCCTGCGAGAGTGCCTGCTCGACGAGCGGGTCGAGGCCGTGCTCGCGGTCGGCAGGTCCGCCGTCGGCGAAACGCACCCGAAGCTGACCGAACGCATCGAGAAGGACCTGTTCGCGCTCGAGCCGATCACCGGGTACGACGTGTGCTTCTTCTGCCTCGGCGTCTCGGTCGGCATGGCGCCGGAGGAGTACGAGCGGATCACCTACCAGCTGACTCTTTCGGTGGCCGGGAAACTGCCTGCCGACACCACTTTCGTGTACGTCTCGGGCGCCGGCAGCGACAGCACCGAACGCGGCCGCGTGCGCTGGGCGCGCGTCAAGGGCGCCACGGAGAACGCGCTGGCGAAGCTGCCGCTGCGGACGTTCTCCGTGCGTCCCGGCTACATCCAGCCGCTGCACGGGATCACGTCGAAGACCACGCTGTACCGGACGCTCTACCGCGTCGCGATGCCGCTGTACCCGGTGCTGCGGCGGCTGTTCCCCCGCTCCGTGACGACCAACCGGGAGCTCGGCCTGGCGATGCTGGAAGTCGCCGAGAACGGCTACGAGAAGCCGGTGCTCGAGAACACCGACATCGTCACCGCCGCCGCGCGACGAGCCCGGCCAGCAGGTTTGTGAGCCCTTCGGCCAGCCCGGCCGCGAACGACGGCGCCCCGCCCAGCTCGGCCGTGGCCGCCGCGACGGCGTCGGTCGGGTTGGCGTACGGCCACGCCCCCGACACGAGGATCACCACGCCGAGCGCGAACTGCCGGGCGCCGTCGGCCGACAGCTCCGGAACCCGCGTCCGGACCAGCGCGCCGAGCCGCTCGGTGCTGGCCGCCGCGCGGCCCTTGAAGCTGCGGGCGAACTCCGGCGAGATGTTGCGTTCCAGCACCGGCGCCATCGCGCTGATCAGCTCGCACAGCGACCGCCGCTCGGCGAGCGTCGCGGCGATCTTCCCCGCGACACGCTCTTCGCGCGCGTAGCCGGGATCCGCCGGCGCCGGGTCGCCGAGCGCGAGGGCGTCCAGCCACGCCGACCACTCGGTGTCGAGGACTTCGAGGAAGATCGCCTCACGGCTGTCGAAGTAGCGGAGCACATTGGACTTCGCGAGCCCGACGTGGCAGGCCAGCTCCCGCAGGCTGATGTCGGCGACCGGGCGCTCGGCCAGCAGTTCCCGCGCGGCGGCGAGGATCGCGGTGCGGCGCGCCTCGATCTGCTCGGGCCGCCGGGCTCGCTGGAATCCGGCGCTCATGGCGCCGACAGTATCGTCCTCAGCTGTGGTGGGCGGCCTCCCGGCGCGTCTTGACCCGCCGGTAGCTCCAGATGAGCAGCGCGAAGAGGATCGCCGACGAGAGGATCAGGCTCGACCCGGTGCTCCAGCCGCTGAACGGCAGCGACTTCACCGTGCCCCAGACGATCCCCGCGGCCAGCAGCGCCAGCCCGGCCAGCACTGAGCCGGCGATCCGCAGCGGCGAGGACACGCTGTCCTCGGCCGCCTTCATCGCGCGGTCGCGCACCGGGTCGACGTACCGCTCGAGCGCCGGGAACTCCGACGCGAGCACCAAGAGCCCGGCGAGCACGAGCAGCAGGCCCGGGCCGGGCAGGACGAGCAGCAGCACCCCGACCACCAGCAGGACGCCGCCCGCCACCACGATCAGGATCCGCTTCGCCTGTTTACCGATGCCCACTGGGCGTCTCCCCTCGTTTCGCCCGATTCTTCCTGGTTGTGGCCTCGCGTGCCACCCACGAGCGCCGTGGCCCGGGCCGCGGCCACGGTCAAGCCCGCCAGCGCCACCACGCCGAGCACGACCACGAGCCCGGGCCAGACGTAGAGCACTTGGCCGTAGGTACCCCGTCTTCCGGCGAATACCACCCCGAGCAGCTGAGGCAGGAACGCGAGCGGGACGAGCGGCAGCAACGGCGGCACGATCCGCCACCAGCGGAGTTTCCGCCGGGCCCGCCGGACGCCCACCACGGCGAGCCCCACGGCGATCAGCGCCAGTGCGGCGAGCACCCGGTCCGCGATCACGCCGGCGGGCAGCACGGGCTCCGGCGAGCCGCCCTGGACCAGCGTGACCAGGCCTTGGGCCAGCGATTCGGCGTCGTTGTCCAGGGCGAGGCCGGTGTCGGCCAGCACCGCGATGCCGTAGCCGTCCGGCAGCAGGATCTGCGCGGCGGTGTGGGTGAACCACTCGCCGTTGTGGGAGAGCTGACCCGGCTGCCACGCCGCCCAGCCCAGCGCGTAGTCGCGGCCGGGCGCGGGGGTGTGCGCCAGCCGGACCGACTCCGGGGACAGCACGCCACCGCCGTTCCGCTGCGCGATCAGCCAGCGCGTCAGATCGGCTGCGGTACTCAGGACGCCGTGGCTGCCACCGGTGAACCAGTCCGGCTCGCCCACCGGGACCTCGAACCCGAAGGCCCGGACGTACCCGGTGGTCCCGGCCGGCGGCTCGTCCACAGTGGTGCTGGACGCCATCCCGAGCGGCGCGAACAACCGCGTCCGGAGGTAGTCCGCGAACGGCTGCCCGGCCACGACCTCGACGATCCGAGCGGCCACTTCGTAGTTCGGGTTGTGGTAGTGGAATTCTGTCCCGGGCTCGCTCGCCAAGCTCGCGTCACGCAAGCGCTCGACGGCTTCGGTGAGGGTGTGCGGCTGCGGCAGCCGCAGGTCGGGGAACGCGGAGTCGGCCATCCCGGACGTCTGGTCCAGCAGCATCCGGACGGTGATCCGCGCGCCGCGCGGGTCGGCGAGCCGGAAGCCGGGCAGGTAGCGCGTCACGGGCTCGTCGAGCGTGATCCGGCCCGCTTCGGCAAGCTGCAGCACCGCGAAGGCCGTCATGGACTTGCTCAGCGACGCGATCGGCAGCCGGGTCGACGCGGTGACGGGCGTGCCCGCGGCGTCGTGGCCGAAGCCCGCGACGCGGACGACGTCGCCGCCGTGCGTGATGGCGACCGCGGCGCCGGGCAGGCCCGTGTGGTCGAGGTAGGCGCGGACGTAGCCGTCGATGTCGGGCTTTTCGGCGGCGGTGGCCGGGGTCGCAGTGCCGAGAAAGAGCACCGCGAGCACGAGGAAGAGCCTGGTCATGGGGGTCAACGTAGGTACCGGGCGAGGTCGCGGGCCGCTGCCGGACGGCGTCGGTCACCCCCGACTTTCGGCAGGTCTTGACAGGGGACTTATAGTCAACACATTGGTTGATAAACAGATTGGTTGATAAAGATGACGGTTGACGAGGAGGCGCTGAACCGGGCGTTCACCGCCCTCGGCGACCCGGTCCGCCGGGCACTGGTCGCGCGGCTGTCCCGCGGCGAAGCGACGGTCAACGAGCTGGCCGAACCCTTCGCGATCACGAAACAGGCGGTGTCCCGGCACATCCAGGTACTGGAGCAGGCCGGCTTGATCACGCGGACCCGCGACGGGCAGCGCCGGCCGTGCCACCTGGTGCCGTCCGCCCTCGAAGCCCTCACCAGCTGGATCGACGCGTACCGGCTGGCCACCGAACGCAGCTACCGGCGGCTCGACGCCGTCCTGGAGACCCTGGAGGAAACGCCATGAGCACCACGATTACCGCACAGCCCGGAACGCCGTTCATCGAGATCACCCGCGAGTTCGCGGCCCCGCCGTCGGCGGTGTTCCGCGCCTATACCGACCCGGAGCTGATCGTGCGCTGGCTGGGCCCGCACGGCATGAAGATGGAGATCGTCGAGCTCGACGCCCGATCGGGGGGCGCCTACGACTACATCCACCGCGACGACCGCGGCGAGTACCACTTCCGCGGCGTCTACCACACGGTGAGTCCCGACCGGATCATCCAGACGTTCGAGTTCCTGGGCGCGCCCGGCGAAGTCACGCTCGACTCGATGGTGCTGACCGACCTCGGCGGCCGCACGCGCATGGTGACACACTCGGTGTTCCCGTCGATCGAGGCGCGCGACAAGGCGCTGGACAGCGGGATGAGCCGCGGGATGACGGAGTCGTACGAGCGGCTCGACAAGGTCCTGGAGGACTGAGATGGCCGGGGTCGTCGCGAGCTTCTGCATGTCACTGGACGGGTTCGTCGCGCGGCCCGACGATTCGGTCGGGCCACTGTTCGACTGGTACACCTCGGGCGACGTCGAGGTGCCGATGGTCGGCTACCCGATGACGTTCCGCGTCTCACCTTCCAGCGCGGACTACTTGCGGTCCTTTTTGGACAGCGTTCGTCATGGCGCGTTCGTCTGCGGGCGGCGGGTCTTCGACTACACCCATGGGTGGGGCGGTAATCCGCCTGGTGGGGGTGCCGCTTTCGTTGTCACGCACCGGCCTCCGCCTTCGGACTGGCCTGCTTCTCATCTGGCGCCGTTCACCTTCGTCTCCTCTGTTGCTTCCGCTGTGGAGCAGGCCAAGGCTGCTGGGGATGGGACTGTTGGTGTCTCCGGGCCGGATATCGCTCGGCAGTGCTTGGAGCTTGGGCTTCTCGATGAAGTTCGGATCGATCTTGTTCCCGTCCTTCTTGGCTCCGGTGTTCGGTACTTCTCTTCTTTTGATGCTCCTCGTGCCTCGCTGGAGCAGGTTGAGGTTGTTGTCGGGGCTGGGGTTACTCACCTGCGTTATCGGGTTCGGTACTCGGAGTTCTAAAGATGCGGCTTCGCCGGGGCGTAGGAAATCGGCGCTTCGTGTTGTTGCCTTCCGCTCGGTGCGGGAGCGCCGATTCCCCACGCAACGATGCCCCTGCCGCGTCTGCCGTGTTCCACCTGATCGAGTGATGACCAGGCGTTCGACCACCGGTAATCTTGGTGTGTGGACAGCGAAGCAGTGTGGAAAGCGGATGCGGTGGCCCTGGCCGACCGCATCTCCACCCTGCTCGCCGTCGCGCGGTCCGCTGAGGCTGAGATCGGTTCGCTGCTGGCGGAAATCGAGTCCCGCGGTGTCATGGAACTCTTCGGCTACCGCTCCGTCGCACGGTTATTCGAGCACCTCGCTGACGTCCCCAAATCCGCCGCCGAGACCGTGGTCAAACGAGCCCGAGCCCTCACCCCCGGTCACACCCTCGACGGCACCCCGATCCCTGCTGTCGCTCCCGCCACCGGCGCCGCCGCGTTGGACGGCCGGTTGAGCACCCCAATGATCGACACCATCGTCGGCGTCATGACCCAAGTCCCGCCCGAACACCGCGACGACGCCGAGCGGCACCTGCTGACCTTCGCTTCCGCGGCCGGACACAAGCAGGTCGCCGCTCTTGGTGCCCGAATCCTGGCGCACCTGGACCCCGACGGCGCCGAACCCGACTCCGCTGAACCGGCCACCCCCAGCCGCGAACTGTCGTTGCGCCGCAAAAGAACCGGGATCTGGGAACTGAACGGCCGTTTCGACGACGAAACCGGCACCCGAGCCAGCGCCCTGCTGGACTCTCTCGCGCAACGCCGCACCACCGACGAGGGCCCGGACTTGCGTTCCCCGCAGGAGCGTTACGGCGACGCCTTCTCCGACGCGATCGACCTCGCGTTGAACTCGCCAGAGTTGCCGATGCAGGCCGGCGAACGAGCCCACGTCATGATCGCAGTCTCCCTGGACGACCTGAAGTCCGGCGTCGGCCGGGCCATCCTCGGCGACCTCGGCACCATGTCCGCGGCCGAAGCCCGGATCCACGCCTGCGATTGCAAGCTCATCCCCGCAGTACTGGGAACAAAAAGCGAACCTCTCGACCTGGGTCACCAGCGCCGCTTGATCTCCACCCCGCTGCGCCACGCGCTGTACCTACGCGACCGAGGCTGCGCCTTCCCCGGCTGCCACCGCCCACCCCGCCACTGCCAAGGCCACCACATCCGCCACTGGACCGACGGCGGCCCCACAGAACTAGGCAACCTGGTCCTGATGTGCGCCCACCACCACCGGCTACTGCACCGTTCCGGCTGGCAAGTCCGCATCGCCACCGACGGCCTCCCCGAATTCCTACCGCCGGTGTTCCTGGACAAACGCCGAAAACCCAGGCGCAACAACCTGCACCAACCACTGCCGTTCGCGGCGTAGACAATCGAACACGGGAAAGGCCCGCAGCCAACCGGCTACGGGCCTACCCCCACGCCCCAAGCAATCCACAACCGGCAACGGACGATCGCAGCTCCACCCCAGCCACAATCGGCCACCGGCCACCGGCCACCGCAACACCAGCCCCAGCCCCAGCCCGCCCACCGGCCGGCCGGCACCCGAAACTCCGCCACCCACAAGCCGCTACCTGCGGACCGCATACCCAAACCCCAGCCACCGGCGGACCGCTACCCGAGACTCCAACCGATCGACAACCGGCCACCGGCAGACCGCAACCCCGGTCCGTCCACAACTCGCACATGCGCCCAGCCGCTCCCGCCTCACGGCCCGCGACATTCACCACCGACACAAGCGCGCAGCACTCCGGACCCCCAGACCACCCGGAACGTCCTCCCGCTAAGCAGCAGCTCCCGCCTCCACCTCAGATGCGCCCAAGCAATCCGCGGCCCCGCTGCCAGCCATCAGCTCCTGGTCAGCGCCCACGTCCGACCGCATCCGCATCCCCACCGACGGTGACGCCCCCGGACCGCCCGCAGCAGCGCCGAGCCCGCCCCCCGGCCACCCACGCCAGCAGCAGAGGCAGTCCCGCTCTCTGCCCCGCGCCACCAGGCAACAACTCCGGGCAGCAGCCGCGCCCTCAACCCTCAGTCCAGGCAGAACTCATTGCCCTCAACGTCCTGCATCGAAATGCAAGACTCGTTGTACCCATCAGCACGCAACACCTGCACAACCACCGCACCCAGCTCAACCAACCGCGCAGACTCCGCCTCAAGCGCAGCCAGCCGCTCGTCGCCCACGAGACCCGTGCCGGCACGCACGTCGACGTGCACCCGGTTCTTCACGACCTTGCCCTCCGGCACTCGCTGGAAGAACAGCCGTGGCCCCACACCCGCAGGATCACCGCAGGCGAACGCCGCGCCCTGACGCTCCGGCGGCAGCGAACGGTCGAAATCGCCCCAACTGGCGAACCCCGACGGGGGCGGCGGCACCACGTACCCCAGCACCTCGCACCAGAACCGGGCGACCCGCTCGGGTTCCGCGCAGTCGAACGTGATTTGGACCTGCCTGACCGACGCCATCAGCCCACCATAGTTGCGCCGGGCAAGCCATTATCACTCCCCCGCGCCCGCCAGCAGCTCGGCGAAGGGAATGAACGGCTCCTCGGCCACAGCGGGCCGTCCGGCGGCGAGCGAAGCCAGCTCCGCCCCCGCCTTCTCGATCCGCCTCTGCAGCGCGCCCTCTCCGCTCCCCCAATCCGACGAAGCCGCGTACACCCCCGTCGCGACCGGGTTCGCCTTCAAGTACGCGAACAACGGCCGCAGCTGGTAGTCCACTACCAGTGAATGCCGCTCGGTTCCGCCGGTCGCACCCAGCAGCACCGGCTTGCCCACCAGCGAGTCCGCGTCCAGCACGTCGAAGAACGACTTGAACAGACCGCTGTACCCGGCCGTGAACACCGGTGTCACCACGATCACCGCGTCCGCGTCGACCACTGTGGAGAGCGCCGCGCGCAACGCCGGGCTCGGGAAGCCCGTCAGCAGGTTCTTCGTCACGTCCAGCGCGACGTCCCGCAGCTCGACCACCGAAACCGACGCCGGCGACGAAGAAGACGACGACGACCACGCCGCAACCGTGGCCGCCGCCAGGCGATCCGCCAGCAGCCGGCTGGACGACGGGACCGACAGCCCCGCCGTCACCACCGCGAGCTTCATGCCGACACCTCTTCCGAAGCCGTAGTAGAAGCCGTAGCCAAAAGCGACGCGTGCGTCGGAGCGTCCGGCACGTGCGCCGGCCGAAGAGCGTCCAGCTCCTTGCGCAACACCGGCACCACCTCCGAGCCCAGCAGGTCCAGCTGCTCCAGCACCGTCTTCAGCGGCAGCCCCGCGTGGTCCATCAGGAACAGCTGACGCTGGTAATCACCGAACTGCTCGCGGAACGTCAGCGTCTTGTCGATGACCTCCTGCGGGCTCCCCACGGTCAACGGCGTCTGGTCGGTGAACTCCTCCAGCGTCGGGCCGTGGCCGTACACCGGCGCGTTGTCGAAGTACGGGCGGAACTCGTTCCACGCATCCTGGGACTTGGGCCGGATGAACGCCTGGCCACCCAAGCCGACGATCGCCTGGTCGGCCGTCCCGTGGCCGTAGTGCTCGAAGCGCTGGCGATAAAACGCGATCAGCTGCTGGAAGTGCGAGGTCGGCCAGAAGATGTGGTTGGCGAAGAAGCCGTCACCGTAGAACGCCGCCTGCTCGGCGATCTCCGGGCTGCGGATCGACCCGTGCCACACGAACGGCGGCACACCGTCCAAGGGGCGCGGCGTGGCCGTGAAGCCCTGCAGCGGCGTGCGGAACTTGCCGGACCAGTCGACGACGTCCTCGCGCCACAGGCGGCGCAGCAGTGCGTACTTCTCGATGGCCAGCGGGATGCCCTGGCGGATGTCCTCGCCGAACCACGGGTACACCGGGCCGGTGTTGCCGCGGCCCATCATGAGGTCGACGCGGCCGTCGGCCAGGTGCTGCAGCATCGCGAAGTCCTCGGCGATCTTCACCGGGTCGTTCGTGGTGATCAGCGTCGTCGACGTCGAGAGGATGATCTTGGACGTCTGCGCCGCGATGTGCCCCAGCATCGTCGTGGGCGACGACGGCACGAACGGCGGGTTGTGGTGCTCGCCGGTCGCGAAGACGTCGAGACCGACCTCCTCCGCCTTCAGCGCGATCCGGACCATCGCCTTGATCCGCTCGTGCTCCGTCGGGGTGGTGCCGTTGGTGGGATCGGTCGTGACGTCGCCCACCGTGAAGATTCCGAACTGCATGACCTGCTCCCTTCGCGAGCACCATCTTACATGCGTGTTCAACTACTTCCAAGCAAGAGATATTCCGGCCGTCAATGCCGTAGGGGGCACCAAGTAAGGTCATGGACATGGACGCGGAGCTCGGTCGGCTGGGTCTGGCAGAACGTTCGGTACGACTTCTCACGGGCCGCGACATCTGGGGATCGATCACCCCACTGCTCGCGCCTCGCCGGAACCTGGTGGCGGCCTTCGGCCACGTCGGTCCCGGCGCGGCTGCCCTGTTGCCACTCGAACCCGGGGACACGGTGATCACGGACGCGAGCCTGGACACCGTGCTGTCCGGTGCGACGAGTCCGCACGCCCTCTTGCACTGGGTGAAGGCTGGCGTGATCGTGCACTCGCTGCGCGGGCTGAACGCGAAGCTGGTGATCGCCGAGGACGAACCGTCGTTCGTGGTGGTCGGCTCGGCCGACGTCACCGCCGCCGGCCCGCGGCAGCTGTTCGAGGCGGTGACGGTCTCCCACGAGAAGCACACCGTCGAGGAGGCCCAGGAGGCCTGGCTCGAGTGGTGCGACCTGGCGGGCCCCGCGCTGACGGCAGGTGACCTGGAGCCGCTCCTGGAGCAGTACGGCGCGGGCAAGCTGGTCACCACGCCGCGCCCCGCCACCCCCGCCCGCGCCATCCCGCCCGCCCGGCCCGTGGTCACGAGCCGCCCGGCGACGCCCGTCCGCCCCGCTGCCCCGGCACCCCCGCCGTCCCCGGTCCGGCCCGCCACTCCGGCGCCGTCCCCCGTCCGGCCCGCGGCACCCGTCCCGGTCGCCGAGGTCGCGCCCGCACCGGAACCCCCGGCCGAGACGCCGGAACCGGTTGCGGCACCGGCCGCCGTGGACGAGCCGGAAACCGACACGCCGGAGACCACGGAGACCGAGACCACGGAGACGCAGACCGACGTGCCGCGGCCCTCCTGGCCGCGCCCGGCCGAGCTGTACCTCGTCAGCCTCGTCGAGGGCGGCGAGCCCTCGGCCGAGGCCGAATACCGCCTCGAAGAGCTGACGCGCGAGTACACCCACCCCGGCGAAAACGGCGAACAGCCGTTCCGCGTCGAGCTGTTCTGGGCCGACGACGGCCAGGGCCAGGACCCGCCGCGCACGCTCCGCGCGGGCGTGCACGTGATCCGCGTCTACAGCCAGAAGCAGGGCCGCGCCCTGGTCGGGTCGCGGATCGAGGCACCCGGTCTCGTGCTTCAGGCGTACACCGACGAGTTCGCGTACCCGCGCCGCACGTACTGCTACATCCTGACCCGGGAGACGGCCTCGAGGCCGGCGTTCGGCGAGCTCCGCAAGGGCCTCGCGACGATCGGCGAAAAGCCGAACTTCCGGAACAGCTTCCAGGTCCCGCGGAAGATCGAAGCCCTGCTCGGCCTGTGGCCGGACCTGGGCTACGACCCCAAGTAGCGGGCGGCCCGCGCCACTCCGGAGCAGGGAGCGCGCGGAAGTTGTCGGGGGTGGCGGATATCCTGCAGTACGGTGCAGGCCGAGTCCGCACCACCACCAGCACTTTCGCGAGCCACGATCCGGGAGAACGACCCTGTGACTGCCGAGACCTTGTACGGGGCCGACGACCTCACCCATCTCGAGGGTCTCGAAGCCGTCCGCAAACGCCCCGGGATGTACATCGGCTCCACCGACAGCCGGGGCATCAACCACCTCTTCTCCGAGGTGGTGGACAACTCCACGGACGAGGGTGTCGCGGGCCACGCGACGAAGATCGTCGTCACGCTGCACGCCGACGGCAGCGTCCAGGTGGACGACGACGGCCGCGGCATCCCCACCGGCACCCACGCGAAGTCCGGTTTGTCCGGCGTGGAGCTGGTCCTGACGCGGCTGCACGCCGGCGGCAAGTTCGGCGGCTCCGGCTACAAGACCTCCGGCGGCCTGCACGGCGTCGGCGCCTCGGCGGTCAACGCGCTGTCGCACCGCTTCGACGTCACGGTGAAGCAGGACGGCAAGGTCCACCAGATGTCGTTCAAGCACGGCGTCCCCGGCACGTTCGACGCGCCCGGCCCGAAAGCCAAGTTCACCCGCCGGTCCGGGCTGAACCTCACCGGCAAGATGAAGCGCGGCGAACGCAGCGGCACGTCGATCCGCTACTGGTACGACTCTCGCTACTTCGAGTCCGGCGCGGCCCTGGACGTCGAGGGCGTGCGAGCGAAGCTGCGCAACACCGCGTTCCTCGTCCCGGGTGTCACGTACGTGCTGCGCACGGCGATCGAAGACACCATCAACGAAGAGACCTTCCACTTCCCGCACGGGCTCGTCGACATGGTCGACTTCCTCACCCCGTCGGGCGAAAAGCCGGTCTGCGGCACGCTCCTGATCACCGGCGAGGGCACGTACAAGGAGAACGCGGCGGACGCGGCGGGCGTCATGCAGTCCAATGTGGAGCGTCACGCTGAGATCGAGGTGGCGCTGCGCTGGGGCACCGGCTACGAGCGCACGGTCGAGTGCTTCACCAACACGATCCGCAACGTCCACGGCGGCACGCACCGCCGCGGCTTCGACCGCGCGATGGCGAAGGCGTTGCAGGACGCCATCTCCAAGACCCGCGGGCTGCTCAAGCCCAAGGAGGACATGCCGACGATCGAGGACGTCCTCGAGGGCATTACGGCGGTGGTGCACGTCCGGCTGCCGGAGCCGCAGTTCACGTCGCAGACGAAGGACGAGCTGTCCACCGCCGGCATCACCCGCGTCATCCAGGGCATCATCGACAAGCAGGTCAAGGCCTGGACCGAGGACCGCAAGACGAAGTCCGAGGCCAAGGTCGTGCTGCAGAAGGTGGTCGATGCCTCCCGCGTCCGGCTCACCCAGAAGCAGCAGAAGGACGCCGCCCGGCGCAAGACCGCGCTCGAGGGCGCGGCGATGCCGCCGAAGCTGGTCGACTGCCGCACCACCGGCGTCTCCCGCAGCGAGCTGTTCCTGGTCGAGGGTGACAGCGCGCTGGGGTCGGCGCGCATGGCGCGCGTGTCGGAGTACCAGGCGCTGCTGCCGCTGCGCGGCAAGATCCTGAACGTGCAGAAGGCATCCCTCGGCGACACGCTGAAGAACGCCGAGATCGCGTCGATCGTGCAGGTCCTGGGCGCGGGCACCGGCCGCACGTTCGACCTGACGACCATGCGCTACGGCCGCGTCATCCTGATGGCGGACGCGGACGTCGACGGCTCGCACATCCGGACCCTGCTGATCACGCTGTTCGCGAAGTACATGCGTCCGGTGATCGAGGACGGCCGGCTGTACGCGGCGATGCCGCCGCTGCACAAGCTCGTCACGAAGGGCCGCAACCCGGAGACGCACTTCACCTTCACGCAGCAGGAGATGGAGTCGAAGTTCGCCGAGCTGGAGCGGGCGGGCAAGAGCATCGTCACGCCGGTGCCGCGGTTCAAGGGCCTCGGCGAGATGGACGCCGACGAGCTGTGGGACACCACGATGAACCCGGCCAGCCGCTCGGTCCGCCGGATCACCATGGACGACGCCGAGGCCGCCGAGAGCGCGCTGGAGCTGCTGATGGGCGAGAAGGTCGAGCCCCGGCGGAACTGGCTGGTCGCCTCTTCGGACCGGATCGACCGCGACGCCATCGACGCTTAATTCTCATAGCTACCAAGGAGTTCTGCCGTGGCACGCCGCAAGGGCACCACCACCAAGGTCGATCCCAGCGCGTTCGACTCCGCCGGCGCGAACGTCTTCGACAACTCGCTGAAGACGGAGATCGAAGACTCGTACCTGGAGTACGCGTATTCGGTCATCCACTCGCGCGCCCTGCCGGACGCCCGGGACGGGTTGAAGCCGGTGCACCGCCGGATCCTGTACTCGATGAACGAGAACGGCTACCGCCCGACGCACGCGTACGTGAAGTCGTCGCGCGTGGTCGGCGACGTCATGGGCAAGTACCACCCGCACGGCGACGTCGCGATCTACGACGCGATGGTGCGGCTGGCGCAGGACTTCTCGCTGAACGTCCCGCTGATCGACGGCCACGGCAACTTCGGCTCGCCCGATGATGGCCCGGCCGCCTCGCGGTACACCGAAGCGCGCATGTCGCCCGAGGCGATGCAGCTGGTCGGCGAGCTCGGCGAAGACACCGTCGACTTCCGGCCGAACTACGACGGTTCGCTCGAAGAGCCGACAGTGCTGCCCGCGGCGTTCCCGAACCTGCTGGTCAACGGCACGTCCGGGATCGCGGTCGGGATGGCGACCAACATGATCCCGCACAACCTCGGCGAGGTCATCACCGCGGCGCGCTGGCTGATCACGCACCCGACCGCGACACTCGACAAGCTGATGGAGTTCGTGCCCGGCCCCGACCTCCCGACCGGCGGCAGCCTGCTCGGCCTCGACGAGGTCCGCCGCGCGTACGAGACCGGCCGCGGCGTGGTCCGGATGCGCGCGAACTGCGAGACCGGCCCCCTCGAAGGCAGCCGGGGGCGGCAGGCGATCACCGTCACCGAGCTGCCCTACGGCGTCGGCCCGGAGAAGGTGATCGAGAAGATCACCGACGAGGTCAACAAGTCCAAGCGGCTCACCGGCATCGCCGACGTCAAGGACCTCACCGACCGCGAGAACGGCACGCGGCTGGTCATCGAGTGCAAGGTCGGCGTCAACCCGCAGGCCCTGCTGGCGGATCTGTATCGGCTGACGCCGCTGGAGCAGTCATTCGGCATCAACAACCTGGTGCTCGTCGACGGCCAGCCGCAGACGCTGGGGCTCAAGGAGCTGCTGGAGGTCTTCCTCCGGCACCGCTACGAGGTCGTCACGCGGCGGACCAAGTACCGGCGCCGCAAGCGCGAAGAGCGGCTGCACCTGGTCGACGGCCTGCTGGTCGCGCTGCTGAACATCGACAAGGTGATCAAGCTCATCCGCGAGAGCGAGAACGCGCAGGCCGCCAAGGACGGCTTGATGACGCGTTTCAAGCTGTCGGAGATCCAGGCGACGTACATCCTCGACACCCCGCTGCGCCGGCTGACCAAGTACGACCGGCTCGAGCTGGAGTCGGAGCAGGACAGGCTGCGCGAGGAGATCGCGGAGCTGTCCAAGATCCTCGACGACGAGTCGGTGCTGAAGAAGCTCGTCTCGTCCGAGCTGGCGAAGATCGCGAAGGACTTCCCGACCGAGCGCCGCACGTCGCTGATCGACGGCGATCTCAAGGAGGTCCTGGCCGCGTCGAAGCCGTCCGGTCCCCTGGAGGTCACGGACGACCCGTGCCAGGTGATCCTGTCGGCGACCGGGCTGGTGGCGCGCACCGCGGCGGAGTCCGAGGAGTCGACGGAGACGCGCCGGCGCAACGGCCGCGTGAAGCACGACGCCGTGGCGGCGGTGGTCCACACGACCGCGCGCGGCCAGATCCTGCTGGTGACCAGCCGCGGCCGGGCGTTCAAGACGGACGTGCTGCCGTTGCCGGTGCTGCCGGAGCAGGCAGGCACGGTGTCGTTGCGCGGCGGCATGGCGGCTCGCGAGCTGGTGCCGCTGGAGAAGGGCGAGACGGTCGTCGGGATCGCGCCGCTCGGTGAGCAGGCGGCGGGTTCACCGGGCCTGGCGCTCGGCACCCGGGCCGGCGTGGTGAAGATCTGTTCGCCGGAGTGGCCGGTCCGCTCGGACGAGTTCGAAGTGATCTCGCTGAAGGACGGCGACGAGGTCGTCGGCGCGACGTGGCTGACGGACGGCTCGGAGACCCTGGCGTTCGTGACGTCGGAGGCGTCGCTGCTGAAATACTCGGCGTCGCTGGTCCGCCCGCAGGGCCTCAAGGGCGGTGGCATGGCGGGCATCAACGTGGGCGCGGGCGCGGCGGTGTTCTTCGCAGCGATCCGCACGGACGACGACGAGCACGGCGAGCCCCTGGTGATCACCTCGACGGGCGCGAGCGTGAAGGTGACCCCGTTCAGCGAGTACCCGGCCAAGGGCCGAGCGACGGCCGGCGTCCGGGCCCAGCGGTTCTTGAAGGGCGAGACGGCGCTCCGTGTCGCGTGGATCGGCCCGCGCCCGGCGGGTGCGGCGCGCAACGGAGACCCGGTGGAGCTCCCGGAGATCGACGTCCGCCGCGACGGGTCGGGTCACGCCCACCCGGGCCCGGACGTGGTAGGCCACCTCATCGAGCGCGACTGACGGTCGTGGGGGGGGGTGGGAGGTTTTAGAATATTTTGACCAATACGCGCCGCTCGTGGGGGCCGC
>NZ_JBFBAG010000089.1:0-23151 GCF_040682155.1 Amycolatopsis sp. NPDC051371
CTCGAAGGCCTGCACGTCCGGCGGCGCGTGCTGAGTTCGGACCCGCTGCCCTCCTACGAGCCGACCGCCGAGGCGGTCATCAGCGAGCCGCTGTCAGTGTTAGAACACTGTTTCTCACTCACGACCCGGGCAGCAGGCCGACGGCGCCGCGGGCGACCTGCGCCCAGGCCAGCCGGCCGAAGAGGTAGTGGCACGCCACCTGCTCGCTGGTGAACCGCGCCCAGTCGTAGCGGTTGCCCTGCTCCCGCCAGAACACCTCCCACGCCTCGTCCTCGCCCTGCATCAGGCACCAGGCGTTGTCGACTTCGGCGCCGAGCGAGACGACCTCCGGCGGCACGCCCAGCACGCCGAGCCAGCGCTGGATCGACTGGGTGTTCATCAGTCCTCTTCCCCCTTGGCCTCGGCGAGGTAGCCGAGGGTGACGAGCTCGTCGGCCGCCAGCAGGGCACGGTACCGGGTGCCCCCGCCGACCTGGCCGAACCAGTTCGCGGTCTCCGCCCGCCACATCGGCACCGCGCGCACCACGACGTACCGGCGGTACTCGGCGTCCAGCATCCCGGGCGGCAGCGAGCGTTCCGCGAAGGGCGTGCCGTCGGCGAAGAACACGCGCCCGTAAGCCTGACCGAAGCGGTCGAGCACGGTGTTCATCGGAACCATCACCGGCTCGCCGTGGTCGACGCAGCACTCGGGGTAGTGGTCGCCCGGCGGCCACGCGTACTCGGGCCCGAGCTCGCTGTGCCCGAGGACGAACCGGCGGATCCACACGGCCTGCGTCGCCCGCGCGTACGGGACGTAGCCGTCGGTCAGGTGCCGGGGCACCGGCCGCGGCGGCGCGGTCGGCGACCGGCGGAACCCCGCGGTGACGTTGGTGAGCGCCTGGTCGTCGAAGATCAGCCGCGCGTCCGGGTGGTCGTTGGGGCCGAAGCCCTCCGGGTCCTCGGGCAGCGGCAGCTGCAGTGCCGGCCGGTCCATGGCCACCGGCAGGTGCCCGATCGGGAACATGTGCACCAGGAACAGCGCGACGACGCTTTCCCGCTCCTTGCGCGGCGAGCCGAGCGGCGGCAACGGCGTCGGCGAGCCCGGGTTCGGCGGCGGACCGGCCACCGGCGGAGGCGGCCCGGTCGGCGCGGGCGGGATCGGCGCGGGCGGCGCCGGGGGCAGCGTGAACGGCGGCAGCAGCGGCGACACCGCGTGCGGCCACGCCGCGGGGTTGCCCGAGGGCGGGGTCGGCGCCTCTTCGAAGGCACCCGAATCCGTCAGGCCGTACTCAGGCAGCCGGATCGGCCCGGTGTCGAGGTCGGCCTCGACCGGTTCGGAGCCCGCCTCGGAAGGCTCGGTCACACCCATCCTCCGGCTCGGTCGGTGCCCGCGGGCACTCTGTTCGACGCGGCCGCGTCGCTGCCGGTCCCCCTTTGATACCGCACGCGACACGTGCGGGTGCGGGCGAGGTCAGCTCAGCGCGGCCACCACGCGGGACGGGCTCGGGCGGCCGAGCTGTCCCGCCATCCACGCGCTGGCCGCCACCAGCGTGTCCAGGTCGACGCCGGTGGCCACCCCGAGGCCGTCCAGCATCCACACCAGGTCCTCGGTGGCCAGGTTCCCCGTGGCCGACTCGGCGTACGGGCAGCCGCCGAGCCCGCCTGCCGAAGAGTCCACTGTCGACACTCCACATCGGAGCGCCGCCAGGGTGTTGGCCAGAGCCTGACCGTAGGTGTCGTGGAAGTGCACGGCCAAAGTACCGACATCGCCGAACAGCCCGACCAGGTTCTCGACCTGGCCCGCGGTCGCGACGCCGATGGTGTCGCCCAGCGAAAGCTGCGAGCACCCCATGTCCAGCAGGCGGCGGCCGGCGTCGGCGACCTGCTTCGCCGGCACGGCACCCTCCCACGGGTCGCCGAAGCACATCGAAAGGTAGCCGCGCACGTCCAAGCCGGCTTCGCGCGCCCGCGTCACGACCGGCTCGAACATCGCGAACTGCTCGTCCAGCGTCGAGTTGAGGTTCTTCTGCGCGAACGTCTCCGTCGCGCTCGCGAAGATCGCGATGTGCTCGACGCCGGCGTCGAGGGCCCGGTTCAGGCCCTTCTCGTTCGGCACCAGCACCGGGTAGCGGACGCCTTCGCGGCGGTCGAGCCCGGCCAGCAGCTGCTCGGCGTCGGCCAGCTGCGGCACCCACTTGGGGTGCACGAAGCTCGTCGCCTCGAGCGTCGTCAGGCCGGCGCCCGCGAGCCGGTCGAGGAACTCCAGCTTGACCTCGACCGGGACGATCGTCTTCTCGTTCTGCAGCCCGTCCCGCGGGCCGACCTCCCAGATCGTGATCCGCTCCGGCAGCTCCCCCGCCGAGGGGACGCGCTCCGGCAGGCCCAGTTCGCGCGTGCCCATCAGCGGCGTCGATCCCCGCGCGGCGGGTGGCCGCCCTGGGGCGGCAGCGGCTCGGTCTGCTGCGGCTGCTGCGGCGACTGCTGCTGCGGGGCGCCCGGCCGGTAGTCGTCGTACGGGTTGTCGTTGACCTCGCGGTAGATCACCGTGTGCACCTTCTCGACGTGCGGGATGTCCTCGAACCGCAGCGGCTCGTCCGACGCCGACTCGATGATCAGCGAGCCGCAGCCGAAGACCCGGTCCAGCAGGCCGTGCTCGAACTGGACGCTGTTGATGCGGCCCATCGGGATGTCGATGCCGGTGCGCTTCAGCACGCCCTCGCGGACGATGAGCCGGTCGGTCGTCACGATGAAGTGGGTGGTGCGCCAGCGGACGAGCGGCACCAGGAAGAGCCACACGACGAGCACCAGCGCCACCACCCCGATGGCGATCAGCCCGACGGAGTTCCACGGCGAGCCGGCGTCCCTCGCGAGGATCGCCAGCCAGGTGCCCGCGCCGAGGGTGACCAGCAGCGCGAGCGTCGGGAAGATCAGCATCTTGAAGTGCGGGTGACTGTGCACCACGACGTGCTCTTGCTCGCTGAGCAAATCGTCCGGATAAGCCACGGCGGACGCTCCCAAGGTCGGTGCGGCGATGTCGCTTCACCGTACCGGCGAGACGCCCGGCCGGTGCGTGCAACGCCCCGAAGAATCAGGCCGGGCGGACGTGGACCACGTCACCCGCGAACACGGTGTGCCGCCGGCCGCCGGTCTGGTCGACCTGGAGCTGCCCGGTGGCGTCGATGTCGGCCGCCCGGCCGACGAGCGACGTGCCGTCCGGCAGCTGCACCTCGACGTCCTGGCCGAGGGTCGCGCAGTGAGCGCGGTAGTCGCCCAGCAGTCCGGCTTCGGTGAGGTCGCCGCCCGCGCGCCGCCAGCGTTTTTCCAGGTCGTCGAACTCCGTGAGCAGCGCGATCGCGACGTCGGTGCGGTCGGTGTTCGTGGCGCCCTGCTCGGCGAGCGACGTCGCGGGCAGGCCGCCCGGGCCCGGCTGGACGTCGCCGAGCGGCAGGACGTTGAGGCCGATGCCGAGCACGAGCGACGGCGGGTCGCCGGCGACGGCCTCGGCGAGGATCCCGGCGCACTTGGCGCCGCCGGAGAGGACGTCGTTGGGCCACTTCAGCACGGCGTCGACCCCGACGCCGGCCGCGGCCGCCCGGACGGCGAGCCCGGCGACGACGGAGAGTGAGCCCAGCGCCGTGAACGGGACGCCCGGCCGCAACGCCACGCTGAGGTACAGCCCGGCGCCCTTCGGCGAGCTCCACGTCCGGGCCCGGCGGCCGACCCCCGCGGTCTGCTCCTCGGCCAGCAGAACGGTCCGGTCCGCGGCGCCGTCGTCGACGGCTTTCCGCAGGTCGGCGTTGGTGGAGCCGGTGCGCTCGACGACGTCGATCTTCGCGTACCGATCCTTGAGCGCCGCGGTCAGGCGGGCAGCGTCGATCTCGGGCATGTGTCCACCATATGGGAGTCCCCCTAACGTGCAAGCCGCTCAGTCGTTCACACAGAGGTGCGCTCTTCTAAGTTGGACCCCGTGACGACGAAGCCGACCTCCTGGGCTCGTGGCGCGGCCCTGCGCGGCCTCGTCGCGCTGCCGCTCGTCGCGGGTCTGGTCGCCGCGGGCTGGCTGCTGGCCGACCGGTCGCCCGAACCCGCGCCGGCTCCCCTGCCGGTGGCGCGCGACGCGGCGTCGGGCCCGTCGGTCCTCGAGGTCAGCGCGCCGGTGAAGGCCCAGGAGCCGGGCCAGGGCGCGTCCGGCCAGGGCGGCAAGAGCCCGCTGCAGCAGTGGGCCGGCCAGCTGTCCGGGCCCCTCGACATCCCGGCCGACACGCTGATCGGCTACGCGAACGGCGAACTGGCGCTGCGCGCCGAAGACCCGTCGTGCCACCTCTCGTGGGTCACGCTGGCGGGCGTCGGCTCGGCGGCGTCGAACCACGGCCGAGGCGGCGAGAACCTCCTGGGGCTGACGGCGGCCCAGACCAAGAAGTACGGCACCGACCCCACGATCGCGGCCGGCCGCGCCTTGTGCGCGGGCGGCACGGACCTCGGCGCCGGTGCCGGCTGGTGGAAGGCGATCGCGGCGTACCACCCGGGCAGCGACACCGAGCTGTTCCGCCAGCGCGTGCTGGGCATGGCCCAGCTGTACGCGACGCTCTCCCTGGACCCGGCGTCGGCCTCCTCGCCGTCCGTCCGCGCGACCCGGTTCGCGCTGGGCCAGCTCGGCCTCCCCTATGTCTGGGGCGGCAACGGCCCCGACGCGGGCGCGGCGGGCTTCGACTGCTCGGGCCTGACGAAGGCGTCGTACGACAGCGCGGGCGTGAACCTGCCGCGAACGGCCGACAGCCAGTTCCGGTCGCTCCCACCGGTGCCGGCGTCGCAGGAGCCCCGCCTGGGCGACCTGGTGTTCTACGGCAGCCCGGCGACGCGCATCCACCACGTGGGGCTGTACTTGGGCAACGGCCTGATGATCAACGCGCCGACCGAGGGCCAGGCGATCCAGATCCACACGTACCACTCGAAGGGCGACGACTACGCGGGCGCGGGCCGCCCGGCCTGACCGCTGCCGTCCGGCGAGCCGAGGCCCGACTCGTAGGCGAACACCACGAGCTGAGCGCGGTCGCGGGCGCGCAGCTTCACCATCGCCCGGTTGACGTGGGTCTTCGCGGTCAGCGGGCTGATCACCATCCGGGCGGCGATCTGGTCGTTGGACAGGCCGCGCGCGACCAGCGCGACGGCCTCGCGTTCGCGGTTGGTCAGCTCCGCCAGTCCCGCGCCGGGCACGGGCGGCTGGGTCACGTACCGGTCGATCAGCTTGCGGGTGATCGACGGCGCGAGCAGCGCGTCGCCCCGCGCGGCAACGCGCACGGCGTGCAGGAAGTCCTCCGGCCGGATGTCCTTGACCAGGAACCCCGCGGCGCCGGCGCGCAGGGCTTCGAAGACGTACTCGTCCAGGCCGTAGTTGGTGAGGATGACGACGTGCACGGCGGCGAGCGCCGGATCCGCGGCGATGCGGCGGGTCGCCTCGATGCCGTCGACCCCCGGCATCCGGACGTCGAGGAGCGCGATGTCCGGCAGGTGCTCGAGCGCGAGCGTCACGGCCTCGCCGCCGTCCGCGGCTTCGGCCACCACCTCGATGCCGTCCTCGGCGTCGAGGAGCGCGCGGAACCCGCTGCGGATGAGCGGCTGGTCGTCGGCCAGCAGGACACGGATCATGCCGGGTGGTCCACGGGGAGCTCGGCCTCGACGCTGAACCCGCCTTCGCGGCGTGGCTCGGCTCGGAGCCGGCCGCCGAGGGCCGCGACGCGTTCGCGCATCCCGAGCAGGCCGACCCCCGGCTCCGGCGCACTGTCCACAGTGGCCTCGCCGTCGTCGTCGACCCGGACGACCAGAGCGCCGGGCCGGTGGTCGATCCGGACCGACGCGGTGGCCGCGGCGGCGTGCCGGGCGACGTTGGTCAGCGACTCCTGGACGATCCGGTAGGCGGTCCGGCCGACCGCCGCCGGCACGTCGTCGCAGTGGCCTTCGACCGTCAGGCGCGCGTCGAGACCGGTGGACCGGGCCCGGTTCACGAGTTCCGGGACGTCGTCGAGCCCGTGCGGCGGGTTCGGGTCGTCGTCGCGCAAGGCTTCCAGCGTCGCGCGCAGCTCCCGGGCCGCTTCACGACCGGCGTCGCGGATCGCCAGGAGGGCTTCCGGCACGTCCTCGCCCCGCTTGCCCGCCAGGTGGACGGCCACTTCGGCCTGCAGCTTGATGACGGAGATCTGGTGGGTGAGCGAATCGTGCAGTTCCCGCGCGATGTGCAGCCGTTCCTCGTCGGCCCGCCGCCGCGCGGTCTCTTCGCGGGTCCGTTCGGCCTCGTCGGCGCGGCGCTCGGCCTGGCGCAGCGCCTCCCCCGCCGCGCCGGCGGCGATCAGCCAGGCCAGCTGGAGGACGTCACGGGACTGCGTGAACGCCTCGCCGGTGGTGTGCAGGCCCGAGGCCAGGATCGCGAACGGAACCGCGCCCAGCATCAGCACCGAAGCCACCACCGCGGCGACGCGGTGGCCCGCCCGGACAGCCGCGTACACCGCGAACAGGTAGGCGACCACCGGCACTTCGAACCCGGCGGCCTGGTAGCCGAGTGCGCACGCCGCGGTCACCGCCAACACGATTACCGGCGCCCGGCGGCGCGCCGCCAACGCCAGTCCGCCGGCCACCAGGAACGCGTAGCCCACGGGGTCGAGGTCCGTCGGCACGTGCCGCGCGGAGAGCCCGGCGATCAGCAGAGCCGCCGCCACTCCCGCGGCGATCACCCCGTCCACGACCCTCATCCCCGCACCCTAACCGGATGTTCCGGGCGGCGAATCCGGCGCGAAGAGCATTCGCGGGCTACCGCGCCCGCAGTAGATCTCCGGTTCCTGCGGCGGCCGCGGCAGTGAGAAGTGCCCGCGTCCGCACGACGACGTGCGGCGGGTCCGGCGGCCATCCTTCCCGGACATCGACGAAGGAGTACGCCATGATCGTTGCCGCTGTCAGTACTTATGCCATGACGCCGGGACGCGTGTGGTCCGTGGTGGCCGCGGTGGTGGGGCTGGCCGGCGTGGTCGCCGGCGGGTTGGCCCTGACCCGTGGCCGGGGTGCCGCCCTCGCGCTGGCCGCGGGACTGGCGGGCGCGGCCGGCGGGGTCGTCGTCGTGGCCGCGGCCAAGGGCGGTCCCGGCACCGGGTACGGGATCGTCGGCGGCTGGGCGGCGCTGGTGATCGGCGCGGTCGCCGCGGCGCTCGGCGGGCTGGCGCTGGCTCGCTCGCGCGGTTTTGTCGGTGGTCGCCGCTAGCGTCGGCGGCATGTACGAAGTCGACTTCGCCGAGTTCCCGTCCACGTCGGCCACCGCGTCCGGCGAGTTCTTCGCGCGCGCCTTCGGCTGGGAGGTGACGCCGTACGGGCCCACCTACTCGGATGTCCGCGCACCCGGTCTCACCTTCGGCTTCCAGGCCGACGCGACCGAGCAACCCCGCGCGCCCCTGATCACGATCCGCACGGACGACCTGGCGGCGGCCCGCGCGGCGGTCGAAGCGGCCGGCGGGGAGGTGACGAAGGAACCGTTCGCCTTCCCCGGCGGCCGGCGTTTCCACTTCCGCGAACCCGGCGGCAGCGAGCTGGCGGTGTGGAGCCCGGAATAGCCGTCAGGACATCGCGGCGACGCCGTAGTAGGTCGCGGGATCGGCGGTTTCCAGCGGCAAGCCGAGCGCGAACCGCGTCACGAGGTCCGGGTTGGCGACGAAGTGCCGTGAGAACGACACTGCGTCGGCGATCCCGGCCTCGACCACGGCGTTCCCGGACTCGCGGTCGAAGCCGTTGTTCACGATCAGCGAGCCGCCGAACAGCCGTCGATAGCGTGCGAAGCCGCCCAAGTCCGGTCCGGCGTCGGGTCCGCGGAGGTGCAGGTACGCCACGTCGAGTCCGGCGACCAGCTCGTCGTACTCGGCGCGCAGGGATTCGTCCACAGTGAACAGTCCGCCGGTCCACCACGGCGAAAGCCGCACCCCCACGGCGGTCCCGGCGGCGCTCACCACGTCGATGACCTCCAGCAGCAGCTTCCGCCGGCAACGCCCGTACGCGTCGGTGCGGCGGTTCAGCCGCGGGTGCAGGAACTGCGCGAGCAGGTACACGCCGTTGGCCGCCACTTCGACGCCGTCGAAGCCGGCACGACGCGCGTTCTCCGCCGCCGCGCCGTAGTCCTCGACGACGGCGCGGATCTCGGCCACACTCATCTCGCGCGGAGTCACGGTCGGACGCCGTCCCGAAGCGGTGTGCACAGACTCTCCAGGGTTCACCGCCGACGGTCCGGCCGGCCGCGCGCCGCCGAGGAAGTACGGGTGCGACACCGCGCCGGTGTGCCACAGCTGCACCACGATTCGGGCACCGAGCGCGTGCACGGCGTCCGTCACCGGCCGCCACCCCGCGACTTGGTCCTCGGCGTACACACCCGGGACGTCCGGGAATCCGATGGCCCGCTCACTCACCCAGGTGCCTTCGGTGACGATCAGCCCGGCGCCGGCGCGCTGCGCGTAGTAGGCGGCCTGCGGTTCTCCGGGCACGCCGCCGGGGACGCGCGCGCGGGTCGTCGGCGCGAGCACCACGCGGTTCGGCAGGCGCCATCCGCCCAGGTCGGCAGGGGTCAGCAAGCTCATCGGTCACCTCTGGTCGCAGCGGTTCGTCGGGAGTGCGACGGTGGGTGCGGGCGAAAGGTGACCGATGGACGAGCTGGCCCGGGAGTTCGAGGCCGAACGCGCGAGACTGCGCGGGCTGGCCTTCCGGATGCTCGGCTCCGCGGCCGAGGCGGACGACGCCGTCCAGGAGGCCTGGCTGCGGCTGGACCGCGTGGACTCCGTCGACAACCTGGCGGCCTGGCTGACCACGGTCGTCTCCCGCGTCTGCCTCGACGTCCTGCGCTCGCGGAAAGCCCGTCGCGAGGACCCGTTCGACGTGGTGCCGGAGCTCGCGGCCGACACCGATCCGGCCGGCGAGGTCGAGCTGGCCGACTCGGTGGGCCGCGCGCTGCTCGTCGTGCTGGACGCGCTGGGCCCGGCCGAGCGGATCGCGTTCGTGCTGCACGACCTGTTCGCGGTGCCGTTCGACCGGATCGCCCCGGTGCTCGACCGCACGCCGGTGGCGGCGAAGAAGCTCGCGAGCCGCGCGCGGCACCGGGTCCGCGGCACGTCCGCGCTGCCCCCGGCCGACCTGACGCGCCACCGCCGGGTGGTCGACGCGTTCCTCGCCGCGGCCCGCGGCGGCGACCTCGACGAGCTGCTGGACGTCCTGGCCCCGGACGTCGTCCGGCGCGCCGACGCGGCCGCGCTGCCGGCCGGAGCGGCTCTCGAAGCACGCGGAGCCCGGGCTGTGGCCGAGGAGACGCAGGTGTTCGGGAAACGCGCTCACTTCGCCGAAGCGGCCTTGGTGGACGGCGCGGTCGGGGTCGTCGTGGCCCCGCGCGGCCGGCTGCTGCTCGCCCTCGCGGTGACGGTCGAGGGCGAGCGGGTGGCGGCGTACGAGGTGATCGCCGACCCCGCCCGGCTCGCCGCGCTGCACGTCACGCTCCTCAGCGCTTGATCCGGTACGACAGGTGCGTGACGCCGGTGCCCTCGACGACCTCGGGGCCGGTCAGCGTGGTGGTCGCGTCGAGGCCGTCGAAGAACCTGACTCCTTCGCCGAGGAGCACCGGGATCAGGTCGACCTGAATCCCGTCGAGCAGGCCGAGGTTGAGGCACTGCTGTGCGATCTTGGTGCTGGCGACCGCGACGTTCCTGTCGCCGGCGACCTTCTTGGCCTGCTCGACGGCGCTTTCGACCCCGTCGGTGACGAAGGTGAACGGCGCGTCCGGGTGCGGCCAGTCCGCCGGCGCCTCGTGGGTGACGACGAAGACGGGAACGCCCATCGGGTGCGTGCCGCCCCAGCCCTGCGTGATGTCGAACAGGTGCCTGCCGGCGATCAGCGCGCCGACGTTGTCCATGGCGTCGCGCAGCATCTTCGCGCTGGCTTCGGAGGTCTTGAAGGTCGCCCACTCGACGGCGGTGGGCACCTCGACGTCACCGTTGCCGAACCACCCGAACAGGTGATCGATGCGGTCTTCCGGGTCGGCGACGAAGCCGTCGAGGGACATGGACATATTGGCGATGACGTCGGCCATTTTTAGCTCCTTTGTGCTGGTCGGAGGCGGTTTGCCTCGCTGATGAGAAGTGTTCCGCGAGCACCCGGCCGGAAGATCTGCCACCTGGCCGACATCCGGCGGCGGGGTGGCCGATGCCTTGACAGCCGTCACGGCTTTCGCGACTATGAACAGGTGTTCATGAACGCGTGTTCACAACGAAGGAGATGGGGATGACGGGGATCGTCAACACCGCGCAGGCGGAGGCGTGGAACGGCTACGAAGGGGAGCACTGGGCGTCGCACGCCGAGCGCTACGACGCCGTGAACAACGGGTTCAACGACTACGTGCTCGACCAGGTCGGCAAGAACGACCGGGTGCTCGACATCGGCTGCGGCAACGGCCGGCTGACACGGCTCGCGGCGGCGCGGGCCCGGTCCGCGACCGGGGTCGACCTGTCCGGGCCGATGCTCGCGACCGCGCGGGCGGGGGCGGCGGAAGTGCCGAACCTGACCTTCGAGCAGGGTGACGTCCAGGTGCACCCGTTCGCCGACGGCGGGTTCGACCTGGCGATCAGCCGGTTCGGGGTGATGTTCTTCGCCGACCCGGTGGCGGCGTTCGCCAACGTCCGGCGGGCCCTGAGTCCCGGCGGGCGGCTCGCGTTCCTGTGCATGACGGCGCTCTCCGGCACCGACCTCGGCGCGGTGTTCGGGGCGATGGCGGAGTACCTGCCCCAGCCCACAGGTCCCGACGGCAGCGGCCCGACGTCGTTCGCGGACCCGGACCGGACGACGGCGGTCCTGACCGAAGCCGGCTTCGAGGACGTGGTGTGCACCCGCGTCGAGGCCGACCAGGTCTGGGGACGCGACGTCCCCGACGCGGCGCGGTTCATGGCCGACTGGGGCCCGGTCCGCCACCACCTGGGCATGGTCGACGCCGCGACCGCGGCCAAGGCGACCGAAGCCCTGACGGCGGCACTCGAGCCGTTCGCGGGTCCGGACGCGGTCCGCCTGCGCGGGGCGGCTTGGCTGGTCACGGGAAGGAGGTCGTAGGGCGCTGGTTCTACGATGGCGGTGATGTCACCGAGGAAAGCCGCGGCTCAGCGGGACGGCCAGTCCCTGCACGACCTGCTGGTCGAAACCGCTCAGAAGATGATCGCCACGCACGGGACGACCGGGATGACCGTGCGCGAGATCGCGCGCATGGCGGGCGTCGCCGACGGCGTGCTCTACAACCACTTCTCCGACAAGGAGGAGCTGGTGGCCAGGGCCCTCCTGGAGCACGTGCGCACGACGGAAGCGGAACTGGGCGACCTGCCGGTGGCCGGCGAAGGCACCGTGGAGGGGAACCTCCGCCGCCACCTGGAGTTCGGTCTCGCGCTGCACGAGGTGATCGTCCCGGCGTTCAGTGGCCTGCTCGGGCAGCCGAGGGTCCTGGAGCGGTTCGCGGAGATCAGCGAGCGATCCGGCTACTGGCGCGACCGCCTGCTGACCTACCTGAAGGAGGAGCGCGCACTGGGCAGGCTGCGAGCGGAGTCCGAAGTGGACGCGACAGCGGCCATGCTGGTCGGCCACTGCCACGCCTCAGTGATGGCGGCGGTCTTCCCGCACACGGGCCCGCTCGACCCGCCCACGGTGGACTCGGTGGTGCGAGCGGCCCTCGACGGCATCGCGCCGTAGCGACCCGGCCCGGCTCACCACACCCCGCTGGATGTAGTCGTCGCCGACGTACTCGGTGAAAGGCGTCCGCCGGGCGCTTCTCGGTGAAGGCCGTCCGGAGGAAGCCCGAGGACTGTTAGTCCTTAATGGAATTGTCGACACCAAGCCCACCATTCGCCCGGCAGAAGGGGAAAGACCGAGGGACTCTCCCGCGATACGCTCGCGATATGGACGACGTCGAGGTCCGTGAGCTGCGGTACTTCCGCGCGGTCGCCGAAGAGCTGAACTTCTCCCGCGCCGCCGAGCGGCTCGGGATGGCGCAGCCACCGCTGTCTCGCGCGATCCGGTTGCTGGAGCGGCGGCTGGGTGTCCAGCTCTTCGAACGCACCAGCCGGCACGTCGAGCTGACGCCGGCCGGGAACATCCTGTTCGCGGAGTCGGCGAAGGCACTGGACGCGGTGACGACCGCGGTCCGGCGCACCCGACGGGCCGGGCAGCAGCCGCCGGCGCTCGTCGTCACCGCGAAACCTGGTGTCGCCACCGAACTGCTGCGGCGCATCGCCGACGGGCACCCGGACCCGGTCGACATCCGGGTCAGCGGGTTCGGCGAGCAGGCGGCCGCGCTGCGGGATGGCCAGGCCGACGTGGCCTTGGTCGGCTGCCCGGGCGATCACGGTGACCTGGACGTCGAGGTGCTCTTCACCGAGCCTCGGGTCGCCGCGCTCCCGGTGTGGCACGAGCTGGCCCGCCGGTCCTTACTGGCCTGCGCGGACTTCACCGGGCGAGCGACGCCGTCCTGGCCGGGCGCGTCGGTCGCGGACCGGGCCTACTGGTCGGGCCGGGACGTGACCGGCGGCCCGGTCACGCCGGGGCCGGTGGTGCAGGACGGCTCCCAGCTGCTGGAGACGGTCGCGCGCGGGCAGGCGATCGCGCTGCTGCCGGCGTTGTTCGCGGAGTGGCACCCGCGGACCGACGTCGTCTACCGGCCGGTCGTCGACGCGACGCCGTACTCGCTCGCCCTCGCCTGGCCGGCGGGCGCGCGGGACCTGCGGATCGCGCGGTTCGTACGGACTGCCGTCGAGATCAGCGAAGCACTACCTCGACCGCGACCGGTCCCGGCGGGGTGACGGACCGGATCACCGGCGGCACCCGCACGTCCTCGGCCTCGAACAGCACCTGCAGCTGCTCGAGGTCCGCGGCGGCCAGCACTTCGGCCAGCTCGTCCGCGCGGGCGACGGCGTCCGGGGCGAGCACTGCGGCGTCGTCGAGATCGCCCCAGAGGTCCCACAGGATCATCTCGTGCTTGTTCAGCGCGGCGAGGTCGAGCACGAGGTTGTGTCGCGCGTACGGCAGGCCGCGCAGGAACGGCACGTCCAGGTCCGGCGAGACCACCAGCCGGGCCGGGTCGACATCGCCCGAGCGGGCCGCGGTCCAGGCATCCGCGCCGACCAGGAACCGGTCGCGCGGCACGTCGAGGACGTCGAACTCCGGGAAGTCATCGGCGAGCTGGGCTTCGACCAGGCGCCAGCCGCCGGGCGACCACACCTCCGCGACGACGTGGTCGAGGTACCAGCCCGGCACCAGGTAGTCCGCGAAGCCGACCCTGGCGCGCGCCGGGATGCCGTGGTGGCGTGCCATCGAAACGAACAACAGCGTGAAGTCGCGGCAGCAGCCGACGATCCGGTGCACCGGCGGACGCGGCGATCCGGGCGGCGCCGGGTCGAGTTCGCGCAGGCGCGCGAACATGTCCGACGCGTACCGCAGGTTGATCTCTTCGCCGCGCGCGGCCGAGAAGCCGTGCCGAGTGATGTCGCCCTGGGCCCAGTAGTGGAACACCAGCTCGGACGCCGCCCGGCGCAGCGCCGCGAGGTCGCGCGGAGCTCCGTCGAGCCACGACGACTGCGCGCCCGGGTCGGTGAAGCGGCTCTGGCCGAGGTACCAGTCCATGGCCCCAGACTACGAAAATTCAGCCCGCCTGCGCGGTCAGCTCACCGCGGAACGTCGTGCGGTACGCGCTCGGTGACACCCCTAGTGCGGCCTGGAAGTGCTGGCGCAGCGACGCCGCCGTGCCGAAGCCGGCCTCCGTGGCGACGCGGTCGACCGGCAGGTCAGACTCCTCCAGCAGCTGGCGGGCGCGCTCGATCCGTTGCTGCGTCAGCCATTGCAGGGCCGAGATACCGACCTCGTCGCGGAAACGGCGGGTGAACGTCCGGGTGCTCATCGCCTCGCGGGCGGCGAGTTCGCGCAGCGTCAGCGGGCGGTGCAGGTTCTCCAGCGCCCACGCCCGCGCCGCCTTCGTCGACGACGTGCGCGGCTCGGGCACCGGCCGCCGGACGAACTGGGCCTGGCCGCCTTCGCGGTGCGGGGAGACAACCGTGCCGCGGGCGACCTCGTTGGCGACGGCCGCGCCGTGGTCGCGGCGGATCATGTGCAGCACCAGGTCGATCCCGGACGCGACGCCCGCGGACGTCAGGACGTTGCCGTCGTCGGTGTAGAGCACGCACGGGTCGACCTCGACCTCCGGGAACCGGCTCTGGAGGTCGTCGGCGGAGCGCCAGTGGGTCGTCGCGCGGCGGCCGTCGAGGAGGCCCGCCGCGGCGAGCACGAACGCGCCCGTGCAGATCGACGCGATCCGCGCGTCCCCCGGGATCCGGTCCAGCGCCGCCGCGAGGGGCGGGGTCAGCACGCGCGCCATCGGCTCGTACTCGACGAGCGACGCCGGGACGATCACCGTGTCGGCTTCGGCCAGCACCTCGGGACCGCGGTCGATCGGGATGGTGAAGTCGGAGTCGGTGCGGACCGGGCCGGGTTCGAGGGCGCAGGTCACGACCTCGTACAGCGGCTCGCCCGACGCCGAACGCGCCTGCCCGAAGAGCCGGTGGACGATGCCCAGCTCCATCACGAGCATGCCGTGCCTGACCAGCACGGCGACGTGGTGACGGTCCGGGTGCACGAATTCGGCCATGGCTCGATTCTTGCACAGGTTGTCCATCAGGCCACTCGATCGTGACGGCGGTCCGAGTGACCATCGAGGTCATGAACGTTTTGTGGGTTTTCGCGCATCCCGAGCCGCGCTCGCTGAGCGGGGCCCTCCGTGACGACGGGCTCCAGACGCTGCGCGAGTTCGGTCACGACGTCCGGGAGTCGGACCTGTACGCGATGAAGTGGAACCCGGTGGTCGACGCGGCCGACTTCGGCGCCGAGGCCGGCGACGACCGGCTGGTCGTCGGCGCGACGTCGGCCCGGGCGCACGCGCGGGGTGAGCTGAGCCCGGACATCGTGGCCGAGCAGGAGAAGCTCGACTTGGCGGACGCGGTCATCGTGCAGTTTCCGTTGTGGTGGTACGGAATGCCGGCGATCCTCAAGGGCTGGTTCGACCGCGTGTTCGTGAAGGGCTTCGGCTACGGCGTCCGGGCGGAGGACGGCCGGACCCTGCGCTACGGCGAGGGCCGGCTCGCGGGCAAGCGCGCGATGGTGGTGCTCACCGCGGGCGCCCGCGAGCCGGCCATGGGGCCGCGCGGGGTCAACGGCGCGCTGAACGAGGTCCTGTTCCCGCTGCACCACGGAACGTTGTTCTACGCGGGGATGTCGGTCCTGGAGCCGGTCCCGGTGTACGGCGCCGACCGGCTGCCGGACGAGCGGTTCGCCGAAGCCCGGCAGCTCCTGCGCACGCGCCTGAGCGCCCTGGAGACAGCGGAGCCGATCCCGTTCCGCACGCAGAACGGCGGCGACTACGACGAAGACCTGACCCTCCGCCCCGACCGCATCCCCGGCGCGACGGGCCTGGCCATCCACCTCACCTGAGGTCAGCGGGCAGCGCGACCGCCAGCAGGACGCGGCGCTGGCGGTCGCTCACCTCATGCCGGCAACGTCAGCCGCTGTCCCAGCCCGCCGTCCACCGGCAGATCCGCTCCCGTCGTGAAGGTCGCCTCGAAAGCCAGGAACAGCACCGCCGCCGCGACCTCCTCGACCGTCGCGTGCCTCTTCAACGGCGTCACCTCATCCCCCGTCGCCTTGAACGAAGCCAGCACCGAAGCCGGCACCCCGGTCACCCCCATCGTCGGGGTGTCCGTGTAACCGGGGCTGACCACGTTCACCCGGATCCCGCGCGGCGCCAGCTCGGCCGCGTACGTCAGCGCGAACGAGCGCACCGCCGCCTTCGCCGCCGAATACGGCCCCATTCCCGCGATCCCGGCCCCAGCCGTCACCGAGGTCGTGAACACGAACGACCCGCCCGGCCGCACCAGCCCGGCCAGCCGCTGCGCCGTGAAGTACGCGCCCTTCGCGTTGACGTCGAACGTCCGGTCGTAGATCTCCGGTGTCGTGTCGGGAAACGGCGTCAAGGTGGCGAAACCGACGTTGATGAACACCAGGTCCAGCGAGCCGAGAGTCTCCGCGGCGGCCGACCCCAGAGCGTCGATGTCGGCCAACGACGAAGCGTCCGACGACAGCAGGTGCGCCGGCAGGTCCAGCCCCGAGACGTCGCGGCCGGTCGCCAGCACCTCCGCGCCGCCGTCCAGCAGCGCCCGCACCACCGCCAGGCCCATGCCGTGCGTGCCGCCCGTGACGACAGCCTTCTTCCCCGAATACTTCACCGGATCTCCTCGATGACGCTCGCGATCGCGTGCGAACCGTGGCCCGCCGCCACCGCGCGGTCGAACAGCTCCTGCAGGACCGCTGGCACCGAAGCGCTGATCCCCTGTGCTCGGCTCGTCTCCACCAGCAGGCCGAGCCCGGCCGCGTTGATGTCCAGCGCCGACACGTCGGTCGCGTAGTCACCACTGGCCACCTGCGCGCCGATCCCCGGCAGGAACCCGCTGACCGCCGAGAGCCACGGCACCGCCATCGGCGTGAACGTCGAAGGCGCGACCCCCTCGGTCCCCACCAGTGCCAGCGCGTGCAGGTACCCGGCCATCGTCGACCACATGATGCCCAGCAGCGCCAGGTCGTACAGCGCCGCCAGACCGGGGTCCTCACCCAGGAAAACCGGCTCCCCCAGCACCGACAGCACGTCGCGCTGCGCGGAAAACACCGCCGGCGAACCGCTGTACAGGATCCGCGACTCCGGAGTCCCGATGCCCTGCGGCACCGCCATGATCACGCCGTCCACGTAGTCGATGCCGGCGGACGAAGCCCACGCGGCCGCCTCGCGAGCCTGCGCGGGCGTCCCTGAAGTGAGGTTGACCAGTACCTTGGGCAACGCGGCTTCCAGTACTGATCGCTGACTGTCGTATGTGGACAGACAGCTGAGCACGACGTCCGCCGAGGCCACTTCCGCCGGCGTGGCCGCGAGCCGCGCGCCACGGTCGAGCAGCGGTCCCGCCTTGAGCGGCGACCGGTTCCACACCACGACGTCGTGGCCGGTCCCCAAGAGCACGCCGGCGAGGGCGGCGCCCATCCGCCCCAGGCCGAGCACGCCCACCTGTTTCTTGCTTTCTCCCATGCCGATCATGCTGCAACCAGCGCTTTACTATGGACAAGTACCGACTATTAAGTCAGGTACCCACCAAAAGGTAAGGATCCTGCATGCTGGCGAGAACCTACCGCTGCGGACTGGACGCGGCGATCGACGTGGTCGGCGGCCGCTGGAAGGCCCTGATCCTGTGGGCACTGCACGCCGAACCGCTGCGGTTCGGCGAGCTGAAGCGGAAGGTGAGCGGGATCAGCGAGAAGATGCTGATCCAAGCGCTGCGAGAGCTGGAAGCGGACGAGGTCGTGCACCGCGAGGTGTTCCACGAGATCCCGCCGAAGGTCGAATACTCGCTGACCGACCTGGGTCAGCGGCTGAACACCGCATTGCTGCCGCTGGGCGACTGGGGCGAAGAGAATATGACCGGCATCGCGAAGCGGCGCGGCGTCACGCCCGCGCTGCCGCATACTCCTTGAGCGTGATCGCGTTGCCCGCCTTGAGCGGCATCTCCTCGATCACCTTGCGCCACGGCAGGTACGGCAGCAGCTTGTAGTTCAGGTTGCGCAGCCGGATCCACGCGCGCGTCGGCGGGACGAACCACTTCCCGTTGCCCTGGGCCAGCTTCTGGCAGACGTCCACGAAACCGCGCATCTCCCGCTCGTAAGCCGCGAACGCCGTGGTGTGGTCGGCGGCCGCGAGCTCGCCCGCCAGCACGTACGCGCCGACGATCGCCAGGCTCGTCCCCATGCCCGAGAGCGGCGCGGCGCAGTACGCGGCGTCGCCGACCAGCGCGACGCGGCCGCGCGAGTACGAGTCGAGCACGATCTGGCTAGCCGAGTCGAAGTAGAAGTCCGGCGCCCCGCGCATCGCCTCGAGCAGCTTCGACGTCTCCCAGCCGCAACCACTGAACGTCTCCTCGATGATCCGACGCTGCTGCTCGACGTCGCGGTGGTCGTAGTCAATCCCCTGAGAGCCGAACCAGAACAGCGCCTTCGCCTCCGCGTTGTCGCGCGCGCTGTAGACGCCGATGGTGCGGTTCGGCTCGTTGTAGAACCGGCCGGTGTGGTCGAGGCCGAGGTGGTTCGGCACGGTGAAGATCGAGACGTAGTACCCGAGGTCGCGGCGGTACCGGGACTCGTCGCCGAAGACCAGCGAGCGCACGTTCGAGTGCAGCCCGTCGGCCCCGACGACCAGGTCGAACTCGCGCGGCTCGCCGTGTTCGAAGGTGACCGTGACGCCGTCGTCGCGGTCGAGGACGCCGGTGATCGAGTCGCCGAAGACGTACTCGACGTCGTCCTTCGTCGCTTCATGAAGGATCCGCGACAGGTCGCCGCGCAGGATCTCCAATTCGCCGCTCTGGAACGTCGGGGGCGTGACGACCAGCGGCCGGTCCTCACCGTCCACATAGGTCACTTCGCCCATCCGGGTCGCGGCCGCTTCGACCTGCTCCAGCAGGCCCATCCGGTCGAGGACCCGCAGCGACGCGCCGCGAAAGTCGACCGCGTAGCCGCCGTCGCGCAGTTCGGGGGCGCGTTCGACGACCGTCGGCGTGAAGCCGTGGCGGTGGAGCCAGAAGGCGAAGGCGGGGCCGGCGACGCTGGCGCCGGAGATGAGGACTCGTCGGTTCGTCATGCCGAGAACCATAACCGCGATTTAGGCGATCGCGCAAGACGGTCGCCTAAGGCGTTCGTGCTAGGCTTCGGTCATGGGCAACAAGGAAGCACTCCTGGCCGGCGCGAAGCGCTGCCTGAACGAGAAGGGCTACGCCCGCACGACCGTGCGAGACCTGGCCTCGGCGGCGAACGTGAGCATGGCCGCCATCGGCTACCACTTCGGTTCGCGGGAAGCGCTGCTCAACACCGCGCTGATCGAGGCGAACGAAGAGTGGGGCGAGACCCTCGCGAAGGTGCTGCAGGTCGAGACGCCCGCGACCGTGTCACCGGCCGAACGGTTCGAGCTGATCTGGCGCCGGGTCATCGACTCCTTCGGCGAGCACCGCCGAATGTGGGCGGTGAGCATGGAGGCCTACTCGCAGCCGGACCTGGACCCCGAGGTGCGCGCACAGCTGGCGAACGCCCTGGAGCTGGCCCGTTTCGGGCTGGCGAACCTCTTCCAGGGCCTCGACGACGGCAGCGACGAGGCCCGGGCCGTCGGCACCGTGCACCAGGCCCTGCTGTCGGGCGCGATGCTGCAGTGGCTGATCGACCCGGACCGCGCGCCGTCGGGCGCCGACCTCGTCCGCGGCCTGCGCCTGATCGCGACGGACGTCCTGGCTTAGACCGTCACGAGAGCGCGGCTGAAGAACGTCGAGGCCGCGGACATCGCGTCGGCGTCCAGGAGCACGTCGCCGGGGCGGCTGCCGTTCCCCAGGAGCACACCACCCCAGTTCATGCCGAGGTACTCCGCGCACAGCTCGAGCGTGCCGATCAGCGGCTGGGCCTCGCGCGCCGTCTCGCTCAGGACGCTCACGCCCCACAGCGACTTGCCGCGCATCTTCGGCTTGAACTCGACCGGCAGCCGCATCCAGCCGGACCAGTAGTCCAGGTAGAGCTTCACGCTCGCCGCGACCGAGTACCAGTAAACCGGCGACACGATGACGATGTCGGTCGCCGCGAAGGTCGCGTCCATCAGGAGCTGCTCGTTCTCGCCCGGCGCCGGGTGGTCGCCGGCACCGTGGCGGCGGTCCTCGAACGGCGGCAGCGGCAGCTCGGGCAGCCGGAGCCACCGCTGTTCGGCGTCGCGAGGCAGTTCCCTCGCCGCCCGGCGGGCCAGCATCTCCGTGTTCCCGCCGGCACGTGCCGCGCCGACCAGGAAGAGGAAGTTCCGCGTCATGACCAGTCCCCTCAGTTACTTGCATGTACATATAAAGACTGTCCCTGGACTATGCTGATGTCAAGAGGAAGGGCGGAAGATGACCGTCGACGAACAGTCCTGGGGACGCATGCTCGTGCTGCACGCCCGCATCGAGCAGGAGCTGGGGAAGGCGCTGCAACGGAGGCACGGGCTCGGCCTGTCCGAGTACCGCGCGCTCGGCAAGCTGGTCGCGGGCCCGCGCGGCGGCCTGCGGATGCAGGAGCTCGCCGAGGCGATCGGGCTCAACCAGAGCTCGGTCAGCCGGATGTGCGCGCGCCTCGAAGACGCCGGCCTGACCATCCGCGACCTGTGCGAAGACGACCGCCGCGGCGTCTATTCGGTGATCACCGACGCCGGCCGCAAGCGCTACTCCGAGACCGAGCCGACGTACTGCTCGGTGCTGCGGACCTCGCTCGACAAGGCCGCGGGCGACCCGGAGCTCACCGCGGCCGTCGCCGCCGTCCGCGGCGCTTGACCCGTATATGCCTCAGTGGTTATATACGGGCATGCCCGCGAAACTGCTGACCGTCGATGACCGCCCGGTGCTGCGACTGGAACGCCGGCTGAAGCACGCGCCCGAGAAGGTCTGGCACGCCATCACGGACCCGGCCGAGCTCGCGCACTGGTTCCCGGCGAAGGTGGCCGTCGAGCTGCGCGACGGTGGCGTCATCCGGTTCACCTTCCCCGGCGAGGACCAGGCGACGACCGGGCACGTCGTCACGGCCGACCCGCCGCGCGAGTTCACGTTCGTCTGGAACGACGACACCTTGCGCTGGCTGATCTCCCCCGACGGCGACGGCAGCCTCCTCGAGTTCACCCACACCTTCGGCCGCGGCGACCCGGCGATCGCGAAGCTCGCCGCGGGGCGCACCGCGAGCGGCTGGGACGTCTGCCTCGACACCCTCGACGCTCGGCTGTCCGGCCACGACTTCGAGCAGCCGAAGGACTGGCACGCCCGCATGGCGTCCTATGTGGAGGAATTCGGGCTCGGCTTCGGCGAGGTCCTGCCGGACGGCACGATCCGCTTCCGCCGCGACCTCGTCTGGAAGCCGGTGGACGAGGCCCGCGCGCTACTCCCGGACGAACCCGGCTGGCACGTGCTCCAGGACCCGCTGGAAGGCACCCGCGTCGAACTCACGGAGAAGCAGGAGGACGACGTCCCGGCGCAGCTCGCCCGGCGCCACGAGCAGCTCGACAGGCTGTTCGCCGCGACGCACGGCGTCGAGCTGCCGGACTGGACGCCCGACCACGTCGAGGCCGTGAAGAAGCATTACGCGGAGCGTCCGACTCAGGGTTGACGCGCGGCGCGGGTGTCCGCATTACGTTCGGCACATGCGAATTCGCGTGGTGCTGGACGCGCTCGCGGTCCTGGTGCTGGCGTTCGGGGCCGGCGGGAACCTCGCCGCCGGTGCGTGGGCGTTGCCGCCGTGGCTGCCTGCGTGGCTCGGCTGGAGCATCCTGCTGACGAGCGTGACGCCGATCCTGCTGCGGCGTTGGTGGCCGCGGCCCGCCTACATCCTGGCGCTCGTGCTGACCGCGGCGGCCGTGCCGATCGGCGGGCCGGTGCTCGCGATCGCCGTCGTGGCGGCCGGGTGCGCGCTCTACACCTTCGTGGTGCGCCGGGGCAGCCGGGCTTCGCGGGTCGGGTTCGCGGCCGGGCTGCTCGGGATCGGCCTGCTCGGGATCGTGGTGCCGAACCCCAGCACCGCCACCACCGTCAACTTCGGCGCGTCGGCGCTGATCGTCGGGTTCGCGCTCGGCATCGCCGTGCACGGGCGCCGCGAGTACGCCGCGGCCGAGCGGGAAAACCACGCACGGGAAGCGGTTTCGGCGGAACGGCTGCGGATCGCGCGCGAGATGCACGACGTCGTCGCGCACAGCATGAGCCTGATCGCGGTGAAGGCAGCGGTCGGCAACCACGTCGCTCTCGAACAGCCCGCGGAGGCGCGGGAAGCATTGCGCGTCATCGAAGACGCCAGCCGCGAAACGCTGGCCGAGCTGCGGCGGATGCTGGGTGTGCTGCGCGACGGCACGGGCGTCCCGGCGCTGGCACCCGCCCCGACGCTCGACGACCTGCGCGCGCTCGCCGAACGCGCGGAGCAGGCCGGCCCGTCCGTCGACCTCGCCGTCGAGGGTCTCGACGAGCTGCCGGGCGGCGTCGGCCAGTCGGTGTACCGGATCGTGCAGGAGGCACTGACCAACGTGGTCAAGCACGCGGGCGCGACGACGTGCCGCATCCGCGTCACGGGCGGCGAAGGCGAGGTGAGCATCGAGGTCCGCGACGACGGCCGCGGCGGCTCCGCGCCCCCCGGCCACGGACTGATCGGCATGCGCGAGCGCGTGGCCGTCTACGACGGCGAGTTCTCGGCCGGCCCGTTCGAATCCGGCTTCCGCGTCTTCGCGCGACTCCCCTACGAGACGGCGGTGGCCCGATGACCCGCGTCCTGATCGCCGACGACCAGGCGTTGCTGCGCGGCAGCTTCCGGGTGCTGGTGGACAGCGCACCGGGACTGGAGGTGGTCGGCGAGGCATCGGGCGGCGTCGAGGCGGTCGCGCTGACGCGGCGCGAGAAGCCGGACGTCGTGCTGATGGACGTCCGGATGCCGTCGATGGACGGCATCGAGGCGACGCGCCGGATCTGCGCGGAGTCGGCGGTCCGCGTGCTGATGCTGACGACGTTCGACCTGGACGAGTACGTGTACGCGGCGTTGCGCGCGGGCGCGAGCGGGTTCCTCCTGAAGGACACGCGGCCGGCGGACCTGCTGTCGGCGATCGAGATCGTGGCTTCGGGCGACGCGCTTCTGGCGCCCTCGGTGACCCGTCGGCTGGTATCGGAGTTCGCGCGGCTGCCGACGGGCCCGGTGACGCAACTGGAGGGCGTGACGGCGCGCGAGCAGGAGGTACTGGCGCTGATCGCGCGGGGGTTGTCGAACGACGAGATCGCTTCGCGGCTGCACCTGGGGATCGCGACGGTGAAGACCCACATCGGGAGGCTGCTGCACAAGCTGGCGGCGCGGGATAGGGCGCAGCTGGTGATCGCGGCTTACGAATCCGGCCTGGTCCGCCCTACCGCGGGTCGTGAGTGAGAAACAGTGTTAGATAGCCGGTGTAAGCGATCCTGCGGTACGGCAGGCGCTCGAAGAAGACTTCGCGCCCGCCCTTGGCGAGGCCGACGAGCGTGCCCACGGTGGACGC
>NZ_JBFBAG010000090.1:0-20285 GCF_040682155.1 Amycolatopsis sp. NPDC051371
AAAAGGCCTCCTCGCGGGGGATGCGAGGAGGCCTTTCGGAGAACGAGGTCAGTGCACGGCACCCAGCCGGATCGCGGAGAAACAGTGTTCTAACCCTGTTTCTCACTCACGACCGGCCGCGGCAGACTCTAGAAGTCCGTGGCGATGATCTTTTCGATGTTGCGCTCGGCCAGCGCCGTGATCGTCACGAACGGGTTCACGCTCGTGTTGCCCGGGATCAGGGACCCGTCGATCGCGTACAGGCCCTGGTACCCGGCCAGCCGGCCGTAGTTGTCGGTCGCCTTGCCGAGCACCGCGCCGCCGAGCGGGTGGTACGTCAGGTGGTCGCCCCAGATCTTGTAGATGCCGAAGAGGTCGGTCCGGTAGATCGTCCCCTCCTTCGAGTTGATCTTGTCGAAGATGGTCTTCGCCATGTCGATCCCCGGCTGCTTCCACGCGGTCTGCCAGTTGAGATCGACGTTCTGCGTCGCCGGGTTGTACGTGAACTGGGCCCGGTTCGGGTTCTTCGTGATCGACAGGTAGAACGACGCCCACGTCTCGATCCCGGTCGGCAGCGGCGCGACCTCCGCGAACGCGCCGCCGGCCGCCCAGTTGTCGATGCCGCCGCAGGGGATGGACGACTGGAGGCTGCCGGTCGGGTCCCAGATCTGGTTGGCCCGCCCGACCATCACGTTCCCGTTGTCGCCCCAGCCCTTGCCGACCTCCCCGCTCAGGTTGGGCAGCGCGCCCGTCGCCTTCAGCTTCACCAGCAGCTTGCTCGTGCCGACGCTGCCCGCGGCGAAGAAGACCTTGTCCGCCGTCACGGACTTCGTGGCCGTCACCCCGCCCGTGGTGTTCAGCTGGTCCATGACGACCGTGTAGCCGCCGCCGGACGCCGGCGTCACCGACGTCACCCGGTGCAGCGGGGAGATGGTCACGCGGCCGGTCGCCTTGATCAGCGGGAGGTAGGTCTTCTGCAGGGACTTCTTGCCGTAGTTGTTGCCGTACAGGATTTCCCCGGCCAGCGCCGAGCGCGGCACGGTGTTGGCCTGCTCCTGCTTCATGTAGTTCCAGTCGTACACGTCCGGCACGAACACGTACGGGAACCCGGACCGCTGCGCCTGCTTCCGGCCGACGCGCGCGTACTGGTAACACTCGGCGGTGTCGAACCAGGCCGGGTCGATCAAGCCGACCCCGAGCCCGGAGTTGGCGCGTGGGTAGTAGGTGTTGTACATCTCGTCGGCGTTGACCGTCGGGAGGATCGCCCCGAAGTTCTCCCGCTTGGGCGTGACGGCCATGCCGCCGTTGACGAGCGAGCCGCCGCCGACACCGCGGCCCTGGTACACGGTGATCCCGCTGAACTCCTCGGCGTCGAGGATGCCGGTGTACTTGGGGATGTCCTTGTCGATCGGGAACCCGAGGAAGTTGGACAACGGCTGCTTCGTCCTGGTGCGCAACCAGAACGAGCGCTGGTCCGGCGTGGTCGTGTTGGCGAAGATCTTGCCGTCCGAGCCGGGGGTGTCCCAGGCCATGCCCATCTCGATCAGTTGCACGTCGACGCCGGCCTGCGCGAGCCGCAGCGCGGTGACCTGGCCGCCGTAGCCCGAGCCGATCACGAGGGCGGGCACGCGCGCCGCGTCGGCGATGGTGGCGGACGCGGCTGCCCGGCCCCCCACTGCCGCGGCCGCCAAGATAGAACCGGTTCCAGCGATGAAAAGACGACGGGAAACTGTTCCAGAAGCTGTTCTCCACACGGGTTCGTCACGCATGTGATAGTCCTCACCGTTGAGGTATATTAGAACAGGTTATAACTCAGTGGTGCAGACAAGTCGACATATACCCGCGAGTAACCTCCCGGGGTTGCGCGAGGATTCCGCTGAATGGGCCATGATGGACGACGATGGAGTCGACCCGAGTGGACCGCTGGCTTTGGGCGGTCCGGCTGACCAAGACCCGCCCGGACGCCGCAGCGGCGTGCCGGGGCGGTCACGTGCGCGTCAACGACAAACCGGCGAAGCCCGCGACCACCGTCGTGCCGGGCGACGAGGTCCGCCTCCGCATCGCCGGAACGACCAGGATCCTCGACGTGGTACGGGTGATCCAGAAACGCGTGGGTGCGGTGGACGCGGCGACGTGCTTCGTCGACCGGACGCCGAAGCCGCCCCCGGAGACCGCGATCCCGGTCGCCCGGCGCGACCGCGGCGCGGGCCGGCCGACCAAAAGGGAGCGTCGCGTGCTGGACGCGTTCCGGCAGCAGGAACTCTGACTCGGGGCGATCGAATGGGGTCGATCGCACCACTACCGCGGTTTCAGGCCGTCCATTACCAGCGTCAGCAAATGCGCGGTGCGCGCTTCCCGGTCGGCCCCGAAATCGGAGCGCCAGAGGAAACCCACGAGCTGCAGGATTTCTTCGGCGTCGACGTCCGGCCTGAGCGTCCCCGCCCGCTTTCCCGCGTCGAGCAGCAGGGTGATCGCCGCGCACGTCGGCTCGTAGTACTCCCCCGAGAGATCGGCACGCGTCGCGGCTTCGACGGCCTCGCCGACGCCGTGCTTGATCCGGCCGTACGCCGCCAGCCGTTCGAACCACCGTCGTAGCGCTTCGGCGGGCGGGTGCTCGGCCAGCAGGGCCGGTGCCGCGTCGATCAGCTCCTCGACGTCGTGCCGGTAGACGGCCAGCAGCAGCGACTCGCGCGTGGGGAAATGCCGGTAGAGCGTGCCCTGCCCGACCCCCGCGGCCTTCGCGATCGACTGCAGCGACGCGGCGCTCGACGCCTTGAGCGCCACGCGCGCGACCTCGAGGATCCGCTCGCGGTTCTGCTCGGCATCGGCTCGCATCGGCGTCACGCTCGCAGTTTAGCCAACCGGACACCTGTCCGCGTTTCGAGCAGCCGGGGGCACGAACTCCTCGCGCAGCTTCTCGACGGACACGCGCGCGGCGTTGGCCGAGACGTTGAGCGCGGCGATCACCCCGCCACCGGCGCACGGTCACTCCGGAGTGAGGAACTCCAGCCGGTTGCCGAGGCAGTCGTGGGTGTAGAAGCGGCGGTGGCCCGGGAAGCCGTCGTCCCACTCGACGGCCACGCCGTGCTCCTGCAGGCGGGCGGCCAGCGCGTCGAGGTCGTCGGCGAGGATGCCGGGATGGGCCTTGCGGGCGGGCCGGAAGTCCGGCTCGACGCCGAGGTGGAGCTCGAGGCCGCCGGCCCGCAGCCAGAGCCCGCCGCGCCCGGCGAGCGCGGGCGGCTTCGAGACCTCGGTCAGGCCGAGGACGCCGATGTAGAAGGTGCGGCAGCGATCTTCGCTGCCCGGCTCGATGGCCAGCTGGACGTGGTGCAGGCCGAAGGTCATGCGCTCAGCGTGCCACGCCGGCCGTTGGTCATCCGTCCCGTTGACCTCGGGATCGACGTCGCACGCGCGAATTTCCCCGGAATAGCGGGGAATTCCGGCCCGGCCGGTCGTTTCCGGTGAAAACGGGTAGTTCCCCAGCCGGAAGGTTCGGAGGGGAATTTCATGACCATGGCACAAGAGGCCCCGGATCGGTTGCTGGCCGCCGCGCGGCCACTGGTGGTGCGCTACTGCCGCGCCCGCCTCGGCTCCGGGCACGTCGCCGGGCGCTCCGCCGACGACGTCGCGCAGGACGTCTGCGTCGCGGTGTTCAAGGCGCTGACGAACCGGCCGCCGGACCGGCCGTTCCCCAACTTCGTGTGCGGCATCGCGCGGCACAAGGTGGCGGCGGCGCGCGAGGCGGCGGCCCGGCAGCAGGACGTGCCGGTGGCCGAGGTCCCGGACGAGGCCGACGCTTCGATGGACCCCGAGGACTACGCGCTGCGGCTGGAACTGAGCGAGCGGATGGGCCAGCTGCTGCGGGTGCTGCCGGAGAAGCAGCGGGAGATCGTGCTGCTGCGGGTGGCGGTCGGCATGTCGGCGGAGGAGACCGCGGAGGTGGTCGGGTCGACCCCGGGTGCGGTCCGCGTCGCCCAGCACCGGGCGCTCAGCCAGCTGCGAAAAGTCGTCGGCGGCTGAGGTTCCGGCGCTAGGCTGGCCGGGTGAGCGACAGCGAGAACTTCGAAGGGCGCGACGTCGGGTCCGGAATCTCCGTCATCCATGAAAGCTCCGACGTCGTCGGCTCCGGACCGCGCCTGCACCGGCACCCGTACGCCGAAACGTTCGTCATCATCCGGGGGCGGGCCCGGTTCACCATCGGCGACGAGCAGCGCGACGGCGGCGCCGGGGACGTGCTGGTCGTCCCGGCCGGCACCCCGCACAAGTTCGCCGTGCTCGGCCCCGGGGTCTACGAGGCCGTGCACATCCACGAAAGCGATCACTTCATCACCGAATGGCTGGAGTGACGCTCAGAGCCCGCCCTCGGGGATCATGCCGCGCAGCTTCGTGAGCGCGCGGTACTGCGTGATGCGGACGTTGCCCGCGGAAATGCCGAGCGCGTCCGCCGTCTCGTTGGCCGACAGGCCGACGACGATGCGCAGCGTCAGGATCTCCTGGTGCATCGGCGGCAGCGACGCCATCAGCCGGCCCAGCCGGGCACCGAGATCCATCTCGAGCGCGTGGCTCTCCGGCTCGTTGCCGCCCAGCGGCCGGTCCGGCAGCTCCGGCACCGGCTTCGACCGGTCGCGCGCCACCGAGCGGAACGCGTCGGCGACCTTGTTCGCCGCGATCGCGCGCACGAGGTACAGGAAGGAGCCGCCGCGGTCCTGATAACCGGGCAGCACCTTCAGCACCGCCAGGCAGACCTCCTGCGCGACGTCGTCCGCCGAGAGGTACGACAGGTCGCGCCCGCCGATCCGGGCGCGGCAGTAACGCACGACCGTCGGCTTGATCAACCGCAGCAGCGCCTGGACCGCGTCCGGGTCGCCGGTGCGTGCCGCCGCCACGAACGGGTCGAGCTGCTCCTTCGTCAGCTTGCCGTCGGGGCGCGGCAGCTCTTCGAGCACGACGTAGCCTTCGACCGCCGTCTCCGCCATCATGGTGTCCACGGGTTTCCCTCCTCGCATCGTCCACCGGACCGCATCGGGTAACCCGTCGCCCACAAAAGACCACATTGGTCCTGGGACGATTCTCCTGTCCGCATCCCACGATTCCCGGTCCGACAACCGGAGTAATCGAGCCGCTGACCAGCAACGTTGCAGCAGTGTGGTTGTTGTCCAGATATTGTCCGTTAATCAGAAACGGCCCAGTGGCATTGCCCGGCGGTCACCCCCGGCACACGGGTCAAATAGTGGACAGATCCTGCCGTTCCGGGGTGTCCGGTAGCGAATTCGCGTTCCGTTCCGATCCTTGGCGCGTGACCCGATCCGACCGTCAGGAACCGAAGCCATGATCACCCATTGAACGCCACCGGGGCCCCCGCCAACCGGTTCGACGTGTTCCTGTGTTCCGCGGCGGCCGACCAGGTGGAGAAAGCCCTGCGAACCAGCGGGCTGCGCGTATTCCGGGGTAATTCGTTCGACGATTTCGACAAGATCGCGACGTCGCGCGTTCTGCTCGCCGACTTTCCGCCCGATCCGAGCACGGGCCGCGTGCTGGCGATCATTCCGGGAGAATCGCCCGCGGACCTCGTCCGGCGGGTCCATTCCGCGGTCGCCCTGGGTCCCGGGCTTTCCTCGTTGGGGACCGTCCACAGCGCACTCGTCGCGCGCCGGGCGGTTCTGGTCCGCGGGCCGGCGGGCATCGGCAAGACGACGCTGGCCGAGCAGTACGCGGGCGTCTTCGGCCATTTCGGGGGCCGGCTGCTGCGGACGGGCCCGTTCGGCCACCTCGACCCGGACGACTTCCTCCCCCAGTTCCACCTCGCCCTGGCGACGGCGGCGGGCACGTCCGGGCTCGGCTTCGACCGGTTGCGCAGGCGGCTCGCGACCCGGATCGACGCGGCGGGCGAACCGGTGCTGCTGCTGGTCGACGACGTCCCAGCCGGGCTGCCTCCGGGCGTCCTCGACCGGGCTGTGCTGCCGGTTCGCACCCTCCTGACCAGCAGGTCCGCCCGCTGGACCGGGGCGACGATGGACCTGCCGGGCCTTACCCCCGAGGAGGGACAGCAGGTGCTCGGCGTGCCGGACGCCGGCTTCGTCGCCCGCTGCGACGGCCATCCGATGACGTTGCGGGCCACGGCGTTCACCTTGCGGGAGCGGCCCGGCTCGTCGCCGGACGCCCTGCCGGACACGGCGCCCCACGCGATCCGGGAGGTGCTGGTACGGCTCGGCCGCCCGGCGCGCGAGGTGCTGCGGCTGGGCGGGGTGCTGGCACCGGCGCCGATCCCGCCGGAAGTCGCGGGGGAGGCGTTGGATCGCGCTTCGTTCGGGGCGGCGGTGGCGGAACTGGTCGCGCAGGGGTTCGCGACGTGGGTGGGCGGGAACCTGCGGCTCCAGGCGCTCGCGGTGGAGGTGGCCTGCGGCGAGTTCGGGGAGCCGGTGGCGGAGCGGGCGGCGGAAGCGGTGCTCGGGGAATTGGCCGACGGCAGCACCTTGGCCGAGCCCGGCGCCCGCACACCCGGCCACGCGGCTGAGCGGGCCGAAGACCACCCGCCCCAAGACGCTCACGGGATCGAAGCCGGCGCCTCGCCCAGCCGCGCGGGTGCGACTCCGCCTGCCGACTCGGCCGATGGGCTCCTCCACGCCCCGGCAACCAAAACCACCCCCGGCGACCACCCGCCGTCCACCCATTCCACCGCCGCCGTCCGTCGGCACCTTCTGCTTCAGCACGCCCGCACCCTCGCCGACCACAGCCCCGCCCACCGGGTCGCTCTCCTACGCCCGGTCGCGGCCGCGCACGAAGCCCACGGCGATCCCGCCACCGCCGGCGAAATCCACGCCGCCATCCTCTCGACCGGCGAAGCCACCTCCGCGGACTTCACCGCCGCGGCCCGGGTCGAACTCGCCTGCGGGCTCGACGCCGAAGCTGTCGGGCACGCACGGCAAGCCCTCGCCCTGGCCGCCGGCTCCCCCGAAGCCGCCCTCGTCGCGGCGCAAGCCCTCGACGGCCAAGGCGACTACGCCGAAGCCGACCGGACGTTCTGGCACGCCCACCTCCCCGCCACGAGCGAAGAGCGTCACCAGGCAGCGAAAGCCCTCCGCCTGCGCGGCCGCCCCCAAGAGGCCATCGCTCTCCTCGAACCCGCGCTCACCGGCCCGGTACGCGACGAGCTGGCCCTCGAGTACGCCCGGAACCTCTTCCAGGCCGGGCAGCCGAAGCGCGCGCGAGACGTCGCCGCCAGGATCGAAGACTGCCCCGACGCGGACCTGATCCGGGCCGACGCCGCCCTCGCCGACCACGACCCGGCCGACCTCGAGCAGACCTACGCCCATCGATACGGCATCGAGAGCCCGCTGACCCTGACGGCCTCGGTCCACGCCGGCCGGGCCTTGCTGGCACGAGGCCAACCGCGGCAGGCACTGGCCGCGCTGGCCGAGACCGAACAGGTCGTCCGCCGGGTACTCGGCGACGACCACCGGCTGCACCACCGGGTCCGCCACGCCATGGGCCTCGCCCACGCCCGGCTCCGCGCATTCGACCGCCAGGCCGACCTGCTCGAGCCCATCCGAAGACCGCAGATCCGCCTGCTGGGCCGGACCCACCCGGAAACCCTCGAAACCCGCCTCGACCTCGGGCTCGCGCTCGCCCTCGGCGGCCGCGGCCCGCTCGGCCGCGCGACGGGACTCGTCGACGACGCCGCTCGCGACGCGGAGACCGCGCCCGGCATCAGCCCCGCGCTGTCCGCCAAGGCGCGAGCCGCCAAGCAGGTCGTCCGGCTGCCCGAGCCGTTCGTCTCCGCCCTCCACGCCCTCGAACGGCTGGTCTGGCCCTGACCCTCACCCGGCGCCGCCCGGCTGCCAGCGGATCCCGTACGCGAAGCCCGGCGCGAGGTGCCGGAACCGGACGTGCACCTCACCCGAGTCGTCGGTCTCCAGCAGCTCGCCGCGCGGCGAGCGCGTGTCGTTCTGGAACGCCTTCTCCAGCCGCACGATCCGGTCCGGCACCCGGTCGCCGAACCGGACGTGCAGGTCGAACAGATCGCACGGGTGCCGCGGCACGCAGATGTAATGCGGTTCCCGCATGTTCGCCCGGAATCGCAGTCCGATGTCATGCCGCTCACCCCGCCGCAACGGCTCCGGTAACCGCAAGGCCAGCCCGACCCGATCGCTCGACTCCATCGCCCGGCCGGCGAGCACTCCGCCGTGGAACACGTCGACGGCCAGATCGGACTCGCGCACGGAATGACCGGATTCGCCGGCCGCGGTGAGGGTCAGTGCCAGGTCCAGTTCGGCGATTTCGTCGGCGTCGGCGACGACCCGGCGGAATTCGAACGCCTCGGCCACCGGCTGGTCGAGTGCGAGTGTGACGCGCAGTTCTTCGGTGTGCCAACTCCGGCTCGGATAGCGCGGCCGCAGATCCGGCGCACCGGCCGCCACGGCCATTGCCGCGACCTGCTCGATTCCTTCGTCGATCCGCCGCCGGACCGTCCGGTCGTCGCGGTCGAGCGTGATCGCCGCCCAGTGCACCCGTTCCTGGTAGAACGGCTTTCTCGCCCGCTCGTCCAGTGCGAACGCGGCCCGCAGCGCGATCTTCAGATCGTCCGGCAACGACTCGACGAGTGGCCGCAATCGGTCGGTCAGTTTACGCCGCATCTCCACGGAGTCGTCATCTTCCAAAATGCCACATGTGGCGCGCAAAGCGGGTCCGACGCGATCCGCGAGCGGTGTGGTGAAAATTCCCCTCCCTTTGCGCAAGACCTTCAGCTCGCCGACCACGTCCGCCGCACTGAGGTCCACTGTTCCTCCCTCGCCGTTCCCGCACGGGCATCAATATTCGTCAGCGCCGACACCGATGTCCAGTCGATCATGGCGCGGCAAACGGATCGTTATCCCGCGGTTTCCGGACCCACCGTCACGCGAAACGGGAAACCCCTTCCCGTCGGCCGTATTCCGGGTGGGGTCGCACCGATTCCGCAGCGAAAAATCGCCGGACCGCGAGGCGGCCGCACGCACTGGTGTCGAACACGTCGAAATGACGGGCCGCCACTCCGGCGGGTGATCATGGCGTGGCCACGGAGGGGCCGGGGTACTTGTTGATCATGAACCCGAAGATGTGGCGCCTGCTGGTCTCGGGGTCGCTGCGGCTGTTCCTGGTCAGCGCCGTACCGGCCGCGGCACACCTGTCACTGTTCGTCGGAGTGGTGGCCACGGCGATCGTCTTCGTCGTGCCGGCGCCGCGGACCCCACACCAGCGTCTGGGCCCCTAGCCGACCACGAAGCGCGCCAACACGGCCGGGACGGCGAGTTCGAGCCCGGCCGCGGCCTCCTCCTCGCCGGCCAGGTGCCGGAGCAGGGCCTGCTGGAACAGGCCATCGAGCAGCGCGTACGCGACGGCCTGCGGCACGGCGGCCGGCGCGGAAGCCAGCTCGGCGTAGCGCGCGACGACGTGGTGGATCATCTCCTCGCGGCGCCGGTCGATCTCCAGCACGTCGGCGCGGAAGGAGTCCTCGAACAGGCTCTGGTTGCGCAGGTCGTACCAGAGCCGGTGCATCTTGGCGTCCGCGCGCAGCGTCGCGGCCATCGCCGCCGCGAAGTCGCGTTCCAGGTCCGCCGCCGTCCGCGCGCGGGCGACGATCTCGTCGTACCGGGTGACGCACACTTCCTCGAACTGCCGCACGCAGTGGGTCAGCAGGTCGACCTTGTCGGCGAAGTAGTAGTGCAGCACGCCGTGCGAGAACTCCGAGTTCTGCGCGATCTCCCGCAGGCTGGTGCGCGCGTAGCCGAGTTCGGCCAGCGTCTGCAGCGCCGACGCGGCGAGCTGGGCGCGCCGGTCGGCGAACTTGTCCACCTGGCGGCGCGAGATCCGGTCCCGGGTCCGCTCCTTCGCCTCTGTCACCTGCACCGTCCGTCACTTCGTGGTTGCCGGTTCCAGTCTATCGATCACTTGACCAGCTTTTCCTTGACAAGTGTCCAAGAGACCCTTGACGACTGTCCAGACCTTGGTGATGCTGGGCGCCGACCGGCTCGAAGAGGAGGTGTCCATGGGGCGGCACGACCTGTCCGGGCGCGCGGCGCTGGTCACCGGCGGCGCCCGCGGCTTGGGGGCCGGCATGGCCGAAGCGCTGGCCGATGCCGGCGCCGCGGTGGTGATCGCGGACGTCCGGGAAGACCTGGGCCGCGCGACCGCCGACGCGCTCGAGCGGACCGGCGCCACCGCCGCGTTCGTCCCGCTCGACGTCACCGACGACGCGAGCTGGGAACGGGGCGTCAGCGCCACGATCGACCGGCTCGGCGGACTGGACGTCGTGGTCAACAACGCCGATGTCGAGATCTCCGGCCTGCTCGCCGACCTCGACCCGGCCGACGTCCGGCGGATGCTCGACGTCAACGTCCTCGGCACCGCACTCGGCATCAAGCACGCCTTCCGCGCGATGCGCCCCGGCGGCCCGGCCGGGAAGGGCGGCGCGGTCGTCAACATCGCGTCGGTCGCCGCGACCATCGCTTTCCCCGGCATCGCCGGCTACTCCGCGACGAAGTCCGCGGTCGACCGCCTGACCCGCGTCGCCGCGATGGAGGCCGGGAAGCTCGGCTACGACGTGCGCGTCAACTGCGTCTACCCCGGCCTGGCTTCGCCGGGGCCGGACGCCTCCGACCTGGCCGACGCCGTCGTGTTCCTCGCCTCCGATGCCGCCCGCTTCGTCACCGGCGCCGGTCTGCCGGTCGACGGCGACATGGGCGCCTGACCGCTACGCCGCCCGCCAGGGGCGGAGCTTCTCCGGGTTCCGCACCGCCCAGATCCGCCTGATCACCCCGTCCGCGACGTCGAACGCCAGCACCGTCTCGACCACGCCGTCGCGCTCGGCCACCAGCCCGGGCCGGCCGTTGACCACCCGCTCCAGCAGCGTCATCTCGGGCACCCGCTCCGTGATCTGCACCGTGTAGCGCGCCACGCGCTCGCTGCCCGCGACCGGGTGCGCCACGGTACTGGCGAGCCCGCCGCCGTCGGCGACCGCGACGACCGACGGGTCCAGCAGCCCGACCAGGCTCGCGATGTCCTTGGCCTCCCAGGCGATCTTGAACGCCCGGACGACGTCGGCACTCCGCGCCGGCGAGGGCGCCGGAGCGGGACGGACGCGGCGCCGGGCCGACGTCGCCAGCTGGCGGCACGCCGCCGACGAGCGGCCGAGGATCGATGCGACCTCCGCGAACGGGTAGCCGAAGACGTCGTGGAGGACGAACGCGACGCGCTCGGCCGGGGTCATCGACTCGCACACCACGAGGAACGCCATGGTGATCGACTCGTCGAGCAGCAGCAGCTCGGCCGGATCCGTGAGGCTGTCCGACGGCACCGGCTCGGGGATCCATTCGCCGGTGTACCGCTCGCGGCGGACGCGCGCCGAGCCCAGCAGGTCCAGGCAGATCCGGCTCGCGACGGTCGTCAGCCACGCGCCGGGCCGTTCGATCGCGGCCCGCCGCGGCTCGGGCAGGGCGTACCACCGGCCGTACGCCTCCTGGACGACGTCCTCGGCGTCGCTCAGGGAACCCAGCATCCGGTAGGCGATCCCGATCAGCCGCGGTCGTTCGGTCAGCACGTCGATGTCGCTCACACCGCTCTGACGAGCGCCGGCGGCGATCTGTGACAGCACCGGCGTACGCACCCCGGCGTAGGCGCAAGTGCCGTCCGCCGACGGACGACCGCCGCCGCCCGGATCACCACCATGGGAGCCACCGTGAAGGAGGCACCATGACTCTCAAGCCCCGGGCCCGGAAGTGGTACCTGGTGGGGCACATCGTCTCGGCGGGCGCGTGGATCGGGATCGACGCCGTGCTCGGCATCCTGGTCTGCACCGCGCTGATCTCGGACGACGCCGCCGTCGTCACGACGAGCCTGAAGGCGCTGGAGCTGTTCGCCGTCTGGCCGATGCTGATCGCCGCGCTGCTGACGCTCGCCACCGGCGTCGTGCTCGGTCTCGGGACCAGGTACGGCCTCGTCCGCTACTGGTGGGTGGCCGTGAAGCTGGCCGTCAACGTCCTGATGGCGCTGCTGATCCTCTTCGCGCTGCGGCCGGGGATCGGCGAAGCCACCACCGATCCCGAAGGCCTGCTCTACCCCGTCGTCGTCGCTCCGACGCTCTTGCTGTTCGCCAGCGTCCTCTCGGTCTTCAAGCCGTGGGGCCGCATCCGGAAGGAATCCCATGACCCCGTCCGCCGAAACTCTGCCCGTCGAGACCACCGCACTGACCAAACGCTACGGACCGGCCGCCGCGGTCGAGGGCCTGAACCTGTCGGTGCACGCCGGTGAGGTCTACGGCTTCCTCGGCCCGAACGGCGCCGGCAAGACGACCACGCTGCGGATGCTGCTCGGCCTGATCCGGCCGACGTCCGGCCGCGTCCGGGTGCTCGGCGCCGCACCGGGCCCCGGCAGCCTCGCCCGTGTCGGCGCGCTGATCGAAGGCCCGGCCTTCTATCCGTACCTGTCCGGCCGGGCCAACCTGCGGGTCCTCGCCGACCACGCCGGTGTGCGGCGCACCCGCGTCGACGCCGTGCTCGACGTCGTCAGCCTCGCCGACCGCGCGAAGGACCGGTACTCGACGTACTCGCTCGGCATGAAGCAGCGGCTCGGCCTCGCCGCGGCGCTGCTGAAGGACCCCGAGCTGGTCGTGCTCGACGAGCCGACCAACGGCCTCGACCCGGCCGGCATGGCCGACATGCGGATCACCCTCCGCAAGCTCGCCGCCGAGGGCTGCACCGTGCTGCTGTCGAGCCACCTGCTGGCCGAGGTCGAGCAGATCTGCGACCGCGTCGGCGTGCTCGACCACGGCCGGCTCGTCTCCGAAACCACCGTCGAGGACCTGCGGGCGGGCGGCGCGCTGCGCGTCGTCGCCGAGCCGCTCGACCGGGCCCGCGACCACCTGCGGCGGCTCTACCCCGGCGTCCGCGTCGACGGGGAGGCCCTCGAACTCGACGTCGATCCGCGCGAAGCCGGGCGGGTCAACGCCGAACTGGTCGGCGCCGGGGTCACCGTCACGGAGCTGCGCTGGCACGAACCCGACCTGGAACAGACTTTCCTCGCCCTGACCGGAGGTACCGATCATGCTGCGTGACATCCGGGCCGAGCTGACCAAGCAGGCCCGCCGCCCCGCGAGCTGGCTGCTGCTGGCCGTCGCCGTCGTGCTGTCCCTGACCTTCGGTTACGCCGTCCCGTACGCGGGGTTGAGCGGAGCCGCCGGTCCGCCGGGCTCCGGCCGCGGGCTGGACGGGATGCTGCCCGGCGCGTTCATCGGCAGCGCGCTGGGCGGCCTGCCGATCTTCGTCGGGGCCCTCGCGCTGATCTTCGGCGTGCTGGTGGCGGGGAGCGAATACGGCTACGGCACGTGGAAGACGGTGCTGGTGCAGCACCCCTCGCGTGTCGCCGTCTTCACCGCGAAGCTGGTCACAGTCGCGATCGGAGCGCTGGCCGTGGTGCTCGCGCTGTTCGCGGCGACCGCGGGCGCAAGCGTGCTCGTCGCGTCGCTGAAAGACCAGCCGCTCGGCTGGCCTCCGGTCTCCGACATCGTGCTGGGACTCGGCGCCGGCTGGCTCGTCACGACGATGTGGGGCGCGCTCGGGGTCGTCCTCGCGATCGGCCTGCGCTCGGTCGCGCTGCCGATCGGGCTCGGCCTGGTGTGGCTGCTGGCCGTGCAGAACCTGCTCGCGTCGATCGCCGCGCCGCTGCTGGACTGGGTCGCGCAGCTGCAGAAGGCCCTGCCCGGGCCCAACGCGGGCGCGCTCGCGGCGGCGTTCGGGGCGAGCGCGCCGGGAGTCGACCCGATCGTCGGGTCCGCGCAGGCCACCGTCGTGCTGGCGGCCTACCTGGTCGCGTTCGGCGTGCTCGGCGGCTGGCTGCTGCACCGCCGCGACATCGCCTGATGAGGGGGTACCGGCCACCGGTGCGGTGAGCCGGTACCGCCGTGCGCGCGGTGTAGTGTTTGCCGGTCCGACCGGCGGGTGACCCACGTGAGGTGCCATGACAGTGCGGCGGTACCCAGTGGCGGTCCTGCTCGTCGTCGTCACGGTGGCCCTGGTCGTGGTGAACGGCTTCGCGTTCTGGGGCGACACCTTCGCCCTCTGGATCGACGACGCCATGCAGCTGAGCGCCGGGGTCGCGGCGGTCGTCTGCGGCGTCCTGGTCGCACGCCGCGTCCGCGGGCACCAGCGCTGGTGGCGCGTGCTCGTCGCGGTCGGGATGGCCGGCTGGTCGCTCGGCCAGTGCGTCTGGTCGTGGTACCAGCTGATCGACGGGCGCGGGCTGCCGTCACCGTCCCTGGCCGACGTCGGCTACCTGAGCTTCCCGGTGTTCGCCCTCGCCGCCCTGTTCGTGCTGGCGCGGGCGCGGATCCGGCCGGACCGCGAACGCTTCCAGCCCGCCCAGTGGACCGCGCACTTCGGCGTCGCGGTGGTGCTCGACGGCCTGATCGTCACCGGCTCGCTGTTCATCCTCACCTGGACCGCGGCGCTCGGGCAGCTGGTGCGGGCGACCGCGCCGGACAAGCTCACCTGGGCCGTCGCCATCTCCTACCCGCTGTCGGACCTCGTGATCGTGGTCGTCGCCGTGCTGCTGGTCGTGTTCGACCGGGTGGACCGGCCCTACCGCAAGAACCTGCTGCTGGCCGCCGTCGGGATCGTCGCGCTGGCCGCCTCCGACAGCGTGTTCGCCTACCTGGTCAGCATCGGCGCGGAGAGCATGAAGCCGTGGTCGGACGGCGGGTTCGTGCTCGGGCCGCTGTTCATCGCCTTCGCCCTGCTGGTGACGCCCGGCCAGCGGCGGCACGACGAGGCGGGCCCGGTGGGCGGGGTGGACTGGTGGCAGCTGGCGCTGCCGTACGTCCCGGTCACCGCCGTCGCGCTGCTGATCACCGGGCAGCTGCTGGCCGGCGCCGGACCGGACGTCGTCGAGGTGGTCGTCGGCGTGCTGGTGGTGTTCCTCGTGCTCGCCCGGCAGCTGCTTTCCTTGCTGGACAACAGGTTGCTGCTGCGCCGGGTCTACGACGGACAGCAGCAGCTGACCCACCAGGCCTACCACGACCCGCTGACCGGCCTGGCCAACCGCGCGTTGTTCGCCGACCGGCTGGACCGGGCGGTCGAGGCTGTCGACCGGCCGCTCGTGCTGCTCTTCGTCGACCTGGACGACTTCAAGGAGGTCAACGACCGGTTCGGGCACGCGGGCGGCGACGTCCTGCTGCACGCCGTCGCCCAGCGGCTGCTGAGCTGCGTGCGCGCGGGCGACACGGTCGCGCGCCTGGGCGGCGACGAGTTCGCGATCCTCCTCGAAGGCGAGCTGGACGCGCCGCAGGCGGTCGCCGACCGGATCCAGGGCGCGCTGCGGCGGCCGTTCGCGGTGCACGGCACGCTCGTCTCGGTCCGCGCGAGCATGGGCCTGGTGGTGCCGGACCCGGCCGAACCGCTGGTGACGTCGGACGTGCTGCTCGGCCGCGCGGACACGTCGATGTACGCGGGCAAGCGGCTGGGCAAGGACACGACCGTGGTCTACCGCCCGTCGCAGGACGGCCCGCCGGACTTCCCGTCGGCGTTGCGCCGGGCGCGGGGCGGCATCCCGGAGGGCTTCGGCCTGGTGTTCCAGCCGATCGTCCGGCTGGCCGACGAGACCCCGGTGGCCGTGGAAGCCCTGGCCCGCTGGAGCACGCGCGACGGGACGGTGGTGTCGCCGGAGACGTTCGTCCGCGCCGCCGAGAGCGCGGGCCTCGGCGCCGAACTGGACGCGCTGGTGCTGGACCTGGCGTGCCGGGAGATCACCACGGCCGGGCTGGACCTGACGGTGCACGTGAACGTGTGCGCGAGCCGCCTCGGCGCCGCCGCGCTGGAGCGGAGCGTCGGGTCCGCGCTGGAGCGCTACCGGCTGCCGGCATCCCGGCTGGTCGTCGAGATCACCGAGACCGTGCCGGTCCCGGACCTGGCGGCGGGGGCGGCCGCGATCCGGCGGTTGCAGGAGCTGGGCGTCCGGGTGGCGCTGGACGACTTCGGCGCGGGGTACAGCTCGCTGACGGTGTTGCACGCGCTGCCGGTCGACCTGATCAAGCTGGACCGGGCGTTGACGACCGGGGTGCAGCCGGAGCGGGACGCGGCGCTGTGCCGGTCGCTGGTCGGGCTGTGCGCCGACCTCGAGCTGGACGTGGTCGCCGAGGGGATCGAGACGGCCGAGCAGGCTGCGCTGGTCATCGCGGCGGGGTGCACGACGGCGCAGGGGTACTTGTACGGCCGGCCCGCTCCGCTCTCGGCCCTGCGCCTCTCGGCGATCCCCGCGGGTTAGCAGCGCCCCAATGTGGCCTTGGTTGCGTTCAACGCACCCAAGGCGGCCTTCGGTGCGTTGAACGCACCGAAGGCCACATTGGGGCGCTTGGGGCCGCCGTCAGTTCGCGCGTACTCCGGGCGGGAGGACGCCGAAGATCGTCGCCGTCGAGCCCGCGCCCTTGCGGTTGATCGGGCCGCCCGCCAGCACCCACGCTCCCGTCGTCGGCAGGGCCTTGAGGTTCGCCAGGATCTCCAGGCTGATCCGGTGCCGCTGGTACACGAGCTTCGACACCGTGTACGTCTCGTCCGTGCCGACGTCCGGGCTGAACGTGTCGGTCCCGGTCCCGCCTCGACGCCCGAGGCGTCCGGTGTCGATCAGCCACTCGACCGCCGGGATCGAGAACCCCGGCTGGTGCAGCACGCCGTCCGCGCCGGTGTTCGGGTAGGCCGGGGTGCCCCACTTGGCGTCCCAGCCGGTCCACAGCACCACGACGGACTCGTCGGGGATCCGGCCGTGGCGCTTCTCCCACGTCTTGAGGTCGTCGATCGTGACGCCGTAATCGGGATCGGCCGCGGCCTTCGCTCTTACGTCGATCTTGACGGCGGGCCGGAATAGATCCGCGGGGTCCATGTCGTCGGCCAGGGGCTGACCGGTGTTGAAGTGGCCGGGCGCGCCCCAGTGCGTGCCGGTGTGCTCGCCCTCGCGGACGAACTGGAGGTAGTAGCCGTCGTCGGGAATCGTGGCGATGGTTTCCAGCGTGAAGGCCGGGTCGCCGGGGAACACGTTGGTCGTGGCGGGGTCGTTGACGTGCGACAGGTTGACCAGGTTCAGCTGGTCCAGCCGCACCGGCGGCGTCGCGGGCTGGGCGGCCTGGGCCGTCTGCCCGGACACCGCGGCGCCGAACACCCCGGCCAGCCCCGCGGCCAGCACCCTGCGTCTCATCGGCATGGGGATCACCTTTCACCGGAACACCGCCCGTGCGGTGTGCCTGCACGGTGATATCACCCGAGCCGCGCGGGGCCAAGGAGTTGCGCGAGGATGGACGCATGGACGACGACATCGAAGACCACGCCGACGAAGGCATCCTCGACCCCGAGGACACTTTGGACGACCGCGACGAGCAGGCGGAGGGTTATTCACCGCCGGAACGCCCGCGGGGCACCGAAGAATTCGGCACGACCGCGCGCGAGACCGCCGAAGGCGAGAGCTGGGAAGGCCGGCTGGCCCGCGAAGAACCGGACCTCGCGGACGAGGAGGGCGACGGCCTCGGCGACAGCGACGACACCGACGGCGAGCTGATCGACGACGAGGTCGGCGACGTCCGCGCGGGCCGCTTGGTGGCGACGGACGAGGGCTTCGGCGCGGACACCGACGAAGAGCTGTACGCGTCCGACGCGGGCATCGACGGCGGCGCGGCGTCGGCGGAGGAAGCGGCCGTCCACGTGATCGACCCGTCGCGACGCTGGTGAGGTGACGCCGAGGCCGTTCCCCGACGAGCAGCCGCGGCTTCGACCCGATCGCCGAGCCGATGCCGGTTTCCGTGGCCGCGCACGGGGCTGCACGCCCTCGGTGCAAACGGCGCCCCCGGGCCCGGACGCTGCCGGACGCATCCCGAAGAGTCCGGCGCGGCGTCGGCGGAGGAAGCGGCCATCCCCGTGATCGACCCGTCGCGACGCTGGTGAGGTGACGGGCGCGCGGGGGGCCGGACCCACCCCCACGACGGGTCCGGCCCCGATTTCGCGAGCGGCCTAATCCTTTCCCCCGTCCGGCGCGTGGGGTAGGCGGCAGAGCGGTCAGTGTCCGGATCCGGCCGGGCCCGCCCGCGCTGCCGGAAGGGGACGCGGATGCTCGAGGGGCTGCTGACACCCGGCGCGGGCGCGCTGTACGACGCGATGGTGCGCACCGGGCCGCTACCGCTGGACGACCCGCGGGCCGAGAGCCCGGAGATGCGGGAGCTGTTCGACCGCGGGTTCGTGCGCCGCGACTACCGCGACGACCCGGTGATCGCGCCGATGGAGCCGGTGCGCGCCGTCGACCACGCCATCCTGGGCGCCCAGCAGCAGTTGCTGGAGCAGCAGCGGCAGATCGTCGCCGCGCGCCAGCAGCTCGACGTGCTGCAGGCGGTGTACCGGTCGGCGAACGGTTCGGGCGGCGACTCCGCCGTCGAAGTGCTGACCGACCCGCGGCGCATCGGTTCACTGTCGCTGGAGCTGTGCCTGTCCGCGCGCGAGGAGTTCCTGACCTTCACGACGCGCCACTTCAAGCGCAAGCCGGACGCGAGCACGGTGATGCGGCTGCCGGACGCGGTGACCGAGCGCGGGGTCGTCCTGCGCAACGTGTACGAGCGCGCGGCGCTGGAGTTCGAAGGCGCGAAGGAGATCGTCGACGCGAGCGTCGCGGCCGGCTGGACCATGCGGGTGGCGCCGGAGCTGCCGATGAAGATGGTGATCGCGGACCGCCATTCGGCGCTGGTCCCGCTCGACCCGAGCGGGATGGACGGCGCGCTGTTCGTCCGCAGCCCGACGATCGTGGCGTCGCTGCGGATGCTGTTCGAGCTGGTCTGGAGCCAGGCGGTGGCGGTGCACGGCCCCGCTTCGCAGCCGCGCCACGGGCTGACGCCGACCCAGGCGAAGGTCCTGGACCTGCTGGCGACGGGCATGACGGACGGCGCGATCGCGCGGCACCTGGACGTGAGCGAAAGGACGGTCCGCCGGCACGTCCAGGGGTTGCTGGAGGCCCTGCAGGCGGACAACCGGGTGGCGGCGGTCTTCGCCGCGACCCGGTTGGGCTGGCTGGGCTGAGGCGGGCGCGCGCCGAGCCGGGGCCGCTACTGCAGCTTCCGGCACTCCGGCGGCCCGCCGGTCCAGATCCACACGCACACCGGCCTCGGCTTGCCGACGGGACCACCGCCGGTCGCCGCCGAAGCCGCCGGCACCGCCAGCGCGCCGAACGACGCCGCTGCGACGAGTGCCGCGGCCAGACCGGCCCAGGCTCGCTTGCGCATGTTCGTCCTCTCCCGCGAAGTGATCTTCCGCCGCCAACCTAAAGCCGGGGCACCGTGCACCGGCAGGGGCGGGTTCGGCCACTGTCCGCTTCCGGCCACCGGAAGCCCCGCAGGCGCGGCCCAGACGGCCCGAAAGGCCGGCCGGCACCCGCCGGCAACCGGCCGGAACCGGACGTTGGCCGCCCTCGACCGGTGCGGCCGCCGCCCCCTCCCGCCTACCGTCGGGGCATGGGTGAGGAGGCGCCCCCACGCTGGTGGGCCGAAGACGGCGCGCAGCCGCGGCCGGAGGTCGCCGGGTGGTGGCCCGAGGCCGACACGCTGCACTGGGTCCAGGTCCGCCCCGACGACGACCCGCCCGGCTAGCACGCCCCGCCCAAACGTCTTGAATGAGTCATTCAGGTCGTCGGACCTGGATCCACCGATGTGTTTTGTGGTGATCTTGAGGCCGGGTTGTTGATCTTGTGGTGGGTGGTGGGCGTGCGTGATCGTGCTGGCTGGTCCAGCACGTCCACGTTCGGTCTCCGGTCGCTGGGGCAGGGTCTCAGCGGGCCGGTGGCGGCCCTGCGGTGCTGGTGAACAGGCTGTCCCAGCAGTCGGCCCAGGGCCAGTGGCGGGGCAGGTGGAGGGTGAGGGTGCGGGCGGTGCGGGTCAACCGCGCCGGGACGTTGATCAGCTGGCGGCGGAGGGTGGCGGTGCGGGCCCGGGCATGACACCGGCTGGCCAAGGCACCGAGGGTGCGCAGCAGGTTGTGGGTCAGGGCGGCGAGGGTGAGCCAGGCTTGATTGGCGTGGAACTGCCCGGACGGGAAGTGCGCCAAGGCGGAGTTGTTGAGGTCGGCGAAGACCGCCTCGATGGTCCCGGCCCGGCCGCGGTGCTGTTTCTCCGCGGCGACGGTGTCCAGGCCGGTGTCGGTGAAGACGGCCTGATAACGCCAGACGGGGAACAGTTCACCTTGCTCGGTGCGGGTTTCAACGCGGTAGCGGCGCACGATCAGCCGGGCGGTGATGGGGCCTTCGGGGTGTGCGGTGGGGTT
>NZ_JBFBAG010000091.1:0-18658 GCF_040682155.1 Amycolatopsis sp. NPDC051371
TGGTCATGCTTCCGCCGCCGACGACAACACCAAGCCCGCCTCAGTCACTACAAACGCCGCGGCTACCCACTCACGTAACTGCCGTTGCAGTACTAAGCCCGTCGGCGATGGCGGGTCCAGCATTGTCTTCAGGGCGATCTATCGTGAGCGGTTGCATCGCGCCGTCAAACTAATACTACCACGCGACGACCTAATTGAGCAGATAGACCCGAGTCTATTCTCGCGAAACTTCCACACGGAAAGTCGATACTCTTGGCTCTCTAAGCCATGAAAACATTGTGAAAATAACCGACTTCGGCGTCCTGCAAACCAAGGAAGGAAAAGAATGCCCGTTCGTGGTGACCGACTTCATCGACGGCCTGCCGCTCGATGAATATGTCGGGCAAGCGGGCACGACGGGGGCGGATATTATCGATGTACTGAGCCAGGTCCTGCGCGGCCTTGTCTATCTGCATGGCAAAAACGTACTTCACTGTGACATAAAGCCGAAGAACATCATGATTCGGTCGGGCGCGCTGGCGCAGGAGTCTCCATCGGCTGTCATAATTGACCTGGGCATTAGTCACCATGTTCCACCCCAGGATCACGATCCAGCAGACTCTCGCAGGGACGAATACACCTACTATTTTGCGACTGCTGATTACGTTCCTGACGTGCTGCGTCCTGTATTTGCAAATCGAAATCGTCCGCAAGTGAGTCGACGAGAACTGCGCCTCCAATTTCCTTGGTTGGACCTGCATGCCTTCGGCGTTGTCATCGGCCGCCTCCTAGCTGAACCGGCGGTTGAAGCAACGCTCGCCGCCCATCTAGGCCGGGTCAATATGGAAGCCTTGCATGATATGCGTCGCCGGCTCGACAATCCAGGGGATTCGAGTGACTATTTTAGATCAGCACTCGACGTAGAGCAAGCACTTAAACGCCTTCCCTTTAGTAAAATCTCACCACTTGGCCTTGCGGAGCTTGCGCCCGTTCCGGAAAAAGGCGTGATCCTCCCGACCAGTCGGGCTCGAGTTCCGTGTTCGACCAGAGTTGATGCGGTGATATCTCACCCATTGTTCCAGCGATTGCATAACTTGCCGCAATTGGATTTGTTGCATTATGTCCTTCCGGGAGCTACCCATACCCGTTTCGTTCATGCGCTTCATACCTACGACCTCGCTCGCACGGCGATATGTCACCAGCTCGATGATTGGCGTTTTAGAATCAGTGTAGCCACAAAGGATGTCGACTGTGCGTTATTCATGGCCTTGCTTGATTCAGTCGGACGCTATCATTTTCAGCACATGTTCGAAGACTTTCTTCACGATCGTGGTCAGCCAAATGTGCGGAGTGCTGGACTATTAGCAGATCATGAGCTGCTCAATGAACTGATGTCTACTGACGGTAAGGATGAATACGCCGAACTGCGAGGTACGAGAGATTCCAAGGGGAGGAATCTAGGTGATGTTCTGACCGAATGCGCAGGCCTGGAATGGGCAGAAATGCGAAGACGTCAAGCGAATCCTACATCGCCTATTCAAGGCTTTCTGGCTGGCCTTCTTTCTAACCCGGTGGATGTGGACAAGCTCGCTTATCTTATCGACGACAGCGCATTTTCCGGGCTACCCTTCGGTCAAGCAGTCGCGCCAGGGCCGATCTTCGAGGCCTTACGAGTGCCTGCCAAGACGGATTGGGATGGACTCTTGGATACCAAGGTTGCGGTTGCCGTTCGAGAGAAAGCCCTCTCATACGTCGAACAAGCGGTACTTAGTCGGTATTGGAACATCCAAACTGGCTACTGGTATAGGACCAATCGGTCACTTCAGGCGATGGTCAAATATCAGATTGGAGAATTACTCAAAGCTCGCTCGCTATCTTTCAGTGAGTTCATACTTTCCACGTTGCATCTCTCTGACGACGGTGCTTTACGTTGGCTAGACGCGAAATTCCGGTCAGCAAGAAAGGCGGGTGCGATCCCCGAGGAGACTGTCAATCCGATGGAGGGATTGCTTCAGTCGCGAAGGGAGACTAGATAATGCTCAAGAGCATGCTCAACGGCATCTCTGACCGAACTTGGGTAGCTGTCAAGGAGCCACTTGTTGACTTGCCCCCATCTAACAGCTAGGTCCACAGTGACCTGACCCAGTTCTGAGGGCGAATCGCCGCCGAAGAGTTCGCCGTGGTGCTGCTCAAACCAAGCTGGTGCGATGTGGCGGAGGAATTCGATTCTAGTTGCAAGGATGGCGCGATGTTCCACGCCGATTCTACCGTCCAATTGCAGGATGGAAGACAACAGTTCGAGAGCTTCCGGCATGACCGTGCCGTTCAGCCTATACTCGTGCCCCAGAAACGACAAAACCGTTTCTAGAGCTTTTGTGCACGGTCGATTGATTGCGCTTGTCAACGCGTCGAACTGTTCGCCTGAAGTACCTGATGGTTCGTCGCGATTCTGGGCCTCGGAGAGCAAGATGTTCCAAATCTCGTCGCCTCTGGCCCCGAACCCGATATCAGAGGCAGCCATCGCCTTGACCAGCTCGACACTCGCATGTTCAACTGGCCTCCAGTCGTGATCGAAGTCATCGGGATCACTTCCCAAAGCGATGGCCGGCCATGGGTGGACCGGCGTGTGCACCATGACCGCATTGGGGAATCGCTTCGCCAGACGATCGATCGCGGCCTGGCCACGATGGGAGGACCCGTTGTCCACCACCCAGAACACCCGCTTCGCCGAGGCATACGGCTCGACGGTCATGACCTGCTCGACCAGCGCCATGAACGGCACGATCCCCGTCGAGGCCGCGCACCGCCCGAACACCCGCGCCCGCGCCACGTCGTAGGCGGCCAGATACGCCACCGCGCCGCCCCGCTCGTACTCATGGTTGACCCGCATCATCCGCGCCTGACCCGGCGCCAAGGCAGGGTGGCATCGGCACCGGGCCTGGATCGAGGTCTTCTCATCACTGGAGATCACATATTCCCGTGGGCCTAGTTTCCTGCCCGCCCAGCGACGTTCATACAGGTCCAGCACCCGCTCGGCCTTGGTGGCGAAGTCCGGGTCACGCGGAAACAGCCAGGACCGGTACTGCCAGGGTTTGATCGCCTCCCGCGCCAGCCACCGCCACACCGTCGAGGCCGACATCGCCTCCGCGATGCCTTGACCCACCACCTCCCGGGCCAGTTCCGGACACGACCATCGCGACAACGCCACCCCCGCACGGGCCGGAAACTGGCAGGCCAGCGCCTTGACCTGCGCGACCTGCACCGGGGTGAACCGCGACGGCCGGCCCGAGCGGGCCCGATCGGCCAACCCCGCCAGCCCCTGCTCCGCGAACCGGCCACGCCAGGTCCGGACCGTGTCCACCGTGATGCCCACCTGCGCCGCGATCGCCGTGTTGGACCACCGACGGGCGGCCAGCAGCACGATCTGCGCCCGGACCTTGTCCCGATACGGCGTCTTCTGACCTCGGGACCGCCTGGTCAGCACCCGCCGGATCGCGCCGGTCACCGTCACGGGGCAGGCCTGGACCACGGGCATCGCAACAGGGCTCGTTTCATGATCGAGGAGTCAAGACGGGCGCCCAGGATGGCGGTGGGGCACGATGTCGGTCATGGCCACCCCACCGGAGTCCACGAAGACATCTGTCGGGCAACGGTTGCGCGCCCACGCCGCAACCCACTGGCCCCAGGCCGGTGAGCTGGAGTTCCGCTACCGGGGCGCGTTCGTCTACGTCGAGGCGCACCTGCCCGACGGGACAGTGCAACCCTTGATCCGGCTCCGCTACGGCGGCTCAGCCCGGCACTGGGGTTTCGGGCTCTACCTGGCCAGCAGCGACCGCTACGAAAACCAGATCCTGCCCTCCGGGTTCCCCAGCGGCAGCCCCGAAGAAGCCCTCGACTGCGCCTGCGGTCTCTACCTCGACAACCCCTACTGACCGACGGGCCTCACAACCCCCGAAGAACTTCCGAAACCGACCACTAAGCCCTGGCGACTGGGCCGGCGTCGGTCAGTGGTTCGGCGGCCTGGGCGCATTGGTCGCCGCCGTGGGTCGCCCTCCGGATCGCCAGCGACGAGAGGCGGCGGGAGAGACGCCGAACGGCTTCGCGTGCAGGCCTTCTACATCGTCGGCGGAGTAGCAGGCTCCGAAGGCAGCAGCGGCGTGCAGGTGTTCGTGCGGAACACCGGGCCCGAGCCTGTCGTGAACATCGACGCCGTCGCACTGCACGTCATCGGCCGTAGCGAGACATTCGTCGTCGAATGCGCCCCCACGGGCGAGCGCCGACAAGTACTGCTGCCTGGCGATGAGTGGCTGACGTGGGTAAAGCCGACGAACGAAGATCTCACGTCGGGGCTGCTTTTAAAGATCATGGACGTCGGCCCTGTGCCGGAGGCGGTCTTCGACGACCTCGCTGCGACACGCTGGCACCGCATCGGCGACGGAGTGCCGAGGTCATGACGAATCCACGCGTGCGCAATGTGTCACCGGCTTACCGTGCCCTCGTTGACGCTATCAAGCCAGCAGCACGGCGCAGCGCATCGCGGGCGGCGTACTGACCTGGCCGGTCCTGCCGACCCCGGTCACCGAGCTGATGCCCGCTCTGCTGGCCTGTTGCGAGCGGTTCGTGGCATTCGTGCGTGAGACCTATCCGGACCGGCCGGACGTCCGGGGGCGGATCGCCCAGCTCGACCCATGGCTGGCCGGTGCCCGGGACGCGGTGTCCAGCGCCTGAATCTCCGGTCTCCGTCGCGGCGGCGGACGGGATGGTCCGTGCCGGTCGCTCGATCGCGTCACGACGGAACTACTCCGGATACTTCGACCTGCGAGACACCAGGACAGCTTCCCTTCAGACCACCGCCTGGAATCAAGGTGTCCGGCCCCAAGGGGCAACTCTAGATCTTGCGGCTGCGGACAAGTCACCAACCCGGTGTGCTCGGGTCAGTCGGCCACTGCCGTACCCGCTGTGAGGGGGGACCGATCAGCATCTGACACCAGCAACGTCGTCCGAACCCCATAGCTACCCCTGTGGACTTGCCAAGCGGTTATCGGTCCTTTACACGGACGGCAGCGATGTAAGACCGGACTTCACCAGTCTTATCGGCATCCCAGAGCACATCCAGCAGGGAACTGTGGTTGCCGGCCGGGTCATGTCTCATGATTACATCCACCACAACCTTCACGTTGTCGGATGGCCAGGCCTTGACCTGCGCCGTCAAGCCCCGGAGGGTGAGGTGGCCGCGCTCCAGTAGTTTCCCCAGCGTCTCCTTCACGAACGATCTGCCGGCGCGCACATCTGCGATGTCGATTCGGTTGAGCAGGTCGATGATCCACCGGGCGGCTACCGCACGCGTCGACACATCCGCGCGCGAGGCGGCCGTCTTCACCAGAGCGACCAGTTCACGGCCGGCCTCCCGGGGAACGGGAGACGTCACGCATCGGTCGACATAACGGATGATGGCGGCCAAGGCGGCCGGCGCCGAGCCGCGGTCGTCGCGCAGGTACGAATGACACAGCAGGAGCAGGCGTGCCTGTTCCTGCGCCGAACCCTGCAGTTCGTCCGCCGGGCGATCTGCTGCCGCGGCCGTCCAGCGGGTGACCACGCCGTCGACGTCGCCCACATTCTTTCGGACGAGGGGAATGAGGATCTTCAGCACTCCGGCACGGATACCGGGAGCGTCGCTGTTCGCGTACCGGTCGAGCATCTCCGGCCGTAGCCAGGGACTCCCCGCGCGGGCGGCTTGCTCCAGGCGCGTCATCGCCTGCGCGGACACCAAACGAGCCTCGGCGCCCACCAGGTCCACCAATCCCGCCGGCTCGTGGTCACCACTGATGTCCATCGCCCGCACACGCACGAGCGGCGTCGCATCGGGCAGCCCCTTCAGCAGCAGACGCACCACGGCCTCCTTGCCCGGTGCCGGCTTCTCGGCGAACTTGGCGACAATCGATTCCCGTTCCTTCGGCGGAAGGAGCAGGTACGCCTTCTCCGCGTTCTTCCGGTGCTCGTCGTGATCCCATCCGAGCAACAGGTAGCTCTCGATGTCGGTGTAGCGCCCCTCGATCAGATGAGGAGCGAGCCAGTCGGCCCAGCCGTGCCGCACCTCGCGGTCGGGAACGTTCAGGGCGAGGTGCTTCACCACGCCCTTGAGCCGCGGCGAGAGGCTTACGGGGTGCTGGCGGGCGCGCTTCGCGAGTTCCGCGAGGAGCCACGCTTGCCCACCTCGCTTGATCACCTCCTGGAGGCAGATCAGCGAGCGGTTGCCTGCTTCGGAGCTCGACGTGGCACCGGCGGAGAACATCTCGACCACCACGGGTCGCAAGCGGGGATCCTTCTGGGCGGCGGCGGCCAGCGCGGCCGCCCGCAACGGCCCACTCGCTTTGTCTCCACTCTCCAGGAAGTCAGCCGGGCGGACGTGGCGCCCACCGGGTTCGGGGAGCGCGTCGGACTCGAGGTCCCAGACGACCGTTCGAAGGACCAGGTCGGCCCCGAGCTCCCCCACTTTGCCGGCAGAGCGATACGCGAGCAGCTCGGTGAGCAGCGCCTGCCGCTCCGACGCAGCCACTCCGGGCACCAAGTGGAGGCGGACCACGACACGCGCGCAGACGGGGGTTCCGCCCGCGACCAGCGAACGTGCCTTTCTCAAGAGGTCCGCCGGGAGGACGACGCCACGGTTCGCCAAGGGACCGATCACGCTTTCCAGCAACTGGTCGGGTGGACTTGCATCTCGTGGGCTGGCCGCGGCTTGCCGTTCGCGCACCAGGAGCACGGCATCCAGCAGTCCACCGATGGCCGCGGCGTTGTCCAGCGCCACTTCGGCTGACCGGGCAGCGAGCCGGCCCGCGACCGCGCTGGCCTGGGCCGCGCACTCGGCGTCCCCGCGCACTATGATGTCGGTGAGCAAGGTCAACGCTTCGCCGACTTTGGAGTCGTCGACGAAGTACAGGACTTGCAGCTCGAACAGCGCCGCGTAGTTCTGCTCGTAGTCCGCGAGCTTCGCCAGGTAGCAGGGGAACGCCTGCTCCACCAATCCTTGCGCGGCGACCTGGTAGGCGTAGTTCTCCGCCAGGTTCATCCGATCGAGCGTGGCATCCAGGTCGGCGGTGCTGTGCGCCCTGGCGAGCACGTGGCGCACGATCGGCCACGCGAACCAGCGGGATCCCGGTGCGCCCAGCATGCCGTCGAGCAGGGCGTGCAGCTCGGCCACTCCGTGGTCCCGCAGGTGGATCGCCATCCCGAACTCGGCCAGGAACTGGTGGTTGAACTGGACCGACGTCGGATCCGCGGGTGACCTGACCAGTACCTCCTCGCTCAAGAGATCCTCTAACGCGTTCTGGTCACCGACCTGCTCGTCCAGCCACGACTGGGGAACAGCGAGTGCGAGCCTGTCACCCGACCGCCGCCACAGCTCACCCGCGACGAGCTGCCACAGCTGCCGCTTGCCCTTGAGCACGTCGTGGCCTTCCGGGTACTTGCGGCTGCCGTAGACCCGAACCTGCACGTACTGGTCGCACAGCCGGGAGGTGGTCATCTCGGGCGGGACGACGCCCGCGGGCCCGAACGTTTCGCACAACATCAGCAGGAAGTACGGGTTGCGAACGATGAGCTGCATCCCGAGCCGGTCGTTGGACATGTCCCAGACACGCTCGCCGAAGGCCCTGGCATCCGGAACGTGCTCGGAGGGATGGACCCGGAGGTACCCGGCAACGAGGGTCAGCACCTCTTCGCGGTCGAGCAAAGGCACGGAAACCGGTGCACGCAGCGCGCCGGCGAACCTCGCCTCGTGAGGCTTGATCCACGCGTTGAAGTGGAACGGGCGTGTAGTCAGGACGACCGACGCGCCCTCCTGCATCACCCTGACGAGAAAGTCGACGATGATCTTGGCGGTGCGTTGCTCCAAGAGGTTGTCGACGGTGTCCAGGATGAGGACCGGCCGCCGGCCGGCTGCGGTCAGCTCCCGGACCGCGACGCTCGCCGACGACGTCGCGTCGATCAGGGCTCCGACCGCCTGGTCGAACTGGTCAACCGACGTCGGCAGCTCGTCGATGTGCTGGCAGGGCGTGACGAGCGGCACGACGTCGTCGCGCTCGGCCAAGGCGTCGTAGATCTGGCCGGCGATCGTGGACTTCCCCGCACCCGCATCTCCCCGGACAACGACGGCACTAGGCTCCTCCCCCACCAGGGCGGGCACGACCGACTCGTCGACCAGGGTGCGCCGCACCTCCTGATGCACCCTTCTGATGTGCAGCGTCCTGCGCAGGAACGCCGACCGTGCCGAAAGCCCGTCCGGCTCCGCAGCCGGCCGTTCCTGGTTCGAGGCCGGTTGCCCGACCGGCCCGACCGCGAGCGGCATGTCGGCCATGGAGGCGACGAACCTTTCGGCCGCCCTGGCCGCCAGCCGGAGGAACCAGAGACGGTCTTCGTCTTTGGTCGACTTCCGTCCGAGTAGCCGCAAGGAGCACCCGACCAACGACAGCAGCGTTTGCACGCGCCATTCGTCGACGAGCTTGGGTGCTTTCGCCCACTCACGTCCGGCGGAGTCCGCTGCCGTCACGATCTTCACCACCCAGGCCGGCAGCATGTCCTGCGCACGGCGGTCCTCGGGGTGCAGCAGCAGATCGATCAATCGGCCCCGATGCTCCACGGACTTACCCACCCCGTGCCGCGCCAACAGGTGCAGCACGAAATGCACGGGATCGCGGGTGACCGGCCCAGCCGGCTCGTATCGCGCCAGGTCGATGAGGAAGAACTTCCTGTCGTCGACCTGAGGATGGGCGACCATGAGCACATTGTCGATGTGCAGATCGCCGTGGGTCCTGCCGGAGAGCATCGGAAATTCCGCCTGGCCGAAGAAGGTTCCCCCGGCCAATGCGAACGGGTTCACCAGACGGCCGGGTTCTTCGTCGAGTTCGATGGTTTGGCCGGCGTATTGCCGCGCATACGGAAGCAGCCTTGTGGTTTCGGTCGGGCGGCTGCCGGTGTGGTGGCGGAGAAAGGCGGCGACATTCGTGACATCCGGCGTGTACGGGGGCCCCACCCACTCGTGCAGCACAGTCCCGACCACCGAGCCGCAGGCCCGAGCGAACCCATCCGGGTCGATGTCCACCGCTCCGGATCCCGCGGCTCCGGACGGCACGTCGCCGAGCACGTGGCCGAGCAGCACCGCCATCGGTTCGATCTCACCGCCCCCTTCGCCTGCGACCTCCTGCAACGCGAGCCACGTCCCGTCACCCACCCGGATCGGGTCGCCCCACAGCCGGGCCAGATGGGCCTGGGCGAAGTTCCCGGGCGCTTCCTCCACAGCAAGCCGATGGCGGGCGAACTCCGCCTCTTCGATCGGCTCGTCCGCGCTTCCGACGGTCTTGAGCACCAATTTTGTCGTGCGGCTTCGGGTGTTGTCGTTCTCGTACACCGCGGCGACGATTGCCGAAGTACGCCCGTTTTCGAACCATTTACGCAGGGAGTAGTCGCAGCCCTTACCCTCGCCGTGCTCTTTCAACGCCTGCGCCGCGGCCGCCCCGATACGCGCTGCCAGCGGCGCGTCGACTCGGCCGCTCACCGTGCCCCTCCGGCACATTCACCGTGCACGACCACGCTGTGCGAGCACGCCGTCAGCGACATTGGAAAGTCCTTCTTCTCGGGGGTTGCGACGGGCGGAGAAGGTCGATTGAACCACCCCGCCGCAATCGCACAGCGAAGGGGCGCTCGGTCGCCGTGCGACAGCGGTCATCCGACCCACAGCCACCCATGGCCGCGAAAATCCTTCACATCCACCCAGTGGCGGGTGAACGCCGGATCCGCAGGATCCACGGCGAAGGAATGGAGTGCGTCGGACAGCAGCACCACCATGTCGGCGCCGGGGTTGTCCACTGCCGCGGCTCGAAGGACACCGCTGTTCAGCAACCGCCCGGCAACGATCGCGGGCGAGCCGACGAACCCCAGCGGACCGGGCGCGACCGGCCCGAGCACCACCGCCATGCGGAGCCGGAGGCGATCCCGGTACAGCCGGTTGTCCTCGTCCAGAAAGTCCCGCCAGCCGCTGAGCAGCCGCGACACCGCACGCGGCACGTCCAGGTCCACCGGCAGGAACACCAGGACACCATCCCCCGTGCCTTGCTGGTCGACGTCGCGAGGATCGACGTCGAGGTGCTCCAGAACTGCGTCCTTCAGGTCGGAGACCCGCCGCTGCACCAAGCCGCGCAGGTGCCAGGGCCGCAGGCCATAGCCGACGACGTCGACGACGAACCCCATCCGCAGGGTGTGCGGCGGGTTCGGTGGTCGCCTCGCCACGTCGGCAGGCCGGAGGCGGACGGGCGACGGTCCTGGTGCGTGACCGATCGGTGGCTCGGGACGCCGGGCCGCCACGCCGAAGGCTTCTTTTCCGGGCAGGAGACGGGTGTCGGCCCGCGCGGACGACCGCACGGAAACTCCGGCCCAGGGGTTTTCGTCCTCGCCGCGGCCGGCGTTCGTGGTGGCGAGGTCGGCGTCTCCCCGCGCCGCCTGGTAGTCCGCTCGAAGCCGGCGGATCAGCGCATCGACCTGAGTCAGCAATTCGGCCAGGTCCCGTGGTGGGTTGATCACCGTTCCTCCAGTACCGCAAGGTCGGCTGACGCGCGGAGAGTCATCGGATGCCGGCTCCCGAGCACCCGCTCCCGGTCGGCGACCACTTCGGCGAGGAGATCACGTGCTTCGCGAACGCTGCCCAGGTCATGCAGCACCAAGGCCAAGCGGTGCCGGGACACCAGGGTCGCCGGGTGATCAGGTCCGAGCACCTGTTCCCGGGCGTGAAGAACCTGCCTGGTCAGCTCGTCGGCTTCGGCCGCATCGCCTCGCGCATGCCGGACGTCGGCAGACAGTTGGCGCGCATCGAGGGTGCGGCGGTGGTTCGGCCCGAGGACGCGAACACTCACGTCGACGAGACGGCGGACGAGACGTTCGGCCTGGTCGAGGTCGCCGCGTGCCTGGAGCACCCGGCTGAGGTGGTGGTACGTGACGAGGGTGGCCGGGTGGTCCTCGCCGAGCACCTCAAGCCGGGCCTTCAGTACTTCCCGGAGCATTTCCTCGGCGATGTCGAGTTCGCGGCGCGCTTCCTCTCCATCGGTCGTCCGCCCGCGTTCGAGGTGCACGGCGGCCATGTTGTTGAAGCTGGTGAGGGTGTCCGGGTGGCGTTCGCCGAGCACCCTACGACGAGCGTCGAGCGCTTCGGCGAAGTAGCGCCGCGCGTGTTCGAGCAGCCCATGGTCGAACAGGACCCGGCCGAGGTAATGAGCGGAGGTCGCGGTGTCGGGGTGGTCTGCACCCAGCACCCGGCGACGGCGTTCCAGGACGTCGTGCAGGTCATGTTTCGCCTGGTCGTAGCGCCCGGCGTCGTACCAGCTGCGGCACTGCTCATGGCGCAGCGCGAGGACGACGGGGTCGTCTCGGTCCAACAGGCGCCGCACGGCGGCCAGAGCGGCAGCGCACTCTTCGGCGGCCTTCGCCGGGTGGCCCGCCGCACGCAGGTAGCGGGTCGCGGCCAGGGCCGGTTCCACGAGGGCGACCGCATCCGCCACGTGGCCCGGCCCCTGCTCGGCGACCAGGTCGAGCGGAGCAGCGCAGTGCGTCGCCAGCGCCGACCACCGTGCCCACGAAGAGGGGTGCTTCGGGTCGAGGTCGCCCACTGCGCCCGACAGCAGCGCGGCCAGGAGCGCCAGATAGGCGGCCGCGTCGCCCGCCATGTCGTCCTGCCGCCGGGACACTTCGCGCACCAGCGGGTGCAGGACAACCGACTCACCAGCGTCGTCGTCCGTCGGCTGCCGGTCGACCAGACCGACGTTGGCCAGTTCTTTGATCGACTGCCAAAGCCTGCGTGCGGTCAGCCCGGGGAACAGCGGGGAGGCGGCCAGGAGGTCGGGGCGCAGCAGATCGATCGGGATGGGCCCGTGCCGAAGGCAGGACAACAGCCGCAGCACTCGGCGTGCCTCGGGAACACCCGCCTTGGCAAGCAAGTCCAGCGACAGCTCCCAGGTACGCCCGATCGTCTCCCGGTCACCTCCGTCCGGTGCGGTCGAGCCGTCGAGAAGTTCGTGATGTTTCCCTTCGTCCATGGCGTTGACGTAGTCGTCGAACCCGGCGGCGTCGCCCGGGTCGGCAAAGCTCGGTGGCATGGCGGTGACCTCTCCGAGGTAGCGGCCGGCGAGGCTCAGCGCGAGCGGCAGGCCTCCGAGCCGGATGGACAGTCGTTGGGCGGCGGCGAGGTCGCCGGCGGCGTCCCCGGCCAGTTCGAGCAGGACGTGGGCGCCGGCGTCGGGGGTCAGGGGATCGACCGCGTGCAGCTGAACCCACCGCTCATCGGACGCGGTCCAGTGACGCGAGTCGCGGTTGCGGGTGGTGACCACGACCGCGCCCCACGCGGACTCGATCGGCCGAACCCAGCCGTTGCCGTCGGCGATGCCTCCGCCGGGCAGTGCCAACCGGAGTGGGTCGTCCACCCCGTCGAACACCAGCAGCCACGGGCGGTCATACCCGTTCAAGCACGTCCACACTCGGTCGGGCAGGCTGCCGAGCCGGAGGTGCTCGGGCGCGATCCCCAGGTCGACCGCGACCGCCTGCACGCTCGCCGTGAACAGCACGGGATCACCGGCCGCCACCCACCACACGCGGATGCCTTGCCGTTCCGCCTGGCGCGCCAGCGCCAGCGCCAGCGTGCTCTTGCCGCTGCCGCCGAGCCCGTGCAGAACACGGACGGCAGGAGCCGGCTCTGCCCCAGGGGTCCGGCGCAACACCGTCGCCAGCGTTTTCAGCAGGTCCGCTCGGCCGCGCACCCGTGGCTGGCGTGCGAGCCGATCCGTCGGCGCCCTCGTCGACACCGCGAGCGGGGCCGGGTGCTCCGGTGGCGCCTCGGCGCTTCTTTCGCCTCGCCCGCCGCCGGGACGGCGCGCACGGCGCAGCGCGAGGTCCCAAGCGGCGACGGCCGGCGCATCCAGGACGCCGCACGCTCTCAGGAGATCGCGGAACGCCTTGCTGCCCGGTCGCGGCAGATGGGCCCCGGTGAAGTAGCCGCCCAACGTGCTGGCCGGCACGCCGATCGCCCGAGCGAGTTCCCGGACGGTCAGCCCCGCCTCTTCCCGGAGCAGCACCAGCTGGCGGGAGAAGTCGTCACGGGTGGCAACGATCGCAGGTTCGGACACACTCCACCTCTTCCGAGAAGAGCGCTGCCTGCCCGGCAGACGCACCAGCGAGAAGCAGGACGGCCGACCCGACCGTCAGGAACACCACCGCCATGGACGGCGCGTAACGCCACACCGACGCCAGGTCGATCAGGCAGGAGAGTCCGGTGAGCAGATGGGCCCCGCAGGAGAGCGGAGGCGGAGGCGGAGGCGGAGGCGGAGGCGGAAAGATCATGCGGTTGGTGCCGGATCGCCACATCGGTTTTTCTCCTTCGTCGTCGTGGACCGGTTCCACGGTCCGTCAGACCCGACCCCGGAACGGAGCGCGAGACGGGATCTCGTACAACCCCGGACACGACGGCCTCGATCCACGCAGCCTCGCCCGCGTCCGCTCGAGTCCGCGACCGCCGCCTCCCGGCGCCGACGGACCGGCGATCCGACGGCCGAGTCCCTTCGCGCTCCCGGTGAGCCACGTGCTCGACCGAACGACGGCTGCCATCGATCTCGTCCGAAGTCTAGATTCCTGGTAGCGGGTTGCCGAGGGGTTCGGAGGCGGGCATGGGTCAACTCCACGATCAGGAGAAGTGGGCGCAGCACCTCCCGCCGGGCGTGATGTCCGCCCTCGTGACATGGCTGGCCGAGAGGGAGTTTTCCCTGCATCACCGCGGTTGGTTCGACGACGGCCGCAGCGGAGAACCGGTCGCCAAGGTCGTGCGCGAGAAGGACGGCGGCGGCGCCGACCAACGGATATTGAAGTTCTTCAAGGCCGGTGGCGCCACGAGAGTCTCGAACATCCGGCAGGCATCGCGGGACGCGAACTCCCTGCACAAGCCACACGGCTTCGGCAAGCACATCGCCGAAGTGGAGGACAAGGTGATCCCGCTCGGCGAGTGGAGCGCTGTTTTCCTGTACATCGCCCACGGCAACCTGGAAAAATCGCGACAACTCGGCAGTCTCATCGACGAGGTCGAGTTTCCCGCTTATTGCGCTGCCGTCGTTCGCTCGGTGTTGACCGACTGGAACGGCAAGCACGTCCGCCGGGAGACTCGAAAAGTGGCGGACATCATTACGTTGATCACGGGCAGGCGCCACGACGACGCCCTGGCCTGGGCGCGTCACCACGGGATTCTCGACCGGCGTCCACGGATAGCCTTGAAGGGCTGGGCCCGGGAACTGCCCAACCCCTTCCGCTTCCTCACAGGCCCCGAAGGACAAGAAGCCGTCCAGGACCTCTTCGTCGGCAAGGCACACGGCGACCTCAACGGCCGTAACGTCATCATTCCGACAGATCCGATCAACGCCGATTCGTACGTCCTCATCGACTGCGATCGATACTCCGATCGAGCTCCCCTGACGAGAGATCCGATGTACCTGCTCGTGGCCCTCGCGCTCGACAATTTCGACGTGCGAAAGACCCAGGCGCGGAACAAGATCGCCAATGTCCTGGTGGACCCCGGCAGTCCGGAGGGCATGGAACCGTTCCGGACGATCAGCGCCGCGGTCCACGGCGCACGCCCTCCCCGAGTCGACGAAGGCTGGGGCAGCGAGTGGGATCGGCAATGCTTGCTGTCGCTGGTCGGCGTCGGGCTCACCTACCTCGGCCGGAACCCGCGCACCGACGCACCGGACGAGACGAAGGAGTGGTGCCTGTACACGGCCGCTCTCGCCGCGGAAAGGTACCTCGAGAGGCCGGCGAAGCAGATCGTCGTTGCGGCCGGCTCGACACCGGCGCCGGCCGTCCCCACCACCCCGCTCGTGGATCGACGAGGCGAAAGAACCAAGCTGTGGACGAGCTTGACGAGCGAATCGGGAGGCATCGTCACACTGAACGGAACCCGGGGCATCGGCAAAACAGCCTTGGTCAACAGTGTGCTGAAGGAACTTTCGGACGAAACCGGTTACTGGGCGCCATCACAGGTCCGCGCATACGAGGTGACCGCAGCAGCTCCTCTGGACGTGCAGACGCTCGTCGACTGCGTGGTCGGCGAGCCGGAAACCGTCCGTCCGTCTCCACACCGGCGCCGCGGGTCCCCCCTGGTCAGGCTGGAGGCGGAGCTGCGACGGCTCGGCCGCTCCCGCGTCGTGGTCTCGATCGACTCGGCCGAGAACCTGCTGGACCCCGAGACCGGCCAGGTGGACCGCGATCTCGACGAGGCGCTCGAGGTGCTTGCGACCGAACGCGAGCACCGGGTGACGGTGCTTCTGGTGACACAGTGCGACCTGTTCTCGCCGAAAGACCGAGCTTGGTCGACACGCCCTCCCGAGATCGTGCCCAGCATGTCCGACAAGCACTATTCCGCATACCTTGCCGGGTTGGACCGCCACGGGCGCATGGATCCCGAAAGCCTGCCCGAAGATTCACGGCGGGTACTCCACCGGAAGCTGGCAGGCAACCCACGGCTCGCGGAACTGGCACACGCCGCGATCGTCGCGTCGAACGGCGAACTGGACCTCGCCGGGCTGACCGAGAGCATGAACGCTCAGCACCGTGACGACGTTCCGGCGTTCCTCACCAGGCTCCTCATCAGCCGGCTCAGCCCACCGCAGCTCCACGTACTGGAAGCCCTCGCCTCGTTCGGCACCCCCGTTCCGGAGACTGCTGTCAAGAAGCTCGTCGACGACGTCAGCCCGACGGAGTTCTCCCCGACGGTGATTCATCAGGCGTTGTCGATGCTGGCAGCCGGCCTGATCGTCCATCGAACGGCATCCTGTGACTACTTCGTTCCGCCTGACGACTGCGAGCTGATCCTCAGGGACAAACCGGAGGATGCCCGTTCCTCCCTCTACTTCCTGGCGGCCGCACAACTGACGGACCTGCAAAACCTCGATCCTCGTGGCCCTGCAGACCTTCGGGTGCACTTCGCCGAGCTCACGGCGTTGTTGAACTCCCGAGAGCACGACGCCGCATACAACATGATCGAACTGATCGACGGCATACTTCGCGAATGGAACTGTGGCCACCTCTTGCGAAAGCAACGCGAGGAGGTAAGCGAAAGGCTTCGCGACCGTCATCTGACGATGGCCAACTGGAACGCTTTGGGTGACATCTACACGTCCGAAGGACGATTCACCAAGGCGGGCCGGGCCTTCAAGAGGGCATTGAAGATCGCGGGTGACCAGAGCGATGACGTCTCGAGAATGCGGATACAGGGCAACCTGGCGGCGATGTACTGGGAGAAGAACGACACCCGCAAAGCACTCGACACCTACGAACTCGCGAGCACCGAGGCCCATCGCCTGCACGACCCGATGGTGCGGATGGGTGCGCTGGCGGGCATGGCCGACTGCCATCGGCGGCGCGGCGACTACCGCACCGCCATCAGCCACGCAGAGACCGCGCTCTCGATTCCCCTGCTGACCGACTATCCGGACACACCCCACGCGGTGAACTTCGCGACCTCCCAAACCGTGACGACCGCGCTCAAGCTGGCACGTTGGTTTTCGGAACTCGGGCGGCCCGACGACGCCAAACGGCTCCTCGACGCCGCCCAAGACGCCGCCACCGAACGCCCCGACGACTGGCTCCACGCATCTTGCCTAGACGGACGCGCCGATGTGCTGTTCGACCGAGATGATCTCCCAGCCGCCGAGTCAGCGGCAGCGGCGGCGGAGGAGGAGGCATTGCGGCTGCGGGACCCGGTCACGCTCCTCCAGGTGCGGACCACCCTGTGCCTCATCCACCTGTCGAGAGCCGAAGCCGCGAAGGCTCGCCTCGTGATCGAGCGAGCGCAGCACCACCGACGGACGGGCCGCTCGCTCGTCGTGCTCGCGCTGCACGCCCTGACAGACTGGCAGAAGCATGACCACGCCGCGGCGAAAGCGCGGTTCAAGCAGTTGCGCGAGGAGGCGTCCCAGCGCATCCGGTACGACGAACGGGACTTCGCCGCCCACGATTTCAAGGGCGTGGCGATCTGCGGGCTGCACCTCGCCGGCCGGGCCGGTCTCGGAGACGCCGTCGAGGCGTTCCGGACGGCCCGAAGCCTCACCCCACCGACGCCCGCGCTGGTGAACAGAATGCGGCTCATTCTCGGCGTGCTCGACGACTCGGTTCCTCGATCGAACCGGCTGGAGGCGGCCATCGCGGCACTCGCCGCCCCCTGACCCGTCAGCACCAGCCCGCTTCTTTCGCGTGCATGATCGCCTGCAGCCTGGTTTTCACGCCCAGCTGCCGGTACAGGCCCTGCAGCAGCCGGAACATCGCGCGCTCGGAGTAGCCAGCCTGATCCGCCAATTGGGCTACGGTCATGCCGCCAGCCAATTGCCGCAACCAGGACAACTGCTCGGTCGACGGGGCACGCTCCACATCACGAGGGTCGCCGGCGAGGGTCTCCGCCACGGATATCGGCATCACCGCCTGCCCGCCGATGGTCGCGTCCACGGTACGCAACAACGTCGTCACGTCGACGTCTCGGGGAAGCACCGAGCGCGCACCGAACCGGACCGCACGCGCGCCGACCACCGGTGACTCGTCCTCCAAGAGCGCGATGACGGCTTGGCCTCTGTCCACAGCGCACACCCGCTCCAGCAACTTCCAGTCGCGTGCCGACCGCAAGGTCAGCAACACCACCGAGCCGGTCTGGTGCCGAACCCACCCGACGACCTCGGCCGGAGCGTCCACCTCGTGCCCGGAAGCCTCCAGGACGGTCACGAGGCCGGTCCGGAACATCGGCAACGGATCCACGACGGCGATGCGGGCGGACACCTACTCGATGAGTCCCTTCGTCCGGTAACCGCGCGTCCCAGCTGCGAACGGCTCCAGGTACGGACCCCAGGCGCCCCAGCGCACCGATCTTCCCACCGATCGCAGCGTCAAGGGCGAATTCGGTCATGAACACGCCCAGGCATCGGCAGTCTCCTGCCCGAGACCGGTCATGGACCCCGGCGAACCCTGTCCTTAGCGTCGTTCGGGAGGGGGCGGTGCCCATGATCTACGACGATGACACCGGCAGGCGTCCGTATTTCCCGATCTCGAACGACGATCGAGAGCCCGACAAGAATCACAAAGAGAACAGATCAGTTCGATTACCCTCCGCGGCCACCCAGCAGCTCATCGTGCACATGGCGCAACGTCCCGGGTGGGAAACGGAACGCATCCATGCCTACCTGCGCCAAAAGTACAACCGCCATGACGTCACCCTCGACATGATCAGAGCGGTGATCGCCCAGAGTCGCGCGCCCCGCAGGAGTTTGTAACCTGGATGAGGCTCGCTGCGGTAGCTACTCCCGCGAGCGGGAAGTGTCTCAGCAGCGACACTCCTGGTCTCCAGGTACACGGTAGGACGGTCCGACCAGCGGCACCGGCCGCCACGTTGGACTGGTGCCTCAGCACTTGCACTATCCCGGTCATAAGTGTGAGCTCCCAAACGCCCACGAACCGGCTGGCCGCGCGCACCGGGTCTATCCCGTGATCGGTGTTTCCGGCGTTGTTGATCAGTAGGTTTCAGCTCCCGGCCAGCGGTCACCGAACGTGATGGCGAACGCGTTGATCACTGGCTTCCAGCGCATCGTCCATCGGGCGCGGCCCGTCCCGGTCGGGTCCA
>NZ_JBFBAG010000092.1:0-16116 GCF_040682155.1 Amycolatopsis sp. NPDC051371
CGATCGGGATGCTCAGTCCCGACACCTACGAGCGGTCGCTGGCAGCGGCTGCCTGAACTGTGTAAGCCCCTGTCCACCGTTCGGGGTGAACCTCAGACGGCACCCACCGTCGCGCACCGCTCATAGCTCAACTCCGGACAGCCAAGATAGCCCAGTCAGCCTTGCTGTCAGTACTTGCTCACTTCCCAGATTGCTAGAGCCGATCAGGCTGCCACATCAGGAAGCAGTCGGATCGCGACAAAGGCTCGAGGAGCCGATCTGCCTCAACGACAATCTACGGTCCAATATGGAGCGGGGTGAGCTCAACGGCTGGGGCTACCACAACGTCATGCAGGACGCCGACTTCTCTTCGGCCCGATCTTCCTCCAGCACCCAAGTGTCGCAGTAAGTCATCAGCAGATGGCGACAGCCTGCGAGCTCGCGAGCGAGTCGAAGCAACCGCCTGAGAGTGGCTCCTCTGCTTGCGAGCCAAGCGCGGAGCGGACGATCGGGTCGCGCTGATTGAAGCGGCCACTGCGGTCGAGGTCGCACTCTTGTCGATCGTCTAGCTGTTCCCGCCCCCACCCTCACCTTCGTGCGCTCGCACCACCCGCCCCCGCACGCCGTCAGGGCGCCGCCGCGACCTGCAGATCCCAGCACTGCCCAGACCGCGACCGCTCCGCACGTACCAGCCCCGCGACACCAGCAGCGACCACAACGTCGGCGAGAGACTGCGCATCTTGCTGCCCGCAGAGACCTTCCGGGACCTCTACATCGACCGCGGCTGGTCCATCTCCGCTCTCGCCGTCCGCTACGAGGTCAACCGGCGCCGCATCACCACGCTCGCCACCGCATACGACATACCACTGCGGGACCCGAGCAACCCACCGCCCGGGATCAACCGCCGGTGGCTGCACGAGCAATACGTACGCCGCGGCCGCAGCTTGGAAGACCTCGGCGCCGAGCTCGGCCTGCACCCCACCACGATCATCAGCTGGTGCCGCCGCTACAACCTGCCCGTGCGTCCCGCCGGGGCCAACGTCCACCGCAGCGCTCTCTACCCGGCCGAGGCAATCCCACCCGAGCTGCGACCCGCGCTCACCGCCGCCCGCCCGTGGAAACGACTGGCCGCGTTTGTCCACCTCCGTGGCTACCCGACCCTGTCCGCAAGTGCGCCGCCCCATTGTCCCCCGCCCGACCACCACCCTCACCGACCAAGGTCAGGCTCTAGCCACCAGCATCGCCGCTGTCCTCGCGCGAACACCCGGCCTGGCCCGTAACGAAACCTCGCTGCCGTCCGGCCGAAGCGCAGCCAGCCGCAGGAGTCGATCTGCGCCGTCGCCCGGGTGAAAGGTTTTGCAACGCGGGGCCTGCCTGCTCGCCACGAGCGGCTGCGCCCCGGCTCCACCCGGTGCGCAGGAGACGTGAGCACGCCCACACGCGACCGGCTGTTCCGGTCCGGCTGGTGTCTGGGTAGCAACGCCACATGGGGATGGGCATGGTGGTTGCTCAGTAGCCGCCGGCGCGCTTGTTCAAGCTCGATCAGCATCGACACGATCGGCGCCTACGGCAGCGTCTCAATCAGCCGGCGGTAAGCACGTTGCCGGCAGGCCCGCGAGCAGTACGCGCGGACGACCGGTGGCCGGCCGGGCGACCCCTGGAGGTCACACGCCATCTCCCACGGGTGTACGGTACCGTTTCGTTCAGATCAACGGGAGGACCCATGGATGCCGTGCGGCCTGCACCGTCGTCTCGAGGAGTCGGACGAGAGGACGCCATTCTGGCGGCGGCGGCGGAGCTGGTCACCGAGATCGGCTACGAGCGCGTGACCGTCGATGCGATCGCTGCCCGCGCCAAGTCGTCAAAGGCCACGATGTACCGGCGCTGGGCGGGCAAGGCCGAGCTGGTCGCCGAGGCGTTGCGGCGCTCGGCCGAGGGCGCCGGCACGGCGCCGCCGGACACCGGAACGGTGCGTGGCGATCTCCTCGACGCCGTGGCCGGCATCACCCGGGCCGTGACCGGTGCGGGCGGGCCGGCGCTCCTGGGACTGGTCGAGGGCATCCGCTCCGACCCGGCCCTGCGCGAGCTCATCGCCGACCAGATCGGCCGACGCGGCCGCAACGATGCCGAGATGATCTCCGCCCGCGCGCGTGCCCGTGGCGAGGCTGCCGTGACCGAGCGGGTCGTCCTGGCGTTGGACGTGGCCATCGCCAGGGTCCTCCTGCTCACCCTGCTGCGCGGCGTGCCGCTCGACGAGGCCGCGCAGCAGGACCTCGTCGACGAGGTCCTCCTCCCGCTCCTCGGCCCCACGCACTGATCCCCACGCCGGCATCTGAAAGAGAATCGTCATGCACAGCACCCTCACCACCGACATCGAGCAGTTCCCGATCGACGTCCCGCAGGGCGACCTCGACGACCTGCGCACCCGGCTCGCCCTCACCCGGTGGCCGGGCTTCGAGACCGTCACCGACACCAGCCAGGGCCCCACCACCGGCGCGATCCGGGCGCTGACCAGTTACTGGGCCGAGACCTACGACTGGCGCCGCGCCGAGGCCCTGCTCAACGGCATGGGCTCCTACCGCATCACCATCGACGGCCTGGACATCCACTTCCTGCACGTGCGTTCACCCGAGGCCGACGCGCTGCCGCTGCTGATGACCCACGGCTGGCCCAGCTCCGTGCTCGACTTCGCCAAGACGGTCGGGCCGCTCACCGACCCCGCCGCTCACGGTGGCGACCCGCGGCAGGCGTTCCACCTGGTGATCCCGTCCCTGCCGGGCTTCGGGTTCTCCGCCCAGCCCGACACCACCGGCTGGGGCTTCCCCCGGATCGCCGACGCCTGGATCGCCCTGATGGACCGGCTCGGCTACGACCGCTGGGGCGCGCACGGCGGTGACCTGGGCACCGCGGTGACCAACACCATCGCCGCGAAGGACATCCCGCAGCTGGCCGGTATTCACCTCAGCATGGGCATGTTCGGCCCCGATCCCGACGAGATCGCCGACGCGACCCCCGAGGAGCAGGCCATGCTCGCGAGTGCCGGCCACTTCTGGGACAAGCTCTCGGGCTACGCGAAGGAACAGGGCACCCGCCCGCAGACCATCGGCTATTCCCTCGCCGACTCACCCGTCGGTCTCGCCGCCTGGATCTACGCGATGTTCCAGGACACCTGCGCCACCCCCGGTGACGCACCGGCGTCGTTCACCTACGACGAGCTGCTCGACGCGATCATGATGTATTGGCTGCCCAACGCCGGCGCGTCATCCGCGCGGATCTACTGGGACATGCTCAACGGCGGCGCACCCGCGCCGGTCACGGCCGCCTCGCCGATCGCCGTGCCGACCGGGTTCATCCAGCTCGCCGGCGAACATGTCCGCAAGACCCGGCGCTGGATCGAGCGCCGCTACACCGACCTCGTCCATTTCGCCGAGGGCCCCGGCGGCCACTTCGCCGCGCTCGAGAACCCCGAGGCGCTCATCGACAGTATCCGCGCGACCTTCGCGACCCTGCGCTGAGCCCCACCGTCCTCACCCCCAGGAGACCTCCCGTGCCCGGCACCCCCACCGTCCTGCTGCCCGACGACCTGATCGGCCTGCTCCGCCGGCCCAGCCCGTGCTTCATCTCCACCGTGATGCCCGACGGATCCCCCCAGATGACCCAGACCTGGGTCGATACCGACGGCCACCACATCCTGATCAACACCGTGGTGGGCTACCGCAAGGCCAAGAACATCGCCCGCGACCCCCGGGTGGCCATCAGCGTGACCGACCCCGACGACGTTTCCCGCTACTACGCGCTCCGCGGGCACGTCATCGACTCCACCACCGACGGCGCGGCCGAGAACATCGAGGAGCTCTCCCACAAGTACCTCGGCACACCCCACCCCAACTTCAGCGGCAAACCCGAGACCCGGTTGCTGCTCACCATCGCGGTGGACTCCATCGCCCACGCGCCCCGCACGTAGCGGACGCACCGTCCGTTCCGGTCCACAACGGAGTTCCTTGGGCAGCAGCCGAACCAGCGCGGCGAACACAGCCCGGTCGGCCCGGTCCAGGCGAGGTTTCGGGTTGCTTCGGCGCAGCACCGCGACCTCGTGGCGTAGCACCAGCAACTCGACGTCCTTCGACGCCGACGAGCGGCCAAGCAACACCAGCAGGCCACCAGCTTCTGAAACCCCACAGCCGCGCCGTCAAGCTGAGTGACTGCTGTCGACCATGAGGTCGCCACGAAGACCGGCTGTGTGACGACCGAGGTCGTCGGGTTCGCTCAGCCCGGCAGCTCGAATCGCCTTCAGCTGGGCACGGCGAGCCTGCAAGGAGATCCGCTTGTCACGGTCCTCGGTTCACTCCTTCATCCGAGCCAGGTAATGGTGGACGGCAGTGATCCGCCCGGTGCGCCAACGCCGCGGTTGTCGAACGCGATGACCCGGCGGTGCGCGGCGACGCCGTCGATCACCCGCGGATCCCGATCCCCGAGCACCGCCTTCAGGTGGTGCCGGAAAACCGACTCCGCACCGTCGGTGCGGCTCAGCGAGTACTCAGTCGGCCCGACCCACGCCGTCGAATATCGCGAGGGCATACCGGATGCCCTGCTCCAGTAGCTCGTCGGCCAGCTGCCGGTCGGTGACGGCACGGGAAAGCTGCATCGTCCCGACCATCATCGCGTAGACGCTCAGCGTCGTGGTCCGAGCCGACATCGGGTCGTCCGGCGCAAGGCGGGCGGCCACGTCGTCGATGATGCCCAGCACGCCCTCGGTATACGCCTGCTTCGTCGACTCCGCGCACCGGACGATCTCGTCCAGCAGCGCGGCGGAAGGGCAGCCCTCACCCGGGTTGTCGCGATGCTCCGGTGAAAGGTAGGAGCGCACGATCTGCTCCACCCCCGCACGTCCCGGCGTCACCGCGGCGAGCTGCTCCCGCTGGCCGGACAGCTGATCCGTGACGGCCGTCGCCACCAGGTCCTCTTTGGACCCGAAGTGAGCGTAGAAGGCGCCGTTGGTCAGCCCGGCGTCCGACATGAGCGTCGCGACGCCGGAGCCGTCGATGCCGTCACGCTTGAGCCGGCGACCGGCCGTCTCGACGATCCGGCGTCTCGTCTCCAGCTTGTGCTCTTTCGCGTATCGCACCACTTCGCACGCTCCTTACCCACGTTGCGAGTACGACCATACGCTAAAGTTGTCAGGGCACGATGGCGACAACGACCTTGCCCGCCTTCGTGCGCCCTTGCCCGACGTGGGCCAGCGCCTCGCGCGTTTCGGAGAACGGGAACGTCCGGTCGATCACCGGGCGCAGCTCCCCCTTGTCGTAGAGGGCGCCGAGCTCACGCAGCTGCGCACCGCTGGCCCGCATGAAGAAGAACTCGTACCGCACCCCCGAAACCTTGGCCCGCTTGCGCACCTTGCGGCTCAGGAAGTTCATCACCGCGCCCAGGAAGAACGGGGCCCCGAGCTGCTTGGCGAATCCGGCGTCCGGCGGACCCGCGACGCCGATGGCGATGCCGCCGGGCTTCAGCACGGTCAGCGACTTTTCGAGGTTCGCCCCGCCCAGGGCGTCCAGCACCAGGTCGTAGCCGGACAGCACCTTCGAGAAGTCTTCCTTCGTGTAGTCGACCACGACGTCGGCGCCCAGGTCGCGGACCAGGTCGATCGTCGACGTGCTCGCGGTGGTCGCCACCGAAGCCCCGAGGTGCTTGGCGAGCTGGATCACCGTCGAGCCGAGACCGCCGGCGCCCGCGTGGACAAGCACCTTTTGCCCCGGCCGCACGTTCGCCCGCTCGACGAGGATCTGCCAGGCGGCCAGCGCCACCAGCGGCACCGCGGCCGCCTCGTGCAGGGTCAGCGACTCCGGCTTGGGCGCGACGTCGTCCTCGTCGATCGCGATGTACTCCGCGAACCCGCCGATCCGCAGATCGCGTGGACGGGCGTAGACCTCGTCGCCGACCCGGAAGCCGCGGACGGCCGGACCGGCCTTCGTCACGACGCCGGCCACGTCGTGGCCCAGCACGAACGGCGTCTTGTACTTCAGGAGCTGTTTGAACTCCCCGTTGCGCACCATCTTGTCGAGGGGGTTGATGCTCGTGGCGTGCACCCGGACGAGGACGTCGCGGTCCCCGACCGCGGGCTCGGGTACTTCCGCGGCGCGCACGGTGTCCTTGCCGTACTTCTCGACGACGAATGCCTTCATGTCAGCCAGCTTTCTGTGTGATCCGGTGGGTGGCCCTCAGAGCACCCTTGTCGATCTTGCCGACCGGGTTCTTCGGGATGGCGTCGAGCACGACCAGTTCGGTCGGCCGTTTGTAACCGCTGAGGCTCGCCGCGCAGCGTGCTTTCAGCGCCTCGGGGTCGACGGTCCGGCCGGGGCGCGGCTGGACGTACGCGACGACCACCTCGCCCCACTTTTCGTCGGGCACGCCGATCACGGCCGCTTCGAGGACGGACGGGTCGCCGGTGAGCACGTCCTCGATCTCCTTGGGGTAGATGTTCTCCCCGCCGCGGATGATCATGTCCTTCGACCGCCCGGCCAGGGTCAGGTAGCCGTCCGCGTCCAGGTGGCCGACGTCGCCGGTGTGCAGCCAGCCGTCGACGACGACCCGGGCCGTGTCCTCCGGGCGGCCGAGGTACCCGCGCATGACGTTGGGACCGCGCACGACGACCTCACCGTCCACACCGGACTCGACCGGCGTACCGTCCGGGCCGAGGATCCGGATTTCCTGTCCGGGGAAGGCGACGCCGACGGTCCCGGCCCGCCGCGGGCCGTCGACGGGGTTGATCGTGGAGGCACAGGTTCCTTCGGACAACCCGTACCCCTCGATCAGGGGAAATCCGTAGCGGGCCTCGAATCGGGTCAGCAGCTCCGCGGAGGCGGGTGCCGCGCCGCAGATGCCGAACCGCAGGGACGAGGTGTCCGGCCGGACGGCGCCGGGCAGCGCCGCCAGCATGCTGTAGATCGTCGGAACCGCGCTGAAGTACGTGGGACGGTGGCGTTCGACGACGTCGAAGAACGTCTGCGGGTTGAACCGGTCGGCGATCACCACGCCGGCTCCGGCGAGCAGCGGCATGAGCACGCTGACCACGATGCCGTTGACGTGGAAGAGCGGCAGGATCAGCAGGCACCGGTCGGCCGGCCCGATGTCCAGCGCCCGGCGGCCCATCTCGGCCATCGCGTCGAGGTTGGCGTGGTCGAGCATCACGCCCTTCGGGACGCCGGTCGTGCCGCTGGTGTAGATGAGCAGCGCCGGCGCGGAGGGATCCGCGGGGACGGCCTGATCCCGTTGCGCGCTCGCTTCGGACAGGTCGCCGACGGTGACCGTGGTGACCTCGCCGGCCGCGGCCGCGCCGGTTTCGACCACCAGCAGGCGGGCGGCGGAGTCGTCGAGCTGCCGGGCGACCTCGACGTCGGTCAGGCTCGGGTTCACCGGCGTCACGGTCGCGCCGATCCGCCACGCCGCGAAGAGCAGGAGCACGAACTCGATTCGGTTGGCGAGCTTGAGCGCGACGACGTCGCCGGGGCCGATCCCGTGCTCCCGCAGGTACGCCGCGGTCGCGCGAACCCGGCCCAGCAGCTGCACGTTGGTCAGCGACCGGGTCTCGTCCGAGACCGCCGCGCCCCGCGGATCGGCCTCGGCGCGGCGGTCGGGCAGCGAGGCGAAGTTCATGGCTTGCCCACCGAGATGGCCGGGTTCAGCTGCCGGGTGAGGAACTCCGTCTGGTCGCGGACCAGCGCCTCGAACGGCTCGCCGAGGTAGAAGTCGAAGTGACCGGCGTCGTAGGTCTTGACTTCGCCGCGCGGGGCGGTCCGGGCGTAGCGCAGGGTCTGGGCGGGCGGCGTGACGCTGTCGGTGGTGCTGACGCAGAAGAGGATGGGGATGGTGATCCTCTTCGCGGCCCGCCCGGGCCGATAGCCGGCGATGGTCGGGACGACGCGGGCCGCGACCTCGTTGCGGAACGTCGTTCCCGGCGGGACGAGTGCCTGGTAGCCGGGCAGCGCGTCCGGCGCGTTCATGAGAGCCGGCGACCCCGGTGCGGCGGCGAGCGGGATCATGGCGGGGCCGGTCCCGCGGACCCGGGCCACCAGGTCCCGTGCGAGGACGGGACCGAGCTTGAGCGAGGCCACCGGGCCCAGCGCGATGGCGGAGGCGAGGCCGTCGGTGAACGGGCACTGGGCCACGGCCGCACGCAGTTCGGGGTGGCGAGCGGCGACCGTGATGGCGTGACCGCCGCCGAACGAGCTGCCCCAGACCGCGATGCGCGACCCGTCGACGTCACCACGGGCCTTGACGTGCGCGATGGCCGCGTCCCAGTCGGCGAGCTGGCGCTTGATCGACAGGAGCTGCCGGGGGCTGCCACCGCTGTCGCCGAAATGCCGGTAGGTGAAGGCCAGCACGGCGAAACCGGCCTGGGCGAACCGCTCGGCGAAGGCGTCCAGCCGCATCTCGCGCGTGGCGCCCAGGCCGTGTCCGAGGATGATCACCGGAGCCGGCGCGGCGAGCCCCTCCGGCACGTAGAGCCACGCGGCGCAGAAGGTGTCGCCGGAGGGAAAATCGACGTCGTGGCGGGTGAAGGGGTGCGGCCCGGTCATGACCGGCTCCCCCGGGGCACCCGGCCCGATTCGAGCGCGGCTTTGTACGTGTCCGGGTTGTAGAGGGGCAGTTCGCCGTCGGCGGCCGTGGCTTCCAGGTAGTCGAGCATCAACTCCTGGCCCTCGTCCGACAGCGCCCTGGCGAGGAACTCGGCGCGCTCGGCGTGCAGGCCGTCCGTCAGCGACATCGAGCCGCCGAAGTACACGGCCCGCTTGATCGCCGCGACCGAGCCCTTCGGCCGGGCACCGAGGTGCAGGGCGAGTTCGGTCGCCCGCGCGATCACCTCCTCCGGCGCGACCACGTCGTCGACGGCGCCGTTGGCGAGGGCCTCCGCGGGCGTGAACGGCTTGCCTTCGAGGATCGCGAGCAATGCCTTGTGCGTCCCGATCAGGCGGGGCAGCCGCTGGCTGCCGCCACCGCCGGGCATGATGCCGAGGAGCACTTCCGGCTGCCCGATGAAGAAGTCGCCGTCGGCCATGACGCGCAGGTCGTTCGCCCAGGCGAACTCCGCGCCGAGGCCGAGCGCCGAGCCGTTGAGCGCGGCGGCGAAGACGACGCCGCTCGAGTTCATCCGCAGGAACGTCTCGTGCAGGCGCTCCAGCTGGACGGCCGGCCACAGCGGCGTCTTGCGGAACACCGGACCCAGCACGCGAGCGCGGTCGACGCCCCGCGCCGTGCGCGCCATGGCGGAGGCGCCGCGAGGGCCGACCGACGGCACCGCGGCACCGCCCTCCTGCAGCCACCGCACGTCGGCGTGGCTGACGAACCGCTCGGGGTGGGCCCCGGTGAAGACGACGGCGTGCACGCCAGGGTCGCGATCGACCCGGTCCACCAGCTCGGCGAGCTGGTCGGCGATGGCGGCGCCGAACAGGCCGAGCGGCCCGCCGTCCACCCGGACGAGCACGACGGCTCCACGGTCCTCGACGTCGAGGTGACCTTGTTCGGTGTTTGTCATGGCTATCACTTCCTTGGCTGGGTGGGAACCGGTGCCGCCGGCACCAGCTGGTCGTTCCGGCCGAGCGCCTCGACCTCGCGCTCGAGCGCGGGAACCGCCTGGCTCGCGAAGCGCCTCATCCACGGCCACGCCAACGGCGAGTTGAGCGCACCCTTGAGCCAGTCGGCCACGGCGACCGCGCGCGGCACGTAGACGCGGCTGCGCCGGCGCACGAGCCCGTCGACGATGGCGGCCGCCGCCTTGTCCACGCTCATGGTGACGTTGCCGGGGTAGGGCAACCGGCTGCGGAGCCGCCCGACCGACGGAAGGTCGGCGTCGGCGCCACGCACGAGGTCCGTGTCGATCCACGAGGGATGTACGAGGCCGACGGTGACGCCGAGGTGAGCCACTTCCTGCCGATAGGTCAGCGCGAGCAGTTCGGCGGCGGACTTGCCGGCGCCGTAGGCCGCCATCCCGGCGAGGGGCATGAAGGACAGCGCCGAGGCCACGACGGTCACGTGTCCCCGGCTGCGCTCGAGGTGCGGAGTCGCGTACTTCAACGTGCGGAAGACGCCGTTCACGTTGATGTCCACGACCCGCTCGAACGAAGCCTCGTCGATCTGCCGGACCGTCCCGTACGCCGCGACACCGGCGTTCGCGACGACAAGGTCGACGCCGGCCATGGCCCGCGCGCAGTCGTCGATCGCTGCCCGCAGGGCGTCGCCGTCGCGCACATCGGCCTCCCGCCAGACCGTGCCGGCCCCGAGGTCGTCCGCGAGGCTTCGCAGCCGGTCGGGCTCGAGCCCGACCAGGGCGAGGCGCGCGCCACGAGCGGCGGCGATGCGGGCCACCTGCTCCCCGATCCCGCGAGCCGCACCCGTCACGACGAGCCGCCTACCTGCTAAGTCTCGTTTCATGACGGCCAACGTAACTTCGTTACAACCCGATGGCAACCTGCGGTCATGTAATTACGGTCATAATTCAAAGTCGCCGGAGTTCCTTGTGTCCCGGCCCGGGATCGACCTATGGTCGTACGGTCATAATCCAAAAGGATGGGAGCCACGATGACGGTCCTCACGCGCTACCAGGACGCACCCACCAAGACCATCGACGGCAATGGCGTCACCTACGCCTACCGGCAGCTCGGCCCGGGCGGCGGCACGCCGGTGATCTTCCTCCACCACCTGGCCGCGGTGCTGGACAACTGGGACCCCCGCGTCGTCGACGGCATCGCCGCACACCACCGGGTGATCACCTTCGACAACCAGGGAGTCGGCGCGTCCACCGGCACGACGCCGAAGACCATCCAGGCGATGGCGGCCGACGCGGTCACCTTCATCCGGGCGCTGGGGCTGACCCAGGTCGACATCCTCGGCTTCTCCATGGGCGGCATGATCGCCCAGGTGATCGCCCAGGAAGAGCCGCAGCTGATCCGCAAGCTGATCCTCGCCGGAACAGGCCCCGCCGGTGGCGAGGGCATCAAGAACGTGACCAAGCTGTCGCATCTGGACACGGTCCGCGGACTGCTCACGTTCCAGGACCCGAAGCAGTTCCTGTTCTTCACCAGGACCGCGAAGGGGCGCCGGGCGGGCAAGGAGTTCCTGGCCCGGTTGAAGGAGCGCACGGACAACCGGGACAAGGCGATTGCCCTCAAGTCCTACTTCGCGCAACTCGCGGCGATTCACAGGTGGGGGCTGGAGACGCCGTCCGATCTCTCCGTCATCAAGGTGCCCGTGCTCGTCGCCAACGGCGACAACGACAGGATGGTGCCGACGAAGAACTCGACCGACCTGGCCCGGCGCATTCCGGACAGCGAGCTGGTGATCTACCCCGACGGCGGGCACGGCGGCATCTTCCAGTACCACCGCGAGTTCGTCCCCCAGGCCCTCGAATTCCTCGGGCGGTGAACCTCAGCTCGCCACTGCGCGCTGCAGCACCGCGTGGTGCGAGGCTTCGGCCCGCTCCCGGGTGTCGCCGAGCGCGACCGCGAAGTTGATCCCCAGCGGCAGCAGGACCTCGGTGACCGAATCGGCGAACTCGGCGAAGTGCTCGGCTAGCTCGAGCATGATGTAGCCGTGGACGAAACTCCACAGCTGCGCGGCGATCACCTCGGGATCTTGCGCATCGGCCCGGCCGGTGTCCACCAGCCGGGCACAGGCCAGGGTGACGTGCCGGTGGGCGCCCCGGAACGCCGCCGAACGCCCGCTCCGCCGCGTCTCCGGCTCGGCCAGCGGCCGGTAGGTCGACCGCGTCGACAGGCCGAACATCAGGTCGTAGAGGTGCGGGTTCTCCCGCGCGACACGTCGGCAGCTCAGGGCCATCGCGAACAAGTCCGCCACCGGGTCGTCGGTCACCGGTAGCTCGGCGAACGCCCGGTCCAGCTCCCGGAACCCGTGGTCGGCGACCGCGGCGACCAGTTCGGCGATCCCGCCGAAGTGGTGGTAGACCGTCGACGTCGTCAGCCCGATCGCGGACGCCACCGTCCGCGCCTTGATCGCGGCCGGCCCCTGCTCGGCCAGCAGGCCGATCGTGGCCTGCACCAGCCGCTCCGGCACCCCGCCGACAGTCGCATCCCCTGACATTGTCCCCATCGTCGCACCCGATTCCGTCCCGCGGCCGACACGGCCGCTCCCGTAGCACTTGCCACCGTACTGTAACCTCGTTACCCCCGGGTGCGGCGATCCCGGGCCGCTCTGTTCGCCGCCGCGGTGCGGCTGGTCACCGAGCGGCAGACGACCGCGATCTCCGTCTCGGACCTCGCCGACGCCGCGGACATGAGCCGCCGAGTCGTGTACCAGCAGTTCCAGGACCGGGACACACTGCAGCTCGAGGCCGCCCTCGACCTCCTGCGCCGTGCACACCAGGACGAATCCGGGACCGATGACGGCGACACACCGGACTCGCGGGCGACGAAGGTGCTCGCGATGGCCGCACACTTCGCCCAACACCAGACGTTCTACCGCACGATGCTGACCGGAACGTGCGCCTATGCGTTCACCAAGGAACTGTGCGGGCTCTTCGCACCCTTCAACCGGCAGATCGTCCTGCAGCGCCACGGCCCCGACCTGGCTCCCGAGATCGTCGACGACCTCACCGACTTCCTGACCGGCGGCGTCGCCGCCATCGTCCACACCTGGATCGTCGACGGGACCGCCCCGCTCGACCCCGCGGACCTGACCACACGCCTGGCCCGGCTGCTGCCGCTCGTCACCGGCTCAGCCGGCTGAGCCACCCGGATTCGACTACTCGGAGGACAAATTGACCACGACTGTGCACAAGGGACTCGCGTACGCGCCGGCCGACCCCAGCGGGAACGAAGGGCACCTGCTCGACCTCTACCTACCGGAATCCTCCCGGCCAACCCCGCTCGTGATCTGGTCACACGGGTCGGGGTGGCTGTCCGAGAACGGCCGCGACGGCGCGGAAACCGTAGCGCGGCACCTGAACCCAGCCGGGTTCGCCGTGGCCGGCGTGGCGATCCGATCGAGTGCGGCGACCCGGTTCCCCGGCCAGCTGCACGACATCAAGTCCGCCGTCCGCCGGCTGCGGACGGAGGCCGGAAAGTACAATGTGGACACCGCGCACCTCGGGATCATGGGTGAGTCATCCGGCGGCTGGGCGGCCGCGATGGCGGGCGTCACCGGCGACGTGCCCGCCCTCGAAGGAAACGTCGGCGTGCAGGGCCCGTCCAGTGCCGTGCAGGCTGTGGTGGCGTTCTACCCACCGACCGACTTCCTGCAGATGGACGCGCACATGCCGGACGGCGGTGTGCCGTTCAACCGGGTGTTCGGCCTCACCGAAGGCCACAACGACCCGCGGTCACCCGAGTCGCGGCTCCTGGGCGCCCCGATCCGGGACTGCCCGCAACGGGCCGCCGAAGCCAACCCGATCACCTACGTGCGTCCGTCGGTTCCGCCTTTCCTGATCCTGCACGGGCAGCAGGACGAGTTCGTTCCGCACCACCAGGGAAGGCTTCTCTATGACGCGCTGTCCGGGGAAGGCGCCCAAGCCTCCTTCGTCTCCTATCCCCACGCAGCGCACGGAACGTGGCGCCCGATGCTCGAGGACGCCGCCACTCGACGGGACGCTTCGATCACGTCCTCCCACGACGGTCAGCCACGCCCCTGCCAGCCGTCCTGGGACACGATCATCGCGTTCCTGAACGATCATCTGCGAGCACCTTCGGATGATGACCTCGTACAGGGCCGCGCGGGGTAGCCCGGCTCCGGGCACGGCCAGGCCGTCTGTCACGTCCTCGCGGGCCCGGCCAATCACGTCGCCCGTGCTGGAAACTGATCAGTTTCCCCCAGGTCCTTGGCGTGTGTGAGGCCCGGATTCGAGGCCGGCAGGGGGCGGGCCGGGGTCGAAAACGTCCTCGACGTCCTACGCGACTGGTGCTCCTCGCGCGGGCGCGCCGGGAGCGGCGGGGCACGCCACCGGCACGGGCCTACCGCGTCGCGACGTCCCGGCATCCCGCTCTGCCGCTCTGACCCGCTGTCCGGGCCGGGTGGTTTGACCGGCATGCCCCGGGGAAACCGGCGGGTGCCGACGAGCGAGGTGAACCACATGACCGCACCACCCCAGGTGGCCGTCGGGGTGCTGACCGACCGAGGGCTGCCCGAGCAGGTGATCACGACGATCGCCGACGAGCTACCCCGAATCTTCGGCGCCCGGGTCAGCGGCGAGACGCAGTGGCGGGTGGAGCACGAGGTAGCGCAGCTGCCGCTGGACGAAGACGGTGACATCCCGATGCGCACGCTGGCGCAGCAGCACCGGCAGGACCGGGGCTGGGACCTGCTGGTCCTCGTCACCGATCTGCCCCGGCGCGCGGGGACAAAACCCATCGTCGCCGGGGTCGACGTCGAGCACGGGGTCGCGATGATCTCGCTGCCCGCACTCGGGGCCGTCCTGGTGCGGCACCGGACCCGGGCGTTGCTGGTCCGCGTGGTGCGGCAACTGGTGTCGCAGCGGCTCGGCATCGACGGAGAGCACCGTGACCGAGGAGCGGTCGCACGGTTGCGCGAGGCGCTGGCCCCGACGCAGCGCATGTCCGGCGGACGCCAGTCGGCCGCGACTCATCTCACTCTGGTCGGGCTGCGCGGCCGGTTACGGCTGCTGGCCGGGATGGTGCGGGACAACCGTCCGTGGCGGCTCGTCCCGCACCTCGCGGGCGCTACCGCGGCCGCGGCGGGGACCGCCGCCTACGGCATCATCACCAGTTCGTTCTGGAAGCTCGCCGACGCGCTGTCCCCGCTGCGGCTGGCGGCGATCACGGCGGTCACCGTCCTGGTCATGACGGTGTGGTTGACGGTGTACAACCACCTCTGGGACCGGCCCTCCGAGACTGCCGAGCGACGCAAGGCCCTGCTGTACAACGTTTCCACGGCGACCACGCTGGCGATCGGGGTGGCGTGCATGTACGCGATCCTGTTCGTGCTCGCGCTGTTCGCGGCGGCCGTCCTGATCGACAGCGGCTATTTCGCGCAGGCGCTGGGGCACCCCGTCGGGGTGGGTTCGTACTTGAACCTGGTGTGGTTGTGCAGTTCGGTCGGGATCGTCGCCGGCGCGCTCGGATCGAGCCTCGAGGACGAAGAGACCGTCCGCAACGCGACCTACAGCCGCCGCGAGCGCGAACGCCAAGAACGCAACCGGCGCCGAGGGGAAGACCAGACGTTCCCGGACCGGGAGTTCACCGCGCGAAGCGACGAGTAACCGACAGCGGTGCAGACGGGATCACCCCCGGCGGCCGGCGGCGAGGTCGAGGGCGACGTCGGTGATCATGTCCTCCTGGCCATGCCGCAGTAGACGCCGGCGTAGCCCAGGCTGAGGGTTTCCGGTCCACGCGGACCTCGCGATCCCGCAACCGTTCCGAGCGTGTGCATGGTCGCGGTGACGCCGCCGACGAACAGTCCCTGCACGACGCGCAGCGCCAGGAACAGGATCGGCGCGAGCACGCCCACCGAGGCGTGGGAAGGGACCGACCCCATCGCGGCCGTGGTGACGCCGACGCCGCCCATCACGAGCACCATGGTCGCCTTGCGCCCCTTGCGATCCGCCAGCTCACCGAAGATCGCCACCCTGCACCGCACGGACCCTATAGACCCACGGCGCGCGGACTGGGATGGTCGCAGGGTGCTCAGCTCAGGGCGCCGCGACTCGACCTCGGCGCATTCGGCTCCGGCGGCCAGGCGTTCGGGCTGAGCAGCTCGGTCTCGGTGATCGGGTAGGCACGGCGCCACCGTGCCCGGGAGCCGACGTACGCGGCTTGCTTGTCGGTTGAGTGCAGCCCAAACCCAGCCAATTGGCCGAAGGCGTCGCGGCCCACCTCAGGAAGGCGGGTCAGTGGGCGATGACGATGGCGGGAAAGCTGGCGATGACCGCGGCGGAGACAGCGATCAAGACCAGCCTGGGCGCCTGACTTCCAGCCGTGCCGGAGGCCCGCCCCGCTGGACACGACGCGAGACCCTCGCCGAATTCCGGCGAGCGACCGGACTTCCCACCGCGACCAACATGATCGCCACCGACTGGCGGCAGCTGACCCACGCCCTGGCCCTGCAGTCGATCTCCATCCCCCTGGCCGACCCGCACTTCTGGACCATGCAGGGCTCGGTGCGCGTGGCCCAGCT
>NZ_JBFBAG010000093.1:0-15523 GCF_040682155.1 Amycolatopsis sp. NPDC051371
TACTTCACCCTCGACGGCAGCGACTACCCCAGCCACGCTGCTCAGGAAGCCGCCATCGCCGGCTACCTCCGCTGGCGCAACCGCCACTGCCACCCTCCTGTTTCTCACTCACGACCGCGTAGCGAGGCACGAGCGCAGCGCCTTCGCGGATCGCGGCCTCCGGCTCCCCGGAGGCGACCACCGCCGCGACGGACGCGGCCGTGGTGGCCTCGTCGGCGTCGACGACGAACACGCGCCCGGGGTGCTCGGCCTGGGCCCCGCGGGCCAGACCCCAGAGCAGCCCCTGCGTGACGTCCACAGTGGACTCGCCGGCGGGGACCGCGTCCTGCGTCACCACGGCCAGCTTCGTGATCCCGAACCGGGCGTCGCCCAGCCAGGCCTGCAGTTCAGCGAGCAGCCACGCGGTGTTCGCGCGGGCCGCCGCTGGGACCTCGCCCTCGGCGCCCGGCACGGTCAGCGTGATCAGGGCCGGCACGGGCTCGCCACGGTCGATCGCCGCGGTGAGATCGGCGAACCCGGCGTAGGTGGCGGCCACTCCGACCCGGCCGCGGCCGATGGCGACGACTTCGGCGTCGACCTGCGGCACGGAGACGGGCTGCCAGGCGATCTTCAGCAGGGAGCCGTCCACCTCGGCGGCCGACGCCGTCAGCTCCCGGCGGACCGGCCGCGAGACCAGCGAGTCGATGGTCGCGACCGGCCGGCCCTCGCTGTCGGCCACCTCGATGGCCGACACCTCGTCGCCGTTCAGCCGCTCGATCCGCACCCGCAGCACCGAGGCGCCGGCGGCGTGCAGCGTGACGCCGTTCCAGACGAACGGCAGCAGCGTCGCGCCGCCCGGGTCGCCGAGGAGGTCGGCGTGCATCGCGATGTCGAGCAACGCCGGGTGCAGGCCGTAGAGGTTCGCCGTCGACGCCGCCGGTTCCGGCAGCGCAACCTCGGCGAAGACCTCGTTGCCCCGCTTCCAGGCGGCCGTGAGCCCCTGGAACGACGGGCCGTAGCCGTACCCGCGCTCCTCGAGCAGGTCGTACGCGCCTTCGACGTCGATGCGGTTCGCGCCGGCCGGCGGCCATTCGGTGAGCCCGGCGGGCTCGGGCCGCGGCGCCGCGGACAGCGTGCCGATCGCGTGCTGGGTCCACTCGTCACCGTCGATCGGGCGGGAGAAGACGGTGACCGGGCGGCGGTCGCCGTCGGCGGGACCGACCACGACCTGGAGCGCGACGGCGCCGTTCGGCGGCAGGACGAGCGGCGCCTGCAGCGTCAGCTCTTCGACCGTCGAGTGGCCGACCTGGTCACCGGCGGCGACGGCGAGCTCGACGAACCCGGTGCCGGGCACCAGGATCGCGCCCTTGACGACGTGGTCGGCGAGCCACGGCACCGAGCCGGCCGACAGCCGGCCGGTGAGCACCGTGGTGTCCGAGCCGGACAGCGGCACGACCGCGCCCAGCATCGGGTGCGGCAGCGGCTGCTGCCCGACCGCCGTCACGTCGCCGGACGGCGTCGCGTCGAGCCAGAAACGCTTGTGCTGGAAGGCGTACGTCGGCAGGTCGAGCCGGATCGGGCCGTCGCCGAGCACGCGGTCCAGCTTCGCGGCACCGCGGCTGTGGAGGCGGCCGAGCGCGGTCAGCGCGGTGCGGACCTCGTCCCGGTCGCGGCGGCCGAAGGGCACGAACGCGGCATCGGGGTCGATCTGCCGGCCGAGCGCGGTCAGCACGCTGTCCGGGCCCAGTTCGAGGAACGTCCGCACGCCGTCGGCGGTCATGGCGGCCACCGCGTCCCCGAAGCGGACGGCTTCGCGGACGTGCGTGACCCAGTACTCCGGCGAGGTCAGGTCCGCCTCCGGCGAGACCGTGGAGAAGATCGGGATGCGCGGCGCGTGGAACGTCAGGCTCGCGGCGACCTCGCGGAACTCGTCGAGCATCGGCGCCATCAGCGGCGAGTGGAACGCGTGACTCACGCGCAGCCGGCGCGTCCGGATGTCGGCGACCGACGCCGCCCGCTCGATGCGGGCCACGACGTCGGCGACCCCCGAGATGACGACCGACGCGGGACCGTTGACCGCGGCGACACTGACCTCGTCCTCGTGCCCGCGGATCAGCTCCCGCGCGGTCTCCTCGGACGTGGCGAGCGAAACCATCGCGCCCCGCGGCTCGCCCAGCGAGCCCATGAGCCGTCCACGGGCCGCGACGAGAGCCGCCGCGTCACGGAGGGAGAGCACCCCGGCGACGTGCGCCGCGGCCAGCTCGCCGATCGAGTGGCCGGCCAGCGCGTCGGGCACGATCCCCCACGACTCGGCGAGCCGGAACTGCGCGACCTCCACGGCGAACAGGGCGGTCTGGGTGTACTGCGTCTGGTCGAGCAGGCCGCGGTCAGCGAGCGCGGTCGTGTCGAGAACGACGTCTCGCAACGGCACGTCGAGCAGCGGGTCGAGCGCGGCGCACACGGCGTCGAACGCGTCCGCGAAGACCGGGTAGGTCTCCGCCAGCGCCGCGCCCATCCCGACCTGCTGCGCGCCTTGCCCGGAGAAGAGGAACGCGAGCTTGCCTTCGGTGACGACGTCGCCGTTCTGCTCGCCGGTGGCCAGCGCGTCCAGGCCTTCGGCCAGCTCGGCCGGGGTCCCGGCGACGACCACCGCGCGGTGCTCCAGCGCCGCCCGGGTCGAGTTGAGCGAGCGCGCCAGCTCGGCGACGGTGACGCCTTCGTGGTCGGCGACGTACTCCCGCAGCCGGGCAGCCTGGCCCCGCACCGCGGCCGGGGTGCGACCGGAGAGCGCGACGGGGACGACGGCGTCAGGCTGCGGCTCGGCCGGCTGCTCGACGATCGCGTCGTCGGGTGCCTGCTCGATGATCACGTGGGCGTTGGTGCCGCTGATGCCGAACGACGAGACGGCGGCCCGGCGCGGGTGGCCGTTGGGCGACCAGTCACGCGACTCGGTGAGCAGCCGGACCGCGCCGGTGTCCCAATCGACCACAGTGGACGGACGGTCGACGTGCAGGGTCTGCGGCAGCTGCTCGTTGCGCAGCGCCATGACCATCTTGATGATGCCGGCGACACCGGCCGCGGCCTGGGTGTGGCCGATGTTGGACTTGATCGAGCCGAGCCACAGGGGCTGGTCCTCGGCGCGGTCCTGGCCGTAGGTGGCGAGCAGGGCCTGCGCCTCGATCGGGTCGCCCAGCGTGGTGCCGGTGCCGTGGCCTTCGACGGCGTCCACTTCGGACGGCTTCAAGCCGGCGTCGACCAGTGCCTTCGCGATCACGCGCTGCTGCGAGGGACCGTTCGGGGCGGTGAGGCCGTTGGACGCGCCGTCGTGGTTGACCGCGGAGCCCTTGAGCAGCGCGAGCACCGGGTGGCCGTTGCGCTTGGCGTCCGAGAGCCGCTCGACGAGCAGCATGCCCGCGCCCTCGCCCCAGCCGGTGCCGTCGGCCGCGTCGGCGAACGAGCGGCAGCGGCCGTCGGCGGAGAGGCCGCGCTGGCGGCTGAAGTCGACGAACGTGTCCGGAGTGGACATCACGGTGACGCCACCGGCGAGGGCGAGCGAGCATTCGCCGCGGCGCAGCGCCTGGGCCGCCCAGTGCAGGGCGACCAGCGAGGACGAACAGGCCGTGTCGACCGTGACCGTCGGCCCTTCCAGGCCGAGCGCGTAGGACACGCGGCCGGAGACGACGCTGGCGAGGCTGCCGTTGCCGAGGTAGCCCGCGATGTCGTCGGAAACCGTGCCGAGGCGGGTGCCCCAGTCGTGGTACATGACGCCGGCGAACACACCGGTCGCGCTGCCGCGCAACGAAACCGGGTCGATGCCGGCCCGCTCGAACGCTTCCCAGGACACTTCCAGCAGCAGCCGCTGCTGCGGGTCCATCGCGGCCGCCTCGCGCGGGCTGATCTCGAAGAAGTCGGCGTCGAACTCGGCGGCGTCGTGCAGGAACGCGCCGTGCTTGACGTAGCTGTGGCCGGGCTTGCCGGGCTCGGGGTCGTAGAGCGCGTCGACGTTCCAGCCGCGGTCGGCCGGGAACGGCGTGAGCGCCTCTTCGCCGCCCGCGACGAGCCGCCACAGGTCCTCCGGCGTCGCGACGCCACCGGGGTAGCGACAGGCGATGCCGACGATGGCGATCGGCTCCTCCGGGTCGGCCGTGGTCACCGGCGCGACCGGGGTCGTGGGCGCCAGGCCGGCGATGCGCGTGACGAGGTACTCGGCCAGCGCCCGCGGGGTCGGGTGGTCGAACACCAGCGTCGCGGGCAGCCGCAGGCCGGTGACGGAGTCGAGCACGTTGCGCAGCTCCACCGCGGCGAGGGAGTCGAAGCCGATCTCGCCGAACGGGCGGGACGAGCTGATCGCCGACGGGCCGTCGTGGCCGAGCACGGCCGCGACGTGGGTACGCACCAGGTCGAGCACCGCGCGGTCGCGGTCGGCCTCGGACAGCGAGACGAACCGCTCGGCGAACTGCCGCTCCGGCGTCAGCTCCCCGGCGGCCGCGGCAGCGACGCGACGGCGTCCGGCCGGAGCCAGGCCACGCAGCAGGGCCGGGACGTCCTCGCGGGCGCTCAGCGCGGCGCGGTCGACGCGGGTCGGCACGACGGTGGCGGTCCCCGAGGCGATCGCGACGTCCAGCGCGGCCAGGCTTTCGGACGCGGTCAGCGGGGCGAGGCCCAGCCGGCCGATCCGGCCCAGGTCCTTTTCGGACAGTCCGGCGCTCATGCCGAGCGCGGCGCCGTCGTCGGTCCAGAGACCCCAGGCGAGCGACGTCGCGGGGAGGCCCTGCTCACGCCGGTGCTCGGCGAGCGCGTCGAGGAAGGTGTTGCCCGCGGCGTAGTTGGCCTGGCCCGCGCCGTCGACCAGGCCGGCCGAGGACGAGAACAGGACGAACGCGGCCAGGTCCGAAGTCAGCTCGTGCAGCGCCCACGCGGCGTCGACCTTGGGGCCGAGGACGGTGTCGAGGCGATCGTCGGTGAGCGAGCCGATCATCGCGTCGTCGAGCACACCGGCGGTGTGGACGACGGCCGTCAGCGGCTGCTCGATCTTCTTCAGCGCGGCCGACAGCGACCGCTTCTTCGTGACGTCACAGGCGATGACCTGCACCGTTGCGTTTTCCGCCAGCTCGGCGACCAGTTCGGCCGCGCCCGGGGCGTCGCTTCCGCGACGGCTGAGCAGCACCAGGTGCCGGGCGCCGTGCGTGGTGACGAGGTGCCGCGCGACCTGCGCGCCGAGGCCACCGGTGCCGCCGGTGATCAGCACGGTGCCGTCGGGCTGCCAGGCCGGCGCGTCGGTGTGCAGGCGGACGAGCCGCGGGGCCCGGACCTGGTCGCCGTCGATCCGCAGCTCCGGCTCGCCGGACGCGAGCGCGGTGACCAGGGTCTTCGGGGTGGTCTCGCCCTCGATCAGGACGATCCGGCCCGGGTGCTCGGCCTGCGCCGAGCGCACCAGCCCGCGCACGACGGAGCCGGCGAGCGAGCCGGGAGTCCGGATCACGAGCTTGGCCGAGGCGAAACGCTCGTCGGCGACGAACTCCTGGAGGACGGCGAGCACGCGGTGGGCGGCCTGCTTGGCCGCCGCCGGGATGCTCCGGCCCTTCGCCGCGACCGGCACGACGATCGTGTCCGGCACCTCGGTCAGCTTGGCCAGGTCAGTGACTGTGGTGACTTCGGTGACCGCGAAGTCCCCTTCGGCGGTCGCGACCGGCGTCCACTCGACGGTGTGCAGCAGGTCCTGGGTCCGCGGGCCCAGGTCGGCGCCGCTGACCGGGCGGGAGCGGAACGACTCCACCGACAGCACCGGCGTCCCCGCCGGGTCGGTGACTTCCAGCGAGACACCGCCGGTGGCGGGCGACGTGATCCGCACCCGCACCTCGGCCGCGCCGGAGGCGTGCAGCCGCACGCCGGTCCACGCGAACGGGAGGCGGATCTCGTCGGCTTCCCGGGCCTCGCCCGGGGCGAAGTCGGTGGCGTGCAGGACGGCGTCGAGCAGCGCGGGGTGGATGCCGAACGAGTCGTCGCGGCTGGGCAGGGCGACGTCGGCGAAGACGACGTCATCGCGCTTCCACGCGGTGCGCAGGCCGCGGAACAGCGGGCCGTAGCCGTAGCCCTGCGCCGCCAGCTCTTCGTACAGCTCGCTGGTGGCGACGACCTCGGCGCCGGACGGCGGCCACTCGGTCATCGGCACGGGCTCGGCGGCCGGCGCCTCGGCCAGCACACCGACGGCGTGGCGGGTCCAGGCGACGTCCTGCTCGGTGCGCGAGTAGAACTCGATGGTGCGGCGGCCGTCCTCGACCGGGCCGACCACGGCTTGCACCTCGACGCCGCGGCCGTCCGGGACGGCAAGCGGTGCCTGCAGGGTCAGCTCGTCGACGACGTCGCAGCCCGCGCGCTCGGCGGCGTGCAGGGCCATCTCGACGAACGCGGTGCCGGGCAGCAGGGCCGTGCCGGCGATGGTGTGATCGGCGAGCCACGGGTGGGACCGCAGGCCGATCCGGCCGGTCAGGACCAGGCCGTCGTGGTCGGCCAGGCCGATCTCGGCGGCCAGCAGCGGGTGGCCGGAAGCGAGCTGACCGAAGCCGGCCGCGTCGCCGCGGCCCGGCGCGGTGAGCCAGAAGTGCTTGCGCTGGAAGGCGTACGTCGGCAGGTCGACGGCGTTGGCCGGGCCGAAGAACGCGGTCCAGTCGACCGGGACGCCCCGGGTGTGCAGCCGGCCGAGCGCGCCGGCGAGCGCCGGGACCTCGGCGTGGCCGCGGCGCTGGGCGGCGGCGAAGGCGATGTCGCGGCCGTGCGGGCCGGCGAAGGCCATGGCCGAGAGGACGGCGTCCGGGCCGACCTCGATCGCGGTGGTGACGCCGGCCGCGGCGAGCGCGGCGACGCCGTCGGCGAACCGGACCGCCCGCCGCACGTGGTAGAGCCAGTAGCCGGGCGAGCACAGCTCCTCGGCGGTGGCCAGGCGACCGGTGACGTTCGAAACGATCGGGATCGACGGCGCCGCGAAGTCGACGACCTCCAGGACCTCCCGGAACTCGGCGAGCATCGGCTCCATCAGCGGCGAGTGGAACGCGTGCGAGACGCGCAGCTCGCTGGTCTTGCGGCCCTGCAGCCGGAACACCTCGGCGACGGCCTCGACCTCGCCGCGCTCGCCGGAGACCACGACCGACGTGGGGCCGTTGATCGCGGCGATGCTGACGCCGTCGGTGAGCAGCGGACCGACCTCGTCCTCGGTCGCGGCGATCGCGACCATCGAACCACCCTCGGGCAGCGCCTGCATGAGACGGCCGCGCGCGGCGACGACCAGGCAGGCGTCCTCCAGCGACCAGACGCCGGCGATGTGCGCGGCGGCCAACTCGCCGATCGAGTGGCCGAGCAGGACGGCTGGCTTCACGCCCCACGACTCGAGCAGCCGCGCCAGCGCGACCTCGATCGCGAACAGCGTGCACTGCGCGTACTGGGTGCCGTTCAGCTCCTCGGCGTCGTCGCCGAAGAGGACGTCGCGCAGCGGGCGGTCCATCTGCACGTCGAGGTGGTCGATGGCCTCGTCGAAGACCTCGGCGAAGACCGGGTGGGCCAGGTACAGCTCCTTGCCCATGGCGAGCCGCTGCGAGCCCTGGCCGGTGAACAGCATCGCGAGCTTGCCCGGCGTGCGTTCGCCGGTGACGACGGCCGCGTCCTGCTCTCCCGCGGCGAGCGCGCGCAGGCCGCGGACGGCGTCCTCGGTGCTCTCGGCGACGACCACGGCACGGTGGTCGTGCGCGGCCCGCGTCCCGGCGAGGGAGAAGCCGACCTCGGTGAGGTCCGCAGCCTCCACTGTGGACACGAGCTTCCCCGCCTGCGCCCGCAGGGCTTCCTCACTGCGGGCCGAGACGACGAGCGGCACGACCGGCAGCGACTGGGTGTCGGCGGTGTCGTCGGCGGTCTCGGGAGCCTGCTCGATGATGACGTGCGCGTTGGTGCCGCTGACGCCGAACGACGAGACACCCGCACGGCGCGGACGCTCGACCGCGGGCCACTCGCGGGCCTCGGTCAGCAGCTCGACCTCGCCGGCGGTCCAGTCGACGTGCGGGGTCGGCGCGTCGACGTGCAGGGTCTTCGGCAGCCGGCCGCGGCGGATCGCCTCGACCATCTTGATCACGCCGGCGACACCGGCCGCGGCCTGGGTGTGGCCGATGTTGGACTTGATCGAGCCGAGCAGCAGCGGCGTCTCGCGGCTTTGCCCGTAGGTGGCGAGCAGCGCTTGCGCCTCGATCGGGTCGCCGAGCCGCGTGCCGGTGCCGTGTGCCTCGACGGCGTCCACTTCGGACGCTTCGAGCCGGGCGTCGGCGAGCGCGCGGTGGATCACGCGCTGCTGCGACGGGCCGTTGGGGGCGGTGAGGCCGTTGGAGGCGCCGTCGGAGTTGATGGCGGTGCCGCGGACGATCGCGAGCACGGTGTGCCCGTTCGCGACGGCGTCGGACAGCCGTTCCAGGACCAGGACACCGACGCCTTCGGCGAACCCGGTGCCGTCGGCGGCCGCGGCGAAGGCCTTGCAGCGGCCGTCTTCGGCGAGGCCGCGCTGGCGGCTGAAGGCGGTGAACGTGCCGGGTCCGCCCATGACGGCGACGCCGCCGGCGAGGGCAAGGGGGGTTTCGCCGCGGCGCAGGGATTGCACGGCGAGGTGCAGCGCGACGAGCGAGCCGGAGCACGCGGTGTCCACGGTCAGCGTCGGGCCTTCGAGGCCGAGCGCGTAGGCGACGCGGCCGGAGACGACGCTGGGCGCGTTGCCGGTGAGCAGGTAGCCGTCGAGACCGTCGGGGGCCTCGTGCAGGCGCGGGCCGTACTCCTGAGCCTCGGCGCCGATGAAAACGCCGGCGGGCGTCCCGCGCAGCGTCGTCGGGTCGATCTTGGCGCGTTCCAGGGCTTCCCAAGCCGTCTCGAGGACGAGCCGCTGCTGCGGGTCCATCGCGGACGCCTCGCGCGGGGCGATGCCGAAGAAGCCCGCGTCGAACTCGCCGGCGTCGGACAGGAAGCCGCCGGAGGTGACGTAGCTGCTGCCCGGGCGGTCCGGGTCCGGGTCGTAGAGGCCGTCGAGGTCCCAGCCGCGGTCGGTCGGGAACCCGGTGATGGTGTGGACTTCTTCGGCGACGAGCCGCCACAGCTCCTCGGGCGAGGCGGCCCCGCCCGGGTAGCGGCAGCCGATGCCGACGATCGCGACGGGCTCGTCCTTGTCGCTCGTGGCCGGGAGTCCACTGTGGACGACCTCGGCGCCGAACACCGCCGCGTGCAGGAAGCGCGCGACGGCGACCGGCGTCGGGTGGTCGAAGGCCAGGGTGACCGGCAGCTCCAGCCCGGTGGCCTCGGTGAGCCGCGCGTGCAGCTCCACCGCGGCCAGCGAGTCGAACCCGTGGTCGGAGAACGCCTTTTCCGGGTCGAGGACCGCCGGGACGTCCGGGCGGGCCGCCAGGAGCGCGGCCCGCGTGGCGTCGTGGACGACGTCGGCCAGGAATGCCGCGCGGTCACCGGAGGGCAGTTCGGTCAGCCGCTCCGCGAACCCGGACGCCCGATTCGATTCGGTCTCAAACTCACGCATTCCGCACTCCACCGCTGTAGCAAGCCAGCACTCATGGTCGTCTTTTTCGATCGTAGGTCGGCGCGCAGCGCGGCCGGATCCCCTGAAAAGCGTTCTAGGGGCGGGAAGTCACCAGGCGATGCGCAACAGCGAAGGCCCGCGCACGATCACGCCGTACTCCCACTTCACGCCCTCGCGCCCGTCCGCCAGCCTCAAGTCCGGGAACCGCGCGAGAATCGCCTTCATCGCTTCCTGCAGCTCCAGCCGGGCCAGCTGCGCACCGATGCAGTGGTGCGGGCCGTGCCCGAACGCCACGTGCGGGTTCGGCTTGCGGGTCAGGTCGATGCGGTCCGGGTCGGCGAACACCTCCGGGTCGCGGTTGGCCGCGTGCAGCGCCGGCAGCACCGGGTCGCCCGCGCGCACGACGACGTCGCCGAAGCGGATGTCCTCGGTGGCGTAGCGGGCGAACATCGCCGCGGTGTTGATCGGCACGTACCGCAGCAGCTCTTCGATCGCCGTCGGCATCAGGTCCGGGTCCGCCCGCAGCTGTTCCAGCAGCTCGGGCTGCGTCAGCAACGTGAAGATGAAGCTGGGCAGCGCCGTCGACACCGTCTCGACGCCACCGGTCAGCAAGCCCGCGCCGGCGATCGAGATCAGCTCGTTCTCGGTCAGCTTGTCGCCGGCGTCGCGGGCGTATACCAAGGCGCCGAGCAGGTCGTCGGTCGGCTCCTCGCGGCGCTGGGCCACCAGCCCCGCGACGTAGTTGTCGAGCTGGTCGCCGTAGACGTCGAGCACGTCGCCCTTCGCCGTCGCGTCGCTGACCAGCGCCTGGGTCCACTCGCGGAAGATCTTGTGGTCCTCCTGCGGCACGCCGAGCAGGTCGCAGATCACCGTGACCGGCAGCGGCCGGGCCAGCTCTTCGACGAGGTCCGCGCTGTCGCCCTGGGCCTGCATGTCGTCGAGCAGGCGGTTCACCAGCTCCTGCACGCCCTCGCGCATCTGCTCGAGCCGGCGCGCGGTGAACGCCTTGCCCACCAGGCGGCGCAGCCGGGAGTGGTCCGGCGGGTCCATCCCCATGATGCCGTCGCCCATCTGCTGGCGGCGCATCCGCGGCTGGTCGAGGCCCTGCGCGAGCTCCCGGCTGAACCGCGGGTCGGTCGTCACCAGCTTGACGTCGGCGTACTTCGTCGCCAGCCAGGCCGGTTCGCCGAAGGGCATCTGCACCCGGCTCATCGGCTCTTCGCGCTGCAGGACGTGGTACTGCTCGGAAACGGAGATCTCGTGCATGTCGAACGGATACGCACGGACTGTCCGGCGTGAACTCGTCACGACTCGCCCCCAATCGCTCTCATCGGTTGTTCCAGCGCCTCGGCGTCGTAGGCGTTCTGGACGTGGGAAAGCGCCGACATCAGCGTCGACGAGGTGATCCGGTCCGCGTGGCGGCTCTCCACCACGCGGTGCAGCGGCAGCGACCCGAGCTCCGCCCAGCCGAGCCGGCCCGCCGGGTCGAGGTAGCTGCGCGCCTGCCCGGCGTTGTCCGGGTGCAGGCAGTACGGGACGTCGAGCAGGCCGCGCTTGAACGCGACCACGATCGCGCGGCCGAGGTCGGCGTGGCTGTTCAGCACGGCGTCGACCAGCGCATACGCCTCGCGGTAGACCTGGTTGTCGTCGTCCACCACGGCCTTCCCGGTGACCGACCGCGCCGAAGCACCGGCGTGTTCCAGGGCCGCGACGTTCTCCGCCACGGTCGGGATCCGGTGCGCCTCGGCGGTGGTCTTGACGATCAGCCGCTCCGACCCGGTGCTCACGGCCAGCTCGGCCGCCGTCCCGAGCAGGCCCCGCGCGCCCTCCGACGTCCGCGGGAACAGGCCCATGTAGGCGTAGATCACGACGTGCCAGGTGGCCTCGGGCAGCAACGCGGCGCACAGCCGGCGCAGCGCGGAGACCGCCTCCTGGTCCTGCGTCATGTTCGTCTGCTGCGCGTAGCTCACCGAAATGCTGCGCACGCCCCTGCGGTAGAAGAACAACGCCTCCAGCACGGACAGCGCCACCAGCTCGCTCGGCGGGCACAGCTGGCCCATCATGCAGCCGCCGAACGTCTCCAGGTGCGGCCGGCCGGCCGGGTGCTCGGCGTCCAGCAGCAGGTCGCAGCAGTGCGCCCAGTTGCGCACGGACTCGTCGAGCGGCGTCCGGCTGTAGGGCAGGCAGTAGGACACCGGGCCGCCCTCGGTGGCGTGCAGGCCGGCGGCGATCATGGCGCGGAAGATGTCCGCGGGCCGCGCCGAACCGTGGCGCACCTGCACCGGGAAGTCCGGGCCTTCGAGGCCGTCGAGCATCCCGCGGGTGACTTCGGGCGGGTGGTTGACGATCGGGTAGCCGTTGAGGGCGATCCCGTTGCGCAGCGCGTGCGCCACGGAAGCGGTGTCGCAGACGCGGGTGTAGCTGTCGAGCGTGACCGTGCCAACGGTCGCCGCGGCCGCTGCTTTGGTCGCGGCCAGCCCGGCGCGCATGACGGCGGGGTCGGCGAAACCCATGCGGGGCTGCACAACCAGCTCGCCCGCAGCATGGCAGCGCGCGACGAACTCTTCGAAGCTCATGCCGCCTCCGCGGGAGGAAGTACGTCGGCGGTGCTCACGCCTCCACCTGAGTCGCACCGGCCGAGAGCGTCGCGGCGAACCGCCGGAACGAGGCCGCACCCTGCTGGTCGTCGAAGACCGCGTCGAACCCGGCGAGCAGCAGCTGCGCGGTCTCCTCCGCGGTCAGCGGCCCGCCGACGCCGAGCTTGCCGCCGATCACCACCGGCATCGCGCGCAGTTCGGGGAAGGCGCGCACTCGCTGGATCACGCGGAGGCCGTCCTGGTGGCCGTGGCCGTTGACGCTGCTCAGCACGAGCATCGACGGGCGGCGGCTCAGGCACTCCGACTCCAGCAGCTCGTCGGGCACGCACGCGCCGAGGTTCACCACGTCGAAGCCGAGTTCGCTGACGAGCAGCTCCAGGTAGACCAGGTTCCAGGTGTGCGAGTCCGAGGCCATGCTGCTGACGATCACCGTCCGTCTGGACGGCTCGGTGACGACCCCGGCGCCGTACGCGCGCAGTTCTTCCGTCATGGCGAAACCTCGTAGACGCGCTGGTAGTCCAACCGGGACACCGAGACGACGTCGTCGCCGCGCACGACGACTTCCGTCGGTGCGGGGCGGCCGAGGAAGCTGATCAGGCTCGCGGTGACGCCGTAGGCGCCGACGTTGGGCACGGTGACGACGTCGCCGGGAGCCAGCTCGGGCAGCTTCGCCGCCTTGGCGAGCGAGTCACCGGGAGTACACAGTGGACCGACGAGGCTGCCTGTCTCGTCGCCGGCTTCCTCGATCCCGACGGCCGCGGGCAGCAGCCGCCCGATCCCGGACAGCCCGCCGACGACATTGATCCCGGCGTCGAGGACGACGAACCGGCTGCCGCGGCTGTCCTTGACGTTCACCACGCCGGCCAGCAGCGAACCGCAGCTGCCGGACAGGTAGCGGCCCGACTCGCAAGCCAGCTCGATCCCGCCGTCGCGCCACTCGGGCAGGTGCAGGTCGAGCAACGTCTCGAGGCCCGCGCGCAGCTTCGGGTAATCGGTGCGCGGGCCGGGCACCGCGTACGGCGAGGAGAACCCGCCGCCGATGTCCAGGACTTCCAGGGGCAGCCCGACCTCGTCGCGCAGCCGCGCGGCCGAGGTGAGCACGAACTCGTACTCGCCGAGCAGGGCGTCCTCGTCCTGGGCGTTGCTCATGGTGAAGAAGTGCGCGCCGACGACGCGCGCACCGGGCACCGCCTTCAGGGCGGGCATGATCTCGGGCAACGTCTCGGCGTCGATGCCGAACTGCGACGGGCGGCCCATCATCCGGATGCCGGTGCCGCCGCTGCTCGCGGTGGTGTTCACGCGCAGCAGCGCGGACGCGGTGACGCCGTGCTTCTCCGCGGCGGCCCCGACGTGCTGCAGGTCGGTCGGCGACTCGACGGAGAACAGCCGGACGCCGGACGCGATCGCGTGCTCCAGCTCGGCGTCCGTCTTGCCGGGTCCGGTGTAGAGGATCCCGGCCGGGTCGAACCCCGCCTGCAGCGCGTTGGCCAGCTCGCCCGTGGAGCTGATCTCCGCGCGGCAACCGCCGCGGCGCAGCTCGCGGGCGATTTCGGGGTGGGGGTTGGACTTCAGCGCGTAGAACAGCTGGAAGCCTTCGGGAAGCAGGCCGAACAGCTGGTCACGTGACTCGGCGACGACGTCGAGGTCGTAGACGTAGGTGGGCGTGCCGTATTCGGCGGCGATGTCGCGGCTCATTTGCGGGCGCCTTCCACGAGCAGGGCGAGTTCCTTCGTGGCGTTCTTGCCGTGCGCCGTGAGCGGGAACTCCTCGACGACGTGACACAGCGACGGGACCTTCTGCGGCTCCAGCCGTTTGGCCAGCTCGCGCAGCACCGTCGTCGGCGGCAGATCGGTCTCGACGCAGATGGCGAGGTCCCGCGCGTCGCTCGGCGGGATCGCGCCCGCCGCGCGGACGCCGGGGATGTCCATCGCCGCGGCCTCGATTTCCAAAGTGGACATCCGGATGCCCTTGCGCTTGAACATGTCGTCGCGGCGGCCCTCGAAGTAGAGGTAGCCGTCGGCGTCGAGGCGGCCGTAGTCGCCGGTGTGCAGGCGCAGCTCGCCGGTCGTCTCGTCGCGGCGGAAGGCGCGGGCGGAGATCTCCGGCGCCCGCCAGTAGCCGGGCATCACGTGCGGTCCGGCGGCGACGATCTCGCCGATGTCCCCGGCCGGCAGCTCGGTCCCGTCGGCGGCGAGGATCAGCACGGACGTGCCCGGCAGCGGCAGCCCGGACGAACCGGGGCGCTCGGTGTCCTCGTCCGGGGGCATGATCGTGATCCGCTTGCACTCGGTCTGCCCGAACTGGCGGACGACTTTGGCTTGGGGGAACGCTTCGCGCAGCTGCGCGATGGTGGCGTCGGGCAGAGCGGCGCCGGTGTTGGTGAACAGCCGCACCGGCGCGGCCGGCTCGGTGTCGCGCGCGGCGAGCGTGGCGATCATGGTGGCGAGCGACGGGACGATCGGCACGACGGTGGCGCCGACCTCACGCATCCGCTGCAGCAGCCGCAGGTCCGACTCGGCGTCGGCGAGGACGATCTCGCTGCGGCCGACCGTCGACATCAGCACCTTGTAGAGGCCGTAGTCCCAGGACATCGGGAACCGGCAGAACACGACGTCGTCGCGGCGGTAGCCGAGGACTTCCTGGATCGCGCGGGTGGCGAAGGTGACCTGGCGGTGCGGGCCGATCACGCCCTTCGGCGCGGCGGTGCTGCCGGAGGTGTAGACGAGGACGGCGATGTCGTCTTCGCTCACCTCGACGGCTGCTGTCTTTTCGCCCAAGGCATTTTCGACTTCGGTCCAAAAGGGACCGAACTCCTCGGGGGTGAGCACGAGGACGGGTTCGGCGTTGGCCACGACGGAGTCGAAGTGGAACCGTTTCATCGCCGGGTTGATCGGCACGAATACCGCCCCGCGGCGCGAAGTGCCGTAGAAGAGGGCGACGAGCGCCCGATCGGTGGGCAGCTGCACGACGACGCGGTCGGCGTGCCCGACCCCGCGGCGCGCGAGCACCACGGCGACGGCGTGGCTCCACGCGTCGAGCTCCGCGTAGGTCCACGCACCGGCGCGGTCGCGGACCGCCGACGCCCCGGCCGCGTCGGCCACCGCGGCGTCGAGCAGAGAATGGACCAAGGAATCGTTCACGACTGCCACTCCGTATGGACTCGAAGGATCACCGTGCCGGCGTGGAAGACACACCTGGAGACCTTCGAAAAGCTAGCCGTGCCGACCTGCGGATCCCCACCCCTAACGGCCCCTAAGCCCGCCTCACCGGGGGGTCCGGGCGCGCCAAAGCGGTCGTGAGTGGGAAACAGGGTTTGTATACCAGTTTGCCAGCAACCACGCGCCCGCGCGGCACGGCAGCCCCCGCGGGGGGGGGGCGCGAGGGCGGCGGCGGG
>NZ_JBFBAG010000094.1:0-15242 GCF_040682155.1 Amycolatopsis sp. NPDC051371
CGCCGATGTCCTCGCTCGCCACCACCGAAGCCGGGTCGATGCCCGCCGCGGCCAAGGCCTCTTCCGTGCGCACCCGGGCGAGTCTGCCACTAGCCGCCCAGTTTCTCGCGCGCGTCGGCGAGGTCGTCCGATGTCGGCGCGTCGTCCTGGGTCAGCGCGCGCCGCCAGTAGCCGGTGAACTCGATGACGCCCTTGTCGAGTCCCCGCTCGCCCACGAGGTGGCGGCGCAGTGCCCGCACCATCCCGGCTTCCCCCGCGAGCCAAGCGGCCGCGCCCGGACCGAGCGGGGCGTCGCGCACGGCTTCGAGCAGCTTGGTTCCGTGCGGTGCGCCGTCCCGGTGCAGCCAGTGGACCGGCAGTGGTTGCTCCTCGGCCGCGTCGGCCACCTCCACGAACGCGACCGCGTTGTCCACTTCGGACAGCAGGGTCGCGATGGCGGGCAGCGCGGTCTCGTCCCCGGCCAGCAGGACCGTGTCCGCTGTGGACAGTGGGCGGCGGTAGGCCGGATCCGGGCCGTAGCGGCCGAGGACGTCACCGGGGGCCGCTCGCCGGGCCCAGCTCGTGGCCGGCCCGTCGGACGCCACGTCGGAGTGCAGCACGAAGTCGACGTCGATCGTCGCGCCGTCCCGGCCGCGCACCGTGTAGCTGCGCATCACCGGGCGCTCGTCCTCGGGGATCGCCAGGTACGCCTGGTACCAGCGCATGACGTCGTCGGCGGCGGAAGAAGGCAGCCGCACCGGGCGGCCCGGTGGCGGGAACAGGAGCTTGAGCTGCTGGTCGGGCCACGGTTCCAGCTCGCGCAACCCGGCGCCGGTGAACGTGACGCGCACGGTGCGCGGGGTCGGCCGCCGCACCGCGGTCACCTCGAGCAGCCCGGTCGGGTTCACGGCTTCCCCAGGTATTCGCGCAGGTGGCAGGCGGTGAGCGTGGAGGCGTCCGCCACGAGTGCGGCCGGGGTCCCTTCGAACACCACGCGGCCGCCGTCGTGCCCGGCGCCGGGGCCGAGGTCGATCAGCCAGTCGGCGTGGGCCATCACGGCTTGGTGGTGCTCGATGACGATCACCGTGTTGCCCGCGTCGACGATCCGGTCGAGCAGCGCCAGGAGCTGGTCGACGTCGGCGAGGTGCAGGCCGGTCGTCGGCTCGTCGAGGATGTAGGTCGAGCCCTTCTCGGCCATCCGGATGGCCAGCTTGAGCCGCTGCCGCTCGCCGCCGGAGAGCGTGGTGAGCGGTTGCCCGAGCGTCAGGTAGCCGAGGCCGACGTCGGCGAGCCGGTCGAGCACGCGCCGCGGGGTGCCGGACGGGAAGAACTCGCGCGCCTCGGCTACGGGCATCGCCAGCACTTCGCTGATGTTCTTGCCGCGCAGCTCGAACATCAGCACCTTGGGCGTGAACCGCTTGCCCTCGCACTCTTCGCAGACCGACGCGACGCCGGCCATCATCGCCAGGTCGGTATAGATGACGCCGAGGCCCTTGCAGTGCGGGCAGGCGCCCTCGGAGTTGGCGCTGAACAGGCTCGCCTTGACGCCGTTGGCCTTGGCGAACGCCGTGCGGATCGAGTCGAGCAACCCGGTGTAGGTCGCCGGGTTGGACCGGCGGGACCCGCGGATCGCCGACTGGTCGACCACGACGACGTCGTCGCGGTTCGCCAGGGAGCCGTGGATCAGCGACGACTTCCCGGAGCCCGCCACACCGGTGACCACGGTCAGGACGCCGAGCGGGACGTCCACGCTGACGTCACGCAGGTTGTGCAGCTTCGCGCCGGTGATGGCTATGTGCCCGGACGGGGTGCGGACCTCTTCCCGGAGTGTCACGCGGTGGTCGAAGTGGCGGCCGGTGAGCGTGCCGGAGGCGCGCAGGCCGTCGACGCTCCCGGTGTAGCAGAGCCGGCCGCCGTCGGTCCCCGCGCCGGGGCCGAGGTCGACGACGTGGTCGGCGATCCGGATGGTCTCCGGCTTGTGCTCGACGACCAGGATCGTGTTCCCCTTGTCCCGCAGGCAGAGGAGCAGGTTGTTCATCCGCTCGATGTCGTGCGGGTGCAGCCCGACGGTCGGCTCGTCGAAGACGTACGTGACGTCGGTGAGGCTGGATCCCAGGTGCCGCACCATCTTCACCCGCTGCGCCTCGCCGCCCGAGAGCGTCGCGGACTCGCGGTCGAGGGACAGGTAGCCGAGGCCGATCTCGACCAGCGAGTCGAGCGTGTCGCGCAGGTTGCCCAGCAGCGGCCGGATCGACGGCGCGTCGAGGTTCCGGACGAACTCGGCGAGGTCGCTGATCTGCAGGGCGGCGCAGTCGGCGATGTTCTTGCCGTCGATCTTGGCCGATAGTGCGGCCCGGTTCAGCCGGGCGCCACCGCACGCGTCGCAGGTCTTGAAGGTCGCGGCCTGCTCGATGAACCCGCGCATGCGCGGCTGCAGCGACTCCGTGTCCCTCTGCAGGTAGAGCCGCCGGACCTTCACCGCGAGGCCTTCGTAGGTGATGTTGGTCTTGCCGACCTTCACCTTGCACGGGCCTTTGTGCAGCAGGTCATCGAGCTGCTGGGGCGTGAAGTCGCGGATCTTCGTGTCCGGATCGAAGAAGCCGCACGAGAGGTAGGTCTGCACGTACCAGTTGTCCGGCGTGAAGCCGGGCACGAGGATCGCGCCGTCGTGCAGCGACCGGTCGAAGTCGAGCAGGGCGTGGACGTCGAGGTCCGACACCCGGCCGAGGCCCTCGCAGGCCGGGCACATGCCCTCGGGCAGGTTGAAGCTGAACGCGCCGGACGTGCCGACGTGCGGTTCGCCGAGCCGCGAGAAGGCGATCCGCAACATCGCGTAGGCGTCGGTCGCGGTGCCGACCGTGGAGCGCGAGTTGGCGCCCATCCGCTCCTGGTCGACGACGATGGCCGCGCTGAGATTCTCCAGCAGGTCGACGTCCGGGCGCGAGAGGTTCGGCATGAACGACTGGAGGAAGGCGCTGTAGGTCTCGTTGATCAGCCGCTGGGACTCGGCCGCGATGGTGCCGAAGACCAGGGACGACTTGCCGGAGCCGGACACGCCCGTGAACACCGTGAGCCGGCGCTTCGGGATGTCGAGATCGACGCCGGTCAGGTTGTTCTCCCGGGCTCCCCGGACCTCGATCACGTCGTGGGTGTCGGCGGCCCGCCTGGGTGAGGTCATACCGTCCTTCTTGATAGTTTAGGCTGTAAAGTGATTGTCCATCGTACATTACTTTAGGGTGTAAGGAGTCGGCAAGGTGGTCGTCTTCGCGGGTCAGGGCGACGCCCGCCGGTCCATGGAGCTGCTGTGGGGGCCGCGCGTGGTCGCGCCGCGCACCGGCCCGGGGCCCAAGCCGGGCCTGTCCGTCGAAGCGATCGTCGCGGCGGCGATCGACATCGCCGACGCCGACGGCATGGCGTCGCTGTCGATGCGCTCGGTCGGCGAACGGCTCGGCCGCACGGCGATGGCGCTCTACACGTACGTGCCGGGCAAGACCGAGCTGGTCGACCTCATGTACGACCGGACGCTGGGCGAGCTGCCTTCGTCTTTTTCCCCTTCCGATGGCTGGCGTTCGGCGGCGCTGTCGCTGGCCGATGCGCTGTGGGACCTGCACCTGCGCCACCCGTGGCTCCTGCAGGTCTCGCCGGCGCGCCCGGTGCTCGGGCCGGGGGAGTTCCACGTGCAGGAGACGCTGCTTTCGGTGCTGGCATCCACGGGGTTGCCGCTGTCGCGGGTCCGCTGGGTGGTGTCGGCGCTGTTCAACGTCGTCCGAGGCTCGGTCCAGGCGGCGGCGGAATCCCGCCAGGCGGCGCGGGAAACGGGACTATCCGAAGAGGACTGGTGGTACGCCCGGTCGGCGTTGCTCAGAGAGCTGGTCCCCGACCTGACGGCCCGTTTCCCGACGGTGGCGCGGCTGGGCTCGTCGGTCGAAGCTTCGCCGTCCGACGAGCCTTACTTGGAGCGCGAAGCCCGGCTGTCGTTCGAAGCGGGCTTGGAGCTGCTGTTGGACGGCGTCGAGGCGGCGATCGTCAAGGCTTCCGGGCCTCGATGAGGAACCGGGTCGTGTGGGCGGCGAACGGGCCGTCGCGCTCGATCTTTTCGTGCAGCTCTCGCAGCTTGCCGCGGTACTGCTCGACCGTGAACCCCGGGACCATCCAGATCACCTTGCGCAGGAAGTAGACCACCGCGCCGATGTCGCAGAACTCGGTGCGCAGGGACTCCGACCGCAGATCGATGACGTCCAGGCCCGCCTTCGTCGCTTCGTCGACGGCTTGGTCGGGGTGCCGCCCGTTGCGGACGTGGTCCGGCTGCGGGCCCAGGAAGAACTCGACCAGCTCGAACACGCTCGCCGGCCCGACCTGCTGGGAGAAGTAGCTCCCCCCGGGCCGCAGGACGCGGGCGATCTCCGCCCACGCGGTCGTCACCGGGTGGCGGCTGGAGACGAGGTCGAACACGTCGTCGCCGAAGGGGATGTCCTCGGTGGCCACGACGACAACGCCGCGCGGCCGCAAGCGAGCGCTTGCCCTGGCGACGTTCGGTGGCCACGACTCCGTGGCGGCCATCAGCGGAGGGAGTGACGGGCAGCCGTCGAGGACCTCACCCCCGCCGGTTTCGAGGTCGAGCGCGGCGTGGACGCTCTCGAGCTTTTCGCCCAGCAGCCGCTGATAACCCCACGAGGGGCGCGCCTCGGTGGCGCGTCCGTCGAGCCAGGAGAAGTCCCAGCCGTCGACGGACACCGCTTCGGCTTCGGCGACCAGTTCGTCGAACACGCCCCCGATGGTCACAGGGCCGGTGGCGGGCCGCCACCCGATTTCCGCACGGGCGGCGGGGGCACGGGCTTGGCGAGGGAGACGGCGTCGAACGCCACCACGACCGGCCCGCGCCGGGTGTCCACCGTGCAGGTGGTTTCGTCCCGGGCGACGAGGTTCCCGAGGGCGTCGGTGAACCCGCCGTCGATGCGGTAGCGGACGACCACCCGCGTGCCGAGCGGCAGTTCCCGCAGCAGCTTCACAGCCGCGCGCTCAACTCGTCGTCGGACGGCTCGACCAGGAACGTGCCGTCGTCCCACACGATCGTGGGAATCCGGCGCGCGCCGTCCTGCAGCTCGCGGACCCGGCGCTCGGCCGCCGCGTCGGCTTCGACGTCCACATAGGAGTAATCGACGCCCTCCCGGTCGAGCAAAGCGCGGCTGCGCTTGACATCCGGACACCAGGAAGCGCCGTACACCGTCAAGCTCATGAAGCGACCTCCGAAACGACAGGGGTTTCCGCCGGGGCGGGCGAGGGGTGCCCCAGCTCCGTCAGCCACCCGCGGAACACCCGGTGCAGCGCCTCCGCCCCGACGACCTCGCCGAGCGGCGGCAGCTCCCGCGGGTGCACGACGAAACCGCGCTGCTGCGGCCCGCCGAGCCCGCCGTGCGAGCCGACGTGCGTCTCGAACGGGGAGGACTGGTCCGATTCCGGGTCGTAGCGGCTGTTGATCATCACGTCCGCGCAGTGCGGGAACGTGTCGACCCGCCGGACCAGGTCCGCCGCGTGCGGGCCGTACGGCAGCAGGGGGTCTTCGCCGATGACGACCCCCGTCACCAGCCGGTGCAGCCCGTCGCGGCCCAGGACCACCGGGCCGAACTCGCGGCTGCGCACCAGCAGGAACCCGACGCCGGGGTGGTCGACCAGCGACGGCAGCAGGTCGGGGAACTCGCGCTCGATCGTCTCCAGCTCGACGCGGCCGTCGTGCTCGGTGAACGACACCATCGCGACGTGCCCGGACACGACCGCCACCACACCCGGTGCCACGCGGGTCACCGCGCCGGGGGAGCCGGACGTCGTGCGCGGCCGGTCGTCGGCGCACTCCGCGTCCTCCACCCGGGCGCGCAGCCGGCGCGCGATCAGGCCGCCGCTCTTCGTCGCCTCCGCCAGCGCCGCGTTGATCTGCCAGCTCTCGGCCTGCCGCCGCCTGCCCGAAGACGCGGACGCAGTCGGCGAACCGCCGCACATCCGCCCGACGTAAGCCTCGATCGTCTCGCCGAACCGTTCCGAGAACGCCTGCCCCTGGGTCTGGCCGTGGTCCGACAACGCGACGACGTGGTAGCGGCGCGGCGCCAGCCGGCTCGCCCGGTGCAGCCGCGCGATCTGCTGGTCGATCGAGCGCAGCACCGACAGCGTGTCGAACCGCTCGATGCCGGAGTGGTGCGCGACCTCGTCGTAGCCGAGGAAGTCCGCGTACACCACCGGCCGCCCGGCCAGCATGTCGCCGAGGATCGCCGAGACGACGACGTCGCGCGCGATCACCGTCGTGCCCGGCCGCGCGAGGGGGTACCAGCCGCCGCGCGGGACCCGCGGCACGACGCCCGCGCGGCGCTGGCGCACCGACGCGTTGATTTCGCGGAAGACGTCGGCGAGCGCGACGACGAACGTGCGCAGCGCGTTGACCGGGTTCGCGAAGTAGGCGTAGTAGCCCGCGCCGAGCCGGTCGCGACGGCGGTGGCGCAGGTTCTTCGGCACCAGCACGGGGATCGAGCTCATGGTGAGGCTGACGTGGTCGGCGTCGCCGGAGAACAGGTTCCCGTGGCTCGCGCCGCCGCCGGAGAGCAGGCCCTGCCCGTCGGAGTGGCGCCGTTCGATCTCGGCCGCGTCGGTCGGGTGCGCGCACGCCATCACGTGGTCGCGGTCCTTTTCGTACCAGCGGAAGCCGAGGATGTCGTGGTTGGAGCCGTGCAGGATGCCGCAGACGCTCGCCCCGGTCTGCGAGCTCCAGTCGGTGTGCCACGGCGTCAGCGTGTGGCTGCCTTCGGCGAGCCACGCGGCGAACGTCGGCATGTCGCCGTCGCGGATCGCGCGGCGGACGGTGTCGAAGCCGAGGCCGTCGATCTGCAGGAAGACCACGCCGGGCGGCTGTTCGGCGACGCCCGGCTCGGGCGTGTGGCGACGGCGGCGCCGGGCGGCGCGGCGGAAGAAGATCTCGTCCTCGTCGATGGCCAGCGCCGTCGAAATGAGCACGCCGACGGCGGCCATGCCGAGCGTGACGAGCACCGCGCTGCGGAAGTCGGCGACCTCGACGCCGGGCACGGTGCGGAACACGGCGAGCGTGCCCGCGCCGAGCAGCAGGAAGCCGAAGAGGCCGAAGGTGAAGAACGCCAGCGGGTAGGCGATGCGCATGACCAGCGGCCAGCCGACCCCGGCGAGCAGGCCGAGCAGCAGCGCGCACACCGTCGGCTGCCACCAGTGCGTCATCCGGAAGCCGGGCAGGAGGACGTCGAGCAGGCGCAGCGCGCCGGTCACCGCGGCCCACACCAGCAGGATGCGGGCGACGGCCCGGCCGCGGCGCAGCAGCCGGCCCTTCGGCGCGGACGTCGTCACACTCGCTCTCCCGTCTTCTCCTTGGCCTTGCGCCGCCACCGGGCGATCAGGTTCATCAGCACCGTGACCAGCAGGACCAGCACCGTCGCCAGCACGGTCGCGATGATCGGTGAGTCGAAGATGCCCCCGCTGAGGATGCCGAGCAAGCTGTACGCGCCCGCCCAGAGCACGCACGCGAGGAGCGCGGCGGGCAGCAGCCGCCGCCATGGGTAGCTCAGCGCGGCGGCGGCCAGGAGCACCGGGATCCGGCCGGCCGGGACGAGCCTGCCGATCACGACGAGCTGCCAGCCGCGGCGCGCGAACTGGTCGCGGGCCTTCTTCAGCCGTTCGGCGGGCTGGCGGCGGCTGATCCAGCGGAACGCGGCTTCGCTGCCGAGGCGCGGGATCCCGAACGTCACGACGTCGCCGACGTACGCGCCGAGCGTGGCCAGGACGATGACCAGCGGCAAGGACAGGTGGTCGGTGGTGGTCGCGACGGCGGCCGCGGCGCCGACCACCGCGCCGGTCGGCACGATCGGGATGATCGAGCCGAGCAGCACGCCGCCGAACAGGGCCGGGTACCCGATGGCCGCCGGGTCGGTCCAGTTCACGCGCGGTCCTCACGGGCGGGGAGCACGACGTCGGCGCCGGGCTCGGTGAACAGGACTTCAGTGGCGATTTCCTGCTTGCCGATCTCGGCGGCGAACACCCGCGGCGGATCGGCGAGCAGCCGCCGCATCCGGGCGGTGCGCCGGATGCCGGGGACGGCGAGGGTGCCCCAGTGGACCGGGACGACGGCGCGGGCCTGGACGAGTCCGGCGGCTTTCGCGGCGCGGGCCGGGTCCAGGTGACCCGGCCCGAGGTTCGGCCCCCAGCCCCAGACGGGCAGCAGGGCGACGTCGACCGGGCCGAAGTCCGCCATCCCGTCGAAGAGGTCGGTGTCGCCGGCGTTGTAGATCTTCGCGTCCCCGGTGGCGATCAGGTGTCCGATCGCGGGGCTCTGGGGGCCGTGGGTGAGCCGCGGGCCCCAGCGGTGTCCGGAGTGGACGGCCTTCGTGGCGGTGACTTCCAGCGCGCCCTCGGTGACGGTTTCGCCCGGGGCGATCTCCTCGACGTTCTCGAAGCCCTTCTTGGCGAGCCAGGCCCCGGCCCCGCGCGGGACGACGATGCGGGTGCGCTTGCCGAGCAGCCTGAGGGAGGGCATGTGCAGGTGGTCGCCGTGCAGGTGCGAGAGCAGCACGAGGTCGACGTCCGCGTAGCTTTCCCGCGGTGGCGGCGGCACGACCCGGCTGAGCCCGCCGACGCGTGCGGTGAGCACGGGATCGGTCAGGACCACCCGGCCACCGAGTTCGAGCCGGACCGTCGAATGGCCGAGGAAACGCAGGCTGAAGCCGCTCACGCTGTCGAGTATCGCCCCCTCCTCCGGCGAATGCCCGGCGGAGTGGCGCGAACGACGCCCTCAGCGACCGGCGGGCAGCAGGGACGAGATCCGCAGCGACGACGTCCCGATCCCCGTCGGCCCGCCGAGGACGTTCGCCGCGGCCGGGTGGTAGTTCAGCTCCGCCTCCGTGTACCGCCCGACGTTCTCGTGCCAGTTCACGATCCCCGCCATCCAGTCGCGGAACTCCTGGACGTAGCCCAGCAGCATCTCCCGCACGTCCGGCGCCACGTCGTAGTCGCGCAGCAGCGCCGGCAACTCGATCGTCGCCGCGTGCCCGAACTCCGCCAGACGGGCCGCCATGAGGTCGTTCACCACCTCGAACGCGCGTTCCTCAGGACAGTCGAGGAAGTTGCGCACCACCAGCACCGCGTTGTGCAGCTCGCCCTCGTACTGGATCTCCTTGCGGTACGAGTAGACGTCGTTCACGAAGCACGCGTAGTCGGTCGCCGAGTGCTCGATCGCCTGCACCGGCCGCGTCCGGTACAGCGCCGCCGGCACCGCGCGCCCGTGCGAGAACCGGGACAGGCTCATCGTGAGGTCCGAGCCGAACGTCCGGCGCCGCATCTCGATGTAGTCGATCGGGTCCGGGATGCGGTTCTGGGCCTGGTTCGCCAGCTCCCACAGCCAGCTCGACGTCATCGTGTCGACCGCCCGGCGCACCGCGCGCCGGTTCTCCGGGGGCATGTCCGCCGTCGTCCGCACCCAGACGTCGGCGAGGCCCGCTTCCAACGGTGTCGAAGGTGCCGCACCGTCCATGACCGACGACAGGCGCAGGTTGCACGCCTTCGCCGCGGCCAGGTCGCGCGTCGCGCCGAACACCATCGGGTAGTAGTCGTCGGCGTACGTTCCCCAGGTCAGCCAGTCGCTGGTGACGTCGAGGGCATCGGCTGTCGCGTCCGGGTGGATGCCCGCCGCGCACAGCGGCAGGTCGGCCGCACGCAGCCGCCGCTCGTCCCACACCACGCCGTCGAGCAGGCCCGTCCGCCGCGCCCAGTCGACGTTGCGCACCCGGCACGCGTCCAGGTGCGGGCTCAGCCGCAGCGGGAACGGCATCTCGAGGGACGGCCGCGGCGGCGAAACCGTCCGGAACGGCGTGTTCGAAAAGGACCGCAGCCGCTGCGGCGCCGTCGCGAGCACCGAGGTGAAGATGCGCGCGGCGGACGTCCCGAGGCCGCTCGCGCCACCCAGCTCCGGGCCGCCGCGGCCGGCGAGCGCCCCCTCGTTCATGTACCGGCTGGACCGCAGGTGCCACTCGTGGCCGCCGGACTGCCAGTCCTGCAACCCCTTGACGTAGGCGAACGTCGCCGCGCGGGCCGCCGGGTCGACGCCGTGCTCGTCGAACAGCCCGGGCACCTCGGTGAGCGCGGTGTGCTCGAACTGGTGCAGCCGGGAGGTGATGAGGTCGTTGACGGCGTCGGCCGCCTCCTGCGTGGTGAGGCCGAGGAACTTCTCGAACACGAGCACGCCGTTGGACAGCTCGCCTTCGTCCTGCACCTCCCGCTGGTAGGAGAAGAGGTCGTTGCGCAGGTGGACGCTGTCGGCGAAGCAGTCGCGCAGGACCTCCATCGGCCGCGACGCGGCGATCTCGTCCGGCACCTCGGCGTGCACCGAGTGCTCGACGAGGTTCGCCGACCACGGCGCGCCACCGACCTTCCGCCGCATCTCGACGTACTCGATGGGGTTGGCGAGCCGGCCTTCGTTGATGTTGGCCAGTTCCCACAACGACTCTTCCAGCAGCGCCTTCGTGCTCTCGACGAACCGGCGCCGCCAGCCGGCCGAGCGGTGCGGGATCGTCCGGTTCCACAGGTCGGTCAGGCCGCGCTCGACCGGGTTCTCCGGCGTCGCGGTGATCTCGCCTTCGGCGGGCATGAACAGGTCGAGCCGGTCGAGGTAGGTGCGCGCGCTGTCGATGTCGCCGGTGCGCTTGTACAGCTCGAGGAAGTGGTCGTCGAAGTAGAAGACCCAGACGTACCAGTCGGTGATCAGGTCGAGCTCGTCCGCGCCGGCGTCCGGGTGGGTGTAGGCGCAGAGCAGCGCGTAGTCGTGGGAGTCGAGGTCGTGCTCGTCCCAGATCACCGTGCCGTGCTGCGGGACGTCGACCATGTCCATCCCGTACGCCCACGCCTTGCTGTGCGCGCGGGCCTGCTCGAGGTGCGGGTTCACCCGCGCCGGGTAGGGCATGTAGAACTCGGGGAGGACGAACGGCTGCTGAGGCACCCCGTGAGGCAACCAAAGACGCGGGTGCCCGCCAAGGGGAGCAGGCGCGGTTGCACACGAACGGGTCGGGCGCTTCCCCCGGCCGGCCCAGCGACGGAGGAGAGCCGATGACCGAGACCCGAGTGGTCGACAACCCCGACGAGGACCGCTACGAGGTCTGGGCGGACGAGAAGCTGGCGGGGTTCGCGATGTACGACGTGCGCGGCGAACTGACCGTGTTCACCCACACCGAGGTCGACGACGCGTTCGCGGGGCAGGGCTTGGGCAAGGTGCTGGCGGCCGGCGCGCTGGACGACGTCGTCGCCAAGGGCAGGACGATCGTGCCGGTTTGCCCCTTCATCGCCGGATATCTGAAGAAGAACCCGGGGTACGAGGACCACGTTCGCTGGCCGAAGGGCTGAGGGTGGCTCGGACGTCTTGAATGAGTCATTCAGGGCGTCCGAGGTCTTGAATGACTCATTCAAGACCTTTCAGCACCACCCGGCTGCCCGCTGCGCCGCCTGCCGCCTGCCGCGCGGCCACCCGTGCCCGCCGCGCGCCGGTCGGCTGTCCTGCCACGCCGCCAATGCCCACCGCATTGCCGTTGGCCCGGCTATCCCGCTGCGCCGTCCGTGCCCGCCGCGCTGCCGTTGGCCGGCCGTCCTGCCCCGCCGCACGGACCCGCCGCGCTGCCGCCGCGCCGGTTGTCCCGCCTTGCCGCCCGTCGCGCAGCCTGTCAACTGCCGCGCCGGTTGTCCCGCCTTGCCGCCCGCCGCGCCGCCTGTCACCTGCCGCGCCGCAGGCCGGACCGCCTGGGATACGCGGTTCCCTCCCGCGCCCGCCTCGCCAACCGAGCGCCGCAGGCCCCCGGGCACCGCACCCCGCGCAGCGCCGAAACGTCTTGAATGAGTCATTCAGGGCGTCCAGCGTCCTGAATGACTCATTCAAGACGTTTCAACCGCCCGGTCCGCCGATCTCGCCCCACCCCCGACCGGGCTTTTGTTACGCCGAACGCACCAACGTCGCTGAGCCGTACGGGTCCAGAACGTGAGGTATGTCCGATTCTATTGGTTATTAACCAACCTTCGTCGGTGGTGCGTTGGTTGCCCGGCAACGAAAGTGACCGGCGCAGGCTTCGAACCGGCAACCTGGAGGAAGTTGATGACTCCCCGGAAAACCGCCCTCAAGACCTTCGCCGTCTTGTCGGCCGCCGCGCTGACTTCCGGCGTGTGCGCGTCGGCGGCCACTGCGTCCCCACTGGCCTTCTCCGAGATGCAGGCCAACGCCGTCAGCAACGCCACGCAGGTGGCGAGCACCCTGGGTGCCACGTCCGGTGGCATCTACCTGGAGAACGGCAAGGCCGTCGTCACCGTGACCGACGACGCGTCCGTGCAGAAGGTGCAGGCCGCCGGCCTGACCGCGAAGAAGGTCAAGCACACCTTCGCCGCGCTCACCGGCGTCAAGAACCAGCTGGACGCGGTGAAGAACGTTCCGCAGACCGCGTGGGGCATCGACACCAAGACCAACCAGGTCGTCGTGAAGGTCTACGACGCGGCCAGCAAGGAGACCGCCGACAAGGTCGGCGCGGCCGCCGCGAAGTACGGCGACAGCGTCCGCGTCGAGCACCGCACCGGCAAGCTCGAGCTGCACATCCAGGACGGCGACGCGATCCAGAACAGCCAGGGCCGCTGCTCGCTCGGCTTCAACGTGACGCGTGGCGGTTCGCCGTTCCTGCTCACCGCGGGCCACTGCACCAACCTGGGCGGCACCTGGGCCGGCGGCGACGTCTCCGGCGCACAGGTCGTCGAGAGCGACTGCCCGGGAGCCGACTCCGGCCTACTGACCCGCCCGAACGGCTCCGGCCCCGGCGAGATCAACACCGGCCAGGCGATCACCAGCGCCGCGGAGCCGACCGTCGGCGAGCAGATGCAGAAGCAGGGCTCGACCACCGGTGGCGGCAGCGGCGAGGTCACCTCGGTCGACGAGTCGGTCAACTTCGACGTCGGCGTCCTGAACCACGAGTTCGGCACCACCGCGCACACCGACCACGGTGACTCGGGCGGCCCGGCGTACGACGGTTCGAAGGGCCTGGGCACGCTGTCCGGCGGCGACACCGTGACCAGCTACTTCTACCCGCTCACCCTGGAGCTGCAGGCTTACGGCCTCGAGCTCGCCTGATAGTTGCGCGAAGGCCCCCTGTCACACGCGTCGAGGGCGCGTGACAGGGGGCCTTTCTCATGCTTCGAGCCGCTTCGCGCGGTAGACGGCGTCGGTGTGGTGCCCCTCGCCGCGCGTCTCGCACGTCTCGACCAGCCACTGCCACGCGTCGCCGAGGTAGGTGGTGATCTCTTCCGGCTCGAAGTACAGCTCCTCCGGCGGCTTCTGGCCGTCGAACTCCCGCATGGCCTTCGGCGAGTGCCCGACGACCAGCAGCGAGCCGCCCGGCCGGATCGCCGCCGCGGCCGCCGTGAAGACGTCGCGGCGCAGGTCCGGCGGCAGGTGCATGTACTGCGCCGAGATCAGGTCGTACTGCTCCTCCGGCTGCCACTTCAGGATGTCCCGGTGCAGCCAGCGGACGTCCACGCCGGCTTCCTTGCCCGCCGCCTCGGCCCGGGCCAGTGCGACGGTCGAGATGTCGGCGCCGTCGACCGTCCAGCCCTGCTTCGCGAGCCAGATCGCGTCGCCGCCTTCGCCGCACCCGAGGTCGAGCGCACGTCCGGGCGTCAGCCCCTCGACCTCGGAGCTGAGGTTCGTGTTGACGTTCCCGCTCCAGATCCGGTGCTCGTCGCGCTGGTACATCGCTTCCCAGAACTCTTGCTTGAGCATGTTCTCGACGACCATGGGCTGGTCGTGTGCGTGGGGCATGGCTCCTCCTCGGTGACGTCCCCAGCATGCGGAAGACGTCACCGAAGAGGCAAATCACGTTGCCGATCCGGCAACTCAGGCCGTGCCGTACACCTGCATCTCGTACAGCGAGTAGCCGTACGACGTCCCGCGCGTGACGCCGTTCATCCGCACGTAGCGGCCGCTGCCGGCCAGGCCGGTGAGGTCGTCGGTGGCGCCGTTGCCGGTCGTGGTGCTGTAGATCGTCGTCCAGTTCGTGCCGTCGGCCGACGTCTGGATGCTGTACGCCTTCCCGTACGCGGCTTCCCAGCTCAGCTTGACGTGCGACACCTGCTTCGCGGCGCCGAGGTCGACGCGCAGCCACTCGCTCGCCGAGCCTTCCTTCGACGCCCAGCGCGTGCTGGTCAGGTTGCCGTCGAAGGCCGCGCTCGCCGGGTAGGACGACGACTCCGTCGATGACGCCGTCGCGGTCTTGCCCTGGGAGAGCAGGGACTCGGCGCCCCCTGTGATCGTCACGCCGAGCGAAGCGGTCTTCGTCCCTCCCGTGATCGTGACCGTCGCGGAGCCGGGGGCGGCGTTCGCGGCGGCGGCGACCGTGACGGCCGAGGTTCCGCCGGCCGGCACCGACGCCGGGGAGAACGACACGGTGACGCCCGCGGGAGCGCCGCTCGCGGACAGCGTGACGGCGTCCGTGGCGGTGACGGTGGCCGTCGCCGAAGCGCCCGGCGCGACCGAAACCGCCGACGGCGTCACGCTGAGCCCCGAACTGCTGCCGGCCGCGGTGAACGTCCAGCGGGCCTGGGTGCCGGAGCAACTGCCCGCGGTGAGCGTCGTGCCCGAGGCACGGAAGCACTTCTTGCTCGTCTGGATGTCGGAGATGGTGCCGTCGGGGTTGATCGACCACTGCTGGGCCGGGCCGCCGGTGCAGGTCTGCAGCACGATCGAGCTGCCGGAGATGCCCGCGCACTTGTCGTTGATGACGAGGAACGCGCCATGGAAGGTGAAGCGCTGGGCGTCACTTCCGGTGCAGGCGGCCACTTTCAGCGTGGTCCCGCTGCTCGGCGCTTCGAGACAGGTGCCGGTGGAGTTGTTCTTGTACTGGCCGACCGTGGTGTTCGGCTGCGCGCCGCCCCAGCACGCACCCGTGCTGGTGTTGAAGATCGGCGTGGCGTCGTAGTCCTCGTTCGACGGCGGGTCGACGACCACCGGCTCCATCACCGGCGTGTTGTCGGCGTTGTAGTGCGTGAGGGCGTCTTCGCAGTCGATCGCGTCGAAGGCGCTGCCGCCCTTGCCGCCGAGCCAGAGGTCGATGTGGCGCAGGCCGGGGCCGCCGTTCGGGCCCGCGCTGTTCCAGTCGTCGGAACACTCGTCGCAGCCGTCCTCCATGACGAAGTACTTCTTCACCCGCGGCACCCAGACCTTGGTGCCGGGCTTCAGCTCGTCGCTG
>NZ_JBFBAG010000095.1:0-15096 GCF_040682155.1 Amycolatopsis sp. NPDC051371
ATCGCTCAACACAAACTCGCCAGCAGAACGACCCGCATCAGACATCCACCCAGCATAGACACCTAACCCACGAATTTCAGACGCGACACACTAGTGGCCACCACGCGCCCCCAGGGCTACCAGGAAGAATTCGCGCCGCAGCACTTCCGCCACATTCACGTGCAGCAACTGTCGCGCCCGATCGCGCGCCGATACGCCCAGCGGCTGATCACCGTTCGCTGCAGCGCCGACCCGGCCGCCGTCCAACGCCTGCTCCAGCGCATCGACACCGCCGCCGACGACGGCACAGTTGGGTGGCTGATGCGTACGCCGCTGCAGGTGACCATCATGACCATGCTGCTGTCGCAGCTGGGCAAAGCCCCCACCGACCGGGCAGGGCTGTTCACCGAGTACTACGAGACCATCTACCGCCGCGAACTCGGCAAAGACCTCGCCACCAGTGAACTGCTGCGCGAGCACCGCGCCACCATCGACACTGACGGCGCTAATCGAAACGCCCCACCTGTACTAGATCAACTTCCCCAGATGGCGGGAGCAGCTTAGCCGGTGTCAGCGGCGGAGTGGGATCACTCCGTCGGGTGCGGCGGCTGGCATGTGCGGGCGGGCGGCTTCTGGGGTGGTGAGCAGCGCGACGATGGTGACGGGTCCGCCGCAGTGTGGACAGTCACGTTGCGCGGCGAGCTGCGGCATGGGCGCTGGCGGTAAGGCTGGTGCGATCGCCGGAGGCGGCGTGAAGTCGCGCTGCAACTGCCGGAAGTGCCCGGTGACGCCACGGGGGGCGCCGAGGGCAGGGCGGCATTCCTGCCTCCGCCTGATGCCCCTCTTGCCGCTGCGACGTCAGCCTTCTCACACGCCAAGGGCGCCGAGTTCAACCGACCCGGCGAGCGATGGCGCTAGCCCGTTCAGACCAATCGCACATCGGACAAGCCGATAGACCATCAGAGTGAATTATGTAACTCGATCACAATCAAACACGACTCCATACCGTCAAGCCTGACTCACTTACATATGGTCGTTCCGCAAGCGAGGAGTTGAAAATCAAAGACCTAATGCCAATTATCGCCGCCGCCATCGCAGCGATAGTCGCAGTATCAGGGTACCGGTCGCGGTGACCAGGATTCGCGAGTACATCCGCCGCCGACCCGGCACCCGGTACGAAACTCCGCTCAAGTAGCCGTAGTGGGAGGCGCGGGATCCAGATCTGTCTCGGGCCATGACTGTGGCGCTGGCCCGAACGCGCGTCGGGCGGCTCGGACTGCGAGGGCGGCGACGGTGGCGTTGGCGCCACCGCCGATCACCGCGCCGATGCCGAACGGAGCCACCCGGCCGAGCACGATGATGCCCTGCTTGGTGCCGTATTTGGTGATGAAGTTCCTGCCCAGGACGCTGTTGATCTGGCGCAGAGTCGTCATGGGTACCTTGCTGACGAGCTGGCGTGCCCAGTGCTGACCGGTGCGCTCGGCGACCTTGCCGACAATGGTCGTGGAACCTGACTGGCCAAGCAGGATCCCCATGACGAGGGTCCGCCGCCGTTCGATCTCGTCCAACTGAACGCCGTGGACCTCGGCGACCGAAAGCACGAACAGGGTGCTCAGTTCGAGCGAAGAGAAGGCTTCGCCCGCCGACAGTGCCAGCGCGACCCCGGTGCCGACGGCGGGCGCGGCCGCGGTGGCCCCGACCGCGGCCCCTGTGCCCGCCAGGGCGCCGACGTACATCCGCTCCAGGGCGCGCACGACCTCCGCCGGGGTCGCCTCCGGGTTGCGCTGACGGGCCCGGGCGATGTTCTTGCGCACCAGCGGTGTCTGCAAGCCGATGGCCTTGTCCAGCAGCGCAAGGGCCGGCTGCCCCGCCCCGCTCGACGCCGGCAACGGTCCTTCAAGGGCGTCAGCGGCCACAGCGAGCTCCTTCGCGTCGTCAAGTTGCAGCCCAGTCTCGCACCCGCGCGGCCCGGACCCATCGATGTCCGCCGCGTCACGCTGCTTGGTCAGATCTCCACCGGAACCTGGGGGTATGCAATGGTTTCGACCGCGGCAGAACTTCTGTGCGTAAGAGCCCGTGCGGCCCGGTAAACCGTCCAGGTCATGGTGCCTGTGGTGCCCATTCGAACGGCTCCCAGTCGGTCCACCCCGTGCTTGCCCAATACCAGCGGTGCAGCAGGGCACCGTGGTGGGTGGTGGCGAACAGTTCCAAATGTCCGGCGGTCAAAGAAGAGCTGGTGATGGTGACGATGGGTTCACGAGCGGACATCGGTGTCCAGTCGGAGTCCCAGCCCCTACCAGTGCGGCCGTATCGCCGGGCGAAGACGGTGCCGTCGTCCAGGACGAGGACCAGGTCCTGCTGTGCTCGCCGAGCTGATCCAGCGGTGGCGGTACGGACGCGGCCTGGAGCGTCCATGTCGGCCCAGTCACTCCAGTCTCCGGTGGTGTCCATGTGGTTCCATCGGTGCAAGACACGCCCGCTCTTGGTGACGGCGAACAACTCGCGGTGACCACGGGACCGGTTCATCCCCGACCAGGCCAGTCCGACAACGGGCTCAGGTGCGTCACCATCTTTCCAGCCAGTCCAAACCCCACGGTCGCGGCCAAATTCTCGGGTGAACACCTGGCCGTCGGTGGTCACCACGAACAGATCCTGATAACCGTCCAGGGGAGAGCCTGCGTCGATTCCGGTAATCTTGCCCGGCGTGGCCAGCACCCGCCACGGCGACCATCGCCCGGGATCACGCTCGTACCAGCGGTGAATCAAGCCCTGATCGCCGGTCACAGCGAAGACTTCGAGGTGCCCGGCGTTCAAGCTGGAACAGGCGACCCGGTACACCGGCTCGGGCTCGTCCATCAGCCACCAGTGCGACCAGCCCGACCGCGCCTCGGGGCCGAACGGCCGGTCCAGGTCGTTCCACCGGCGCACAAGGCGGCGGTTACCATCGACCACGAACAGCTCCTGCTGGCCGTCCTGCAGCGACCCGGCGGCCACGCAGTCTCGATGAGCTCTCCCGGTGACCTGCGCCGCTTCGTCGGAGTCCGTGGCGTAACTGTCGGCCTGCCCCGTCGAGTGCAGTCGCAGATAGTCCGCCCAATCGACGGCCTTGTTGATGGCCAAAGCTTCGCGAGCCCGGATCAGCGCCCGTGGCGAACCCCCGAGAGACGCAGCCACAGCCTGAGCCGCTGGCCTGGTCAAGGCTCCTGCCGGCGGCAGCAGAAGACTGGTAGCCGCTTCGAAGGCGAGCGGTTCGACGTCGATCGCGACATGGTCCCGCCATCCAGTAGCCGCGCTGGTGACGATCACGTCACCCAGACCGGCCGCCGGAATCAACCGCCGGACCAAACTCGGGTGCCGGACGTCGTCCAGGACCAGCAGCCACCGCTTGTCCTTATTCGCCAGGTGACCGTGCAGCACGTCCACAGGGTTGTCGACGGCGCCCTCCCCTGGGGCCAACACGTTCAGCAGCTTGCGGCACTGCTCGGCGATCTGATCAGGCTCACGGGCCTCGACCCACAACATCGACCCGTAACGGCGCTGATGAAGATGACCATGGGCAGCGGCCAGCGCTGACTTCCCCACACCACGCTCACCGGTCAGCACCCGGACGACCGGCTTCGACGAGTCGCCCGCAAAGGCGGCCATCAGGGCCGCGAGCGCGTCCGCCCGGCCGACCAGGTCCGGAACCGAAGAAAACTCCACCGTAACAAACTCACGAGAACGCCCGACATTGAAGAATTTGTTCTCCTGATAGCCGTACTCTCCCGCCAGTACCCCCTGACTGTCGTGGACTACGCGCGCTGGCGGCACCTGACCTCCCAGTGGGGGAAGGCCAGCCGGTGGTTCTGCGTCGTGTGGATTCGACAGCATCGGTAGCCCGGTCAGTTGAAGTTGTTGGTTTGGGTGTTGTGGTCGCCCACCACCGTGCCGTTATTGCCGTGCAGGAAAACCCGGTACTTTCCGGCCTGGCTCCCGGCGGGATCGGCCAGCTCCAGAACCTTGAGCGCCGCGGCCACCAGCTCGTCGTCGGCTCCCGCGTCTGCCGCTGCCAACGCGGCCCCAAGTTCGCGTCGCTGCGAGATCCCCCGCTCGTCGTCGGTCGGCGTGATCGCATCACGCTCGACCGCCTCCACCACAGCGCTCTGCACCGGTTCCGCGCGGCGCAACGCGCGCAGGGCCAGCGTCTTCGCTCCGGAATACGCGTCCTCCACCGCTGTGGATGCCGTCTCACGCGCACCTACCGCCGCACCGGCAGCCAACGCCGCGACCACCAGTTCCACTGATTCAATCACACCGAACCCCTCGCCGAGACCTTTGAGCAAGGGAGGTATCGGTCGCGCTGCCCGAACTGCTACAACCTCCGGCAGATTCGGCGCAAGCATCGCAGATCAGCGATCGTTGCAGAGGCCGTCGTTGCTTCACCAGAGTGATCCTGGCCGAGGCCTTCCCAGTGTAGGACTCCGGTGATGGCCATCTGGCCAGTCTCCCGCTGCTCCCGCCTCCCGAGGCAGGACCCTGCGTCTTCCGAACGTGCGATCACCAGGTGAGGTTTGGCTACCGCTGTAACTCCTGGTGCACACGTAGCGACTGATGCCCCGTGCTGTTTCTGGCGTGTGGTCGAGTGGATCGGATGAACGGATGACAGAAAAAGCCCGTCCGGAAGGTGCCGGCCGCGAAGGGGTGGTATTACCGGCCCGGATCACGGTCGAGCTCGCCGACCTCGCTCGGGAAGTCGTCGCCGAGGTGGCTCCCGACCAGTTGCCCTATTTCGCGCTGGTGACAGCCGAATGGACAGCGGGGAAGGAGCCCCGCAAGCCCGCCGGGGCCTGGTCCGGCGGCGAGATCGGCTTGGGAACCGACCTTCCTCTGCTCAGCAACATCATCTTCACGGTGCTGACCGGGACGGCCGGGCAGGTGCTGGGCGCGGCGGGGTTCGCCGGCCTGCAACGCCGCCGGTGGTGGCGCCGCCGCCGGACGGCGAGACCGGCACAGCTCGTCCTGGACGTCGACCGGATCGACGAGATCCGGGATGCGTGCATCGTTCACGCCCAGACGCTGGGTCTGAATGAGGCCGAGGCGACGCTGCTGAGCGACGCGGTGCACGGTGTCCTGCGTCGGGCGGCGGACGGCGGCCGCTTGTGACCTCCTCCGTCCTCCAGGCCTCCGACGAGCCCGAGGCTGGGCGCCGTCTGCGCACCGTGTCTGCGCCGCCGCGCCTGTGGTGGGTCTACGTACTGGTCACGCTCGCGCTGGCCGCCACGGGCGCGGGCGCCGCCGAGGCTTTGTTCGTCACGCAGGACGTCGGCGACTACACAGCCGCGCAGGCGTGCCTGACCAGTAACGGAATCTCGGTGTCGGAAGCGAGGCCGCCGGCTTCCGCAGGTCCAATCTACGCCACTTGCACGCACGACTACAACCGCCGGCTCGCGTTCACCAGCCTCGCCGGGGCCGCCGTCCTTCCCGTCGCGGCGTGGCTGCTGATGGTGTTCGGCGGCCTAAGTACGCGCTGGCGGCTGCGACCACGCCGGCTCGTCGAGGTACCACCGCACCTCGACCTACTGACCGCGCGCTTCATGGCGTTGTGCAACAGCCAGGACTTGCGCGGACGCCGGCGCCCCCGGCTGGTGCTCGCGCCACCCGCGACGGCCGTCACGGACGCCTTCACCACCGGTCTTCCGGGCGGACGGCCGTGGGTCGTCGTCCCGCTGGCCTACGCCTATACCGATCGGGCCGCGTTCGACACCGTCGCGCTGCACGAACTGGGCCACGTCCGCGCCCGGGACGTCCTGTGGGCATCGGCGGTCTGGTGGGCCGGCTGGCTGGCCTTTCCGGCGCTGGTTTTGGCGCTGATCCCGATTTTGAACCTGCCCGCGGCGATGTGGGACTTCTACGGCGGATCGCTGATCATCGCCATGGTCACCGCTGTCTCGCTGCTCGTGGTCCGTGCGGCGCTGCTGCGCCGACGTGAACTGGCCGCCGACCGGCACGCGGCGCACGCGACGGGAAATCCCGACGCCATGGCCGCCGTCCTCCGCGCCGGAAGCCGCCCGGCTTCGCGGGCGGCCCGGGTGTTCGCCACGCATCCGCCGGCGGCGGACCGGCTCGCCCCGACTGAGCGCGACGAGCGGTGGGACGGCGGCTTCGTGTTCACCGCCGCCACGGGCATCGTGGCGATGCTGACCTACCACGGCGTCCACGCCGTCCTCGCGGACCTGCTCGGGTTCGTCGACACGGATCCGCGGCTGTCCGCCGACGTGGCGCTGGCCGTGGCGGCACTGCTGTGGACGTCGGTCGTGCTGCCCGCGTGGACCCGCCGCGCAGCACTGCCCAAGCCCCGGTGGGTCGGCTCCCGGTCAGGCGCGGTATTCGGGCTGGTTGCCGGATTCTGTCTGCAAGTCCCGGGTGCGAGCGCGGCGATCACCGATTTCTTCGCTCCCGAACGGCCGTTGCTGATCGCCGGCCTGACGCTGGCCGCGTTCGCGGTCAGCGTGCTGACCTCCGCGATCGCGACTCGCCTCGCCGAGCCCGAGGACAGCGTGCTGCGCCGGCGGCTGAGCAAGTTCGGTGCCTCCCTCACCGTCGTGGTCGCCCTGACCGCAGCCGTCAGCGGGACCGTGTCGTCGGTGGCGACCTATCTCCTGTTCCCCGATCCGGCGATCGCCCGCGGTCACGTCGTGGCGCTCGGCAGTGATCGTGCGTGGCAGTACGCCCCGGTCCTGATTCTGGCCGGGCTCACGTTCGTCACTCTGCAGCAGCGGTGGCGCCGGCCCCGGCCGGTCGTCGTGGCGGTGATCGTGGTGACGGCGGTGGCCGGGGGCGCCGCCGCTGCGCTGTCCTGGGTCCTGCGCGTGCAGGACGGTCAGGACAACGGCGTCCGGTACGTCTTGGTCTACCAGCGGTGGTGGATCTGCGCACTCGCCGGACTGGTCGCGGCTGTAGCCGTCCTGCTCGCGAACCGGCGTCGCGGCGCGACCCTGGCGGGGGCACCGGCGGCTCTGGTGAGCGGGCTGCTCGTCACCAGCGTCGCCGGCGCCATCCAGTACGTGGCTGTCCGGATCGCCGGGCACGCCAAGGAGTCGACGATCTTCCAGCAGTCCGTGGAGGTGCCCGGCTGGCTCCTGCTGGTCGCGCTGATCGTCACGCTTCCACTGACCTCGCTTCTCGTGTCCGCCTGGGCCCGCAGGGACCCGCGGCGCGGGACGGCGCTCTGGGCCGTCGGCGCCGGGGCCGCCACCGTCCTGCTCGCCGCGGCCTTGATCGACGGGAGACTCGCAGCGGTGACCGTCGCCCAGCACGACTACGAAGCCGAGCAGGCCGCCATGGCACTGGGCACACCGCCATTGGCTCCGGTCACGGCGGTGGTCCCCTCGACGTCGGAGGACCACGGTCGCCCGCTGGACGAACCGGCCGCCACGGCGGCGCTCGCCCACCTGTCGGCCGTTCTCCCGCCCGACGCGGAACTCGAGGACAACGCGCCTTCAACGTCGCCGACGGTGACGCCGCCGGCCTGCGACGCCGCGACCAAGAAGCTCACCACCACCGAGAAAGCCATGCCCCGGACAGCCGATGTCGAGCGCGCCTACAAATTCGCGGCGGACGGCACCGTGGGCGGCGCGCATGTGACGGCGTCGGTCACGTCCTACACCGGTGTCGAAAACCTGTTCTCCGAGATGGACGACGAACTGCGCGCGTGCGGGCACTACCGCACCCCGCAGGAAATCTACGACGGTGGCCACTTGGACGGCGTCGTCACCGCGGGGCCGGTGCCCGCGCTCCCCTACCCCGCTCGGACGCGCAACTACTCGCTGACCGGCCGGTTCCACGGGAAGCCCGCGATCGTCGTCATTCGGGACTGCAGTGTCCACGTCGGGCACAACGTCATCACCGTCGAGGTCTTCGGGGGCTACCTCCAGAAGCCACCGTCGCAGGCGGAACTGGAGCTCTTCGACCGGCTCGTGACCAACCTGGTGACCAAACTTACCGGAGGACTCTGAACGCGACGACAGTTCAGTCCGCCGCGTGATCGTCGCCAAAGTGGTTGGCGTATCTGCCGCCGCCCACGTCCGGCTAGAACGGGACGAAGTGAACCTGCCGATAGCTCGCCGAAATTGGAGGTGGCGCAATAGTGAGCCCTCTTCGTCTCTACACTTTCGCGACGCACACCTCCGACTAGGTTCCCTACGAGTCCTACGACATCTACACTCGGGCCGAGGCGACGTGGAACCGGACACGCCGGACGGATCCGCCACTCGGGATGTTGCCGTAGGCCGGCTGTCCGAGCCGGCGGGGCTGTTCTTCGTCGGATAGATCGATATTCAAGCTACAGCCAGACGATCCAGGTAGATAAGCCAAATGGGAGCACAGACCGACTTCTTCTTCGATCCCCACGATCTCCAGCCCTGGAAACAACCGGAGGCCGGAGTCGGCTACGAAGGCGTCATCCTGACAACGCCGTATGTCTCCTGGCGACTCGACCCCAACAACGTTCCATGTCGAACACCAGAAGGCGACCACAGATGGGCCCTCTGGCTGGCCGTGACGACCGATGACGGCGACCGCGGCTTCTGCATCGACAGCAACTCGCTCGCCCGCGCCTTCGACGGCCGCGCCACACAGCGAAATCTACGCCGCTGGGCAGACCTGTGGAAGGTCGGAGGACGCCTAAGTCTGTCCTGGCGAGCAGGCGAGAACGGTGAACGAGTGTACCGCGGCCGCTACATGTCGCCGGACACGTAGACGCCGCGCAATGGGCAACGCCGCGAGCCCGCGTCTGGTAACGTCACCGTGGTAGTACCGCGTCGATCGTCTGACGCGGGGCGTGGGTGGAGCACCGGTTCGCCAGGACCGCCCGTAGTCGCTCACGAGACCAGGACGGTGACCTGCGCTCACGCGCGGGGTAAGCGGTGGCAGAGTCGATCGGGACAGACGATCGATCGACCGAGCAGCCGGAAGGTTCCCGTCCTGGGAGAGCTCGTGTCAAGTACCGAACCCTATTCGACATCGCGCTGCTCGAGGCTGCCGAGCTGTCGACCTGACTGCCTCTCGCACTCCACGTGCAACGCGACGCCGATCCCCGGCGATCGCATCAGCCCTGGCACAATGTTGCTGCCCGCAGGCAGTGTCGTGACCTGGGTCCTATCCGACGATGATCGGGTTCGTCGAGCCAAGTCGCTGCTATGGACTACGCTCCTCGTCGGAGGCATTTTTGTCGCCACCGTCGCAATAGTCGCAATCGTTCTTGTGTCCCTGCTCGGCGTCGGCGTGGGCACGAGTGCAGCAGCAGGCATCGGTGCCGCGCTCGTCGGCCGGAAAGTCACTGCGTGCCGCCGACGTCAGGCTCGTACCGTTCAGCGTCGGGTTCCATGACGCCCTTGCCCACCCGCCCAGTGTCACCGTCCCACCGTCGAGGACAAGAGAGACGTTCAGCAAGATCCTCGAAACCGCTGCCAGGGACAGCAACTCTGCATATAAGTATCTGGCGGCCGGCGGGCGGTGACGACCAGGTGGACGGACGTCGAGTGGTACCGCTCAACTTCGCGGCGGTCTTGGGCGCGACTGAGCATTTTCGCTGCTGCTGCGGAGGTCCAGCCCTGTTCGACGATCAGGCGATCGAGTCGCAGGCGGGTGCGTGGGGTCAGGGTGGCGTTAGGGTGGGATGCGAAGGCCTCCGGTGAGTGATGTGGTTCTCGACAGCTCCACTTCACATCCAGAGGCCTTCACCTGTCTGTATGACAGGCCGTCACCGGGTCACCTCAACTCGGGACAACGTCCTTGAACATCACAGCTAGTGCCTCGGCGATCTGCTCGCCGCGGGTGCCGGTGAACAGGTTCATCTTCGCGAGGTTGATCCCGGCGTAGACGAACGTCGCCAGGATGCGTTCGGAGAAGCATTTGAGCTGGTCGGAGACCTCGGCGCCAGCGCGGGTGGCCAGGTTTAGGTTGTGGATCTCGTCGACCACGCTCATGAATCTCGAGAACGAGACCGGCATGACCAACGTGATCGTCCACCCCACCACGTGGACGAAATACCGGCGGATCCTGCAATTCAGTCCGGCGCTGGCGCAAACCGCACTGCAGCTGCCACGCGATCACAGACACCTCGCCGTCTTGGACAGCTCGTGCAAGTACCTGCGCCAGTTCACCTCTCAACAGGTACTGGACGCGGTGCGGTTCGACGACGGCAACGCCGCGACGGGCCTACTTGCCGCGGTGGAGATCCTTGCACGACCCGCGTTCCGCGGACTACACAACGTTACAGTGGCACCGATTCGCGATGTGAGCAACCGGTATCATGTGTTCGGGTTGTCGAATGCGGGGCTGTCCGCGCCTCCGCTGCAGCCGCTGGTCAGACTGCAGGCCTGCACATGGATGTAGAGGTACTCGACGTCAGGATCTCCAGCGCTGGATCCGCCGGACAGAGAGTCCCAATGAATGGTCGTGTGGCATCCGTTCCCGTTTCGGTGCTCCGCGAAGTGACCCACGTTGTCCACCGCGTAAAAAAACGCATAACGGGCATCGCACGCCCTGTCTGTCAGATCTACATTGCTCAGCGTGAACGTCCTGGCTCCGGTGAAGTTCAGTGTTCCCGAGACCTCCGCCGAACCGTCCGAGACGTCGAAGTGGCCACCGCCGTTGCGTGGAGCCGCGTACGCGTACGCTCCAGTGCTCACCACCACGCTGCCAAGCGTAGCGAGGGAAACTACGGCCGCCACATTGACGAATTTCTTGAGGTTCATGACTTCTCCTTTACGCGTTGGTCAGCCTTCGAGACTCTTGCCTACGACCGATCGACGGCAACTTTGCCTCCGGTCGACGTCGTTGATCTTGGGCCATTGACAGCAACCTGCCTTCGCCCGTCACCTGGCGGGGCTGTCGATACGACTGTGGACAATTCTGTATATCATTGGAAAGCGGTCGCGTGTAGCTATTACACCGACACGGAAACCTGCAGGTCAGAGCTTTGGAGACTTTTGGGGGAATAGTGCTTCGCGTACATTTCACCTACGACGATTTGGGGCGCACGGTCGTGGCGCCAGTGGCTGACCCCTTGTGGGAAGTGCTGCTCAGCGGGTTCCGTTGGCGTGAACCGGATCGGCTGCCGACCTTCGAGCCGTGGGCTCACAGTGTGCGATCCGATCGCAGGGCCCGGGAGCGAATGGCGCCGGGAGCCACGCTGCTGGCCGCGCTCGCCCCCGCCGCACCATATTTCCCGGACTTCCTCACTCCACCGGAAGCCAGTCGTGGCCTGACCGAGGGGCTAGCCGCGCTCTTCGCGACCCCACGCGTGGAGCTTCGCGCGCAGCTGACCCGCCTCGACGCGGTGGCTCCTGTGCCTGAGTGGGTCCGCCCGCTCGCCGACGGAGACCGAGACCTCCTTACCGAGATCACTGCTGCCCTCGCCCGTTACCACGACGCCATGCTCGGTCCCTGCTTCGAGCTCGTCCAAGGTGCCATCGACGCCGACCGGTCCTTGCGGGCCCAGCAGTTCCTGACCGGTGGAATCGAAGCCATGCTGGCCGGCATCGGACCCGTCGCGCGATGGCGGCGACCAGTGCTTGAGGTCGAGCACGCTGTCGACCAGGACCTCTACCTCGAAGGACGGGGCCTACGCCTTGTGCCCTCATTTTTCTGCGGGAGAACCGCCTGCACATTGGCCGACCCCGCGCTGCCTCCAGTGCTCATCTATCCCATCGACGCCAGCTGTCGCTGGACACAAGCCGGAAATAATGGGCGCTCACTGAAAGTACTCATCGGCGCCACCCGCGCTGCAGTGCTCGCTGCAATCGGCACCGGTACCACAACGACTAGGTTGGCCCGCTGCGTCGGCACCTCGCCGGCATCGGCCAGCAGGCACACAACTGTGCTTCGCGACTGTGGCCTGATCACCACTCGCCGTGAAGGCATGGCGGTCATGCACAACCTCACGCCCCTCGGTGAAGCCCTTCTTGAACACCACCGCAATCTTTGAGACACGACGCGTTGCCTGCCCGGTGCTCCACGAACGGCATCGTCGAGGTCATCGCGCACGCCGCCGCCCCGAACCGGGGGCCGCCAGCACCGCCGGGCTCCGCTGGAGTGGTCCGGCCAGCCCGGGTTTACCGGTCGCGTCGGCCGTAGGTGAGCCGGCGCAGCACTGTCTCGGCCGGTCCGCGGTAGGCGCGCCGCTGCATCGCGTACGCGGCGACGACCGTGCTCAGCCAGACGGCCACCGCCGCGATCGCCGCCGTGAACGTGGGGCTCGCGGATCCGGGGCCGAGTGAGAGCAGGAACGGCGAGGCCAGAACCGTCCAGGCGAGGGTCTGGAACAGGTATCCGCTCAACGAGCGCTGCCCCAGCGCGGCGAGAGCGCCGACGACGACGTTCTTGCGCCGCGATCTCGTCAACGCGAGCGCGAGCAAGCCGAACAGGCAGAGATAGCCGATCCCGCCGAAGAAGCCTGACGCTTCGTAGAGCAGCTTGACGGCCGGGCCGGTCTCGGCGTCGACCTGGAGGAATCCGCCGGCGAGCAGGCCCATCGGCAGTCCGCCGGCGACGGCGACGCCGAGGCCCGTCGCCGCGCCCCACCGCAGCAGCCGACGGTGGTCCTGCAGCTCCTCGAGCACGCGCTGCCGCGCCGCCCATGCGCCCACCCACACGAACAGGACGAACGGCAGCATCGACAGCACGGTCAGCGGCCATTCGGTCAGCCTGGCCGCGATCGCGGCGGTGAAGCCGCCGGCCGCCATGGACGGGGAGTCGCTGGTCGGGATGGCCGAGGGACCGGCCGGGTCGGAGACGAGCCAGGCCGCCACGACGACGGCGAGGACCACGACGGTCATCGCCGCGAAGGCCAGATACACGAGCGGAACACGGTATACGCGGTGACCGCGTTGCAGCAGGAGCAGGGTGAACCCGATCCCGACGAGGCCGTAGGCGCCGAGGATGTCCCCGGAGAACAGCAGGACGCCGTGCACCAGCCCGAACGCGAACAGCCACGCGTTGCGCCGCACCAGCACCCGGCGGACCGCGGCCGGTGAGGCACCCGCCGCCTGCTGCCGCCGCGCGAGCTGGGGACCGCGGTGAGCGGGATGTCGACGATCGACCGGATGGTCGCCGACGGCGTCACCCCGACCGACCCGTACAGGCCGTTAGACGGTGCTCCGGCGCACACGGTGAAGATCCAGCGGGCCACGATCGGGCGGTAGGTCAGCTGCTTTCCCCGGTCTGGAGAATTCCGGCGCTCGGCTGCCGCGCCCACTCCTCGCCCGTCTTCATGACAAGGCCGGACACGCTCCGGGCTCCCGATGCGAAGGCAGCCCACCAAAGCTCCTCGGCCGGGATCACCGCTTCACCCCGGGTGTCGATCCAGATGAACGCCCGGCGGCCGTCCGGCGTGGTCAGGTCCCACCACGACCACCTTCGCAGTTCAGGCTCGAAGCAGAAGAGCCATTCCTGGACATCCCATTCCCGCTCTCCCCTGGCCTGGTAGTAATCGGCACTTCCTTGATGCGAGGAAGCCGGAATTCCGCCGGAATCCGCGTCTCGCCCGTCGGTCAGGTCGGCGAACCAGCGTGGAACCCCCGATGCGTCCAGCTCGTCCGCGTCGAATTCCTCATCGCGGGCCACCGAAACCGCGGCACGGGCGATCTCGCGAAGCTTCCTCCCGTAGGGTTCGAACCCGTCGATCGGCTCGACCTCCAACACAGCCAGCCAGGGAGGCGGCGCCGCCGACGCCCTGGCTTCGATTCGGCTCAACTCCTCAGAGAACTCGTCAGACACTGTCGCCTACCCCACTATCCGACCGGACCCAGGCACGATGCGGGCCATGAATTCGTCGATTATACTCGTCGGAAGCCCAATCAATCCAGATGAGACGTGGGGATCGGCGATCTCAGGAGCGTTCTTGCGCATCACGTTCCACTCTCTCCGGCTTCCATCGAACCTTCGGGGCATGCGCTGGGGAAGCCTCGCTCGCATGGTGTCAGCGATGGTCGCGCCGGACCTCGGCCCGTTCGCCGGCCGCGCTCTCTGCACGGTTGGTAATGCATGGCTATGCGACCTCGGCGCGCGCGCCGCGTGCTGCCCCACGGATGCTTCACCGCCCCGGGGAACCGCCCGTCCCTGCAGCGCATCGACGTACTTCCAGTGCCTGACGTAGAGACCGCGGTACAGATAGCCGTCGCCGTCCGGGCATGTCGCCCCGCACGGCTGGTCTTCCCCACCCGCCGCCACCCCGGACACGACGCCCAGTTCCGAAGCGACCGGGTCGGCGCGTGCGTCCTGGACCACCGGCTTGCTCGGGTCGAGCACCGACTTCTTCGCGTGCTCGTAGACGTCATTCTCGTCCTGGACGTCGTCGGTAGCGTGCGGCGTACTCGACGAACGGGCCCGTCGCCATCACTGCCGGCTGGGACATGACTGCACGAGTGTGGGACCTGGCTTCAGGCGAGGAAATAATCGCCTTCACTGGTCACTCCCAAGCAGTGACCGCAGTGGCTTGCGGCGTACTCGACGGACAGCCCGTTGCCGTAACTGCCAGTCGCGACACCACCGCACGGGTCTGGGATTTAGCCACGGCCGACGAAATAACCACCCTGACTGGCCACACTCAACCCCTACGGGCCGTAGCATGCAACGCGCTCGACGATGGTCTTGTAACTGTCACAACCAGCTACGACGGCTCCACTCGCGTCTGGCGAACGATGCCCTCAAATCGATACGAGGAAGGGGCCACGTTCAGCGGCCATTCAGGCCTCGTCCTCAGCACGGCGTGCGGCGTACTCGGCGGACGGCCCGTCGCCGTCTCCGCTTCCCAATTTGGCAATATTTACGTTTGAAACCTGGCAACCGGCGAGATCGTCAGTGTTTTCGGCAGTCATACCGACAGAATTATTGCAATTTCTTGCGGCGTCGTCAACGGACGCTCGTGTTTGTGTTGGGGCGTCCTGCGATATCGGTGGAGATTCAGCGCTCGTTCTGGGCGTGGATCCGGAGAGGTGAGGTTGTCGAGGTCGCTGCTGCGGCGGTCGGCGTGTCGAAGACCGTCGCCTGGCGGTGGTTCCGTGAGGCTGGCGGAGTGATGCCTCCACAGCGGTGTGAACCCTCGAGTCGCCCAGTCCGCCTGTCGTTCGCCGACCG
>NZ_JBFBAG010000096.1:0-14964 GCF_040682155.1 Amycolatopsis sp. NPDC051371
TGTAGGACCGGCGCTTGCGAGGAGGCATGAGGACATCCTTTCAGCAGGACGATGGGTCCTGCTAACTCGGTGTCCACTACCCGGGGTGAACCTCAGTCAACGGTCTCGCTGGCTCCGCTGGGCGTCGCGGTGGCGCTGGGTAGGCAACTTAGCTACAAGCATGGTCGAGTGGGCTGGCAGCCGTCGTAGATGGTCCCGGCGTGGTTCGCGTTGCCGAACAGCCGCCGGTGGTAGTGCACGCAGGACGCGTAGCTGCGCTGGCTGTGACCGTCAGATCGCGTCCAGCGGGGAAGTCTCGCAGGCCCCGTTGCTCTGGAGCTGGCAGGATGTGGTGCAGGGGAGTTGTGCTTGTCGGACGCGCGTTCCCTTTCCCGGCCCGAGGATTGGACGCAATGGGACGCTCGTCGGTGTTCACTTTCCAGTACATCGCCATCGACACGGAGGCTGGTGTCACGCCGGAGGAGTTCGAGACCTTCGTGCGTGGTGAAGGCGTTCACCTGCCCTTGTACCCAGGGTGGCGGTGGACTCTGCTGCGCGGGTTGCGCGGAGAGCGGATCGGCCAGTACCTGATGTTGTACGAGATCGAGAGCGCCGAACAACGCGACCGCTACGTCACAGCCCAGGGTGAGCAGACCGAACTGGCCCGGCTGTTCTGGGCGCAGCACCCGCAGGCGGAGGCTGTGCTGGCGCGGTGGCGGCGGCTGGGCACGTTCGGCGAGCTGCCGACGTTGTTCACCGACTACCGGCTGCTGGCCGACAACCCGCGGAGCACGGTCACGCCCGGCCCCCGCTACCGCGACCGCCCTGGGGAGGAGCCCGTCGCCCGGGTCGTCGGGATCCACAACCTGGCGTTGCGCGCGGGTGTGACCGAGGAGATGTTCGACCGCTTCATCGCCGAGAACCACCACCGGATCGACGACTACCCGGACTGGCGGTTCCACGTGCTCAAGGGCGAGCGGGGCAACCGCTTCGACCAGTACGTGATGATGATGGAGATCGCGAGCCTGGACGCGCTGGACGTTTTCTACCCCGAGCCCGACATCGCCACCGGCGAGGCTGCGGAGTTCGCGGCCGCCCACCGCGACACCAAGCAGATGTACGAGGAGTGGAAGCAGTTAGCCTCGTTCTCGGGCTCGCCGCAGATCTACACGGACTACCTCGCCGTCGCGGAGAACCCGGCGTAGCCCCGCACGTCGTCGACACGGACGACGCCGACGATGTTGTTGCGGTGTCTGGTGTCTGGTGGCTTCTGGCATCGCCGAGGCCGCCACTGCCGCCCGGGCCCGCCGACCTCGCCAAGCCGCTGGACCGAGCTGCAAGCCGGCCTGCTCGACGACATCGCCGAGCTACGCGACCGGTTGCTCGGCGACGTCACACACCTGCACGTGCCCAAGGTCGACATGGGCGATGGCCTACGGCCAGGAAGAGTCCGGCACCGGTGAGTGGCGGGCCCGCTACAAGCGTCCTGATGGGACGTGGGGGAGCAAGTCGGGGTTCCCGACGGAGAAGGCGGGCGAGAACTGGGGGCTGGAGCAGGAGGCGCTGATCCGGCGGAACTTGTGGCTGGACCCGCGCGATGGCGAGACCCGGTTCGAAGACTTCGCCGAGGAGTGGCTCGCGGCCCTGGAGCCGCGGCTGGAGCTGAACACGATCGCGAAGTACCGGTCGTTCCTCGACAACCAGCTGCTGCCGCAGTGGAAGGCCTGGCCGCTGGTCGCGATCTTCAACGGCTACGTCGAGATCGAGCGTTGGCTCTCGGACCTGCACGAGGACTATGCCGAGTCGTCGGTGTCGTCGTACTTCGCGCTGTTCTCGACAATCCTCAACGGTGTCCGCATGTCCAACGGCGAGTTCGAGACCCGAGCGTCTGGTGGCCACGCCGGCTCAGGCGTTGCGGGCGGCGATGCGGCTCTACGAGCTGGGTTTGGGCATGTCAGGGTTCGTGCTGTGCTTGATGGATTTCTATACCGGCGCCCGATGGGGTGAACTCGTCGGACAGCAGCGGCACGAGTACGACTCCGAGAAGCGTGGCTTTGCCGCCCGGGATCGCGGTGCTCTATGAGGAGCTGATGGACAGCCATCGGGATCCGTTCGTGCTGTCCACTCCGGAGGGGCATCCGCGGCGGCGGTCGAACTTCCGGATCCGGTTCTGGCGGCCGGCGTGGGATGGGATCGATCTGGATGAGTCCGGGGCGGGGGAGCGGCGTCCGCCGATCCTGCCGACGTTCACGTTCCACGAGGGACGACACACGCACGCGACGTGGCTGACCGAGGACGGAATCCCGGAGGTCGCGCGACGCGCGCGGCTAGGCCAGAAGATGAAGGGCATCGCGCGGGTCTATGACCACGTGACGCCGGCGATGGTGAACCAGATCGTCGAAGCGCTGGAGGAGCGGTGGCTGCGTTCGCTGGCCGCGCTGTATCCGGGTGAGCGGGCGAAGCTGGTGTCCTGGTTCCCGCACCTGCGGTCCCGTCGGACGATCCAGGCGTCCGGGGCCATCGCCATTTCATTGCCATCTGACGACTGAAGCCCTGCCCTCCGGAGGAGGAACAGGGATTCTGACCTGCGAAAACACGTGGTGCGCGATACTGGGATTGAACCAGTGACCTCTTCCGTGTCAGGGAAGCGCTCTCCCGCTGAGCTAATCGCGCGAGGTGGAGACGGGATTCGAACCCGTGTACACGGCTTTGCAGGCCGTTGCCTCGCCTCTCGGCCACTCCACCGTGCCAGGCTGCGAGAGCCTACCGAGCGGATGACGGGATTCGAACCCGCGACCCTCACCTTGGCAAGGTGATGCGCTACCAGCTGCGCTACATCCGCACTCCGCAGCTCGAGGGGGTCGAACCCTCGTCGCCGTGGTGTGAGAAAACCATATCGGACCCCGAAAACGGCGGCGACACCGGGGTGTCACTCCGCCGTTGCAAGCTCGTCATCAGGCCAGATCGTGGGGGATGAGGTGGGTGAGCGCGTCGTCGACGTCGACCCACAGGTGCTCGTTGCCCGGGAGCACCACGTCGTACGTCCGGTCGAGGAAGTCGGCCAGCTCCTGGGCGGACGCCTCGAACATGGCGTGCCCGGAGGGCGAGTTCAGCTCGATCAGCACGGATTCGGGGTCCTCGACGGAGGGGCGGATGCGGACGTCCCCGTCACCCGCGTCGGCCAGCAGGCCGTCCGCGAGGAGGTCGCGTGCGTACACCCATTCGACCCAGCCGGCGCGGCCCGTGCGGAACGCGGCGACGACCGCGTACGGGTCGCGTGTGTCGTAGCGCAGCTCCACCTTGACCGGAACCGCGGGCGTCCGCGGCGCCAGCAGGTCGAAGACCGCCGTCGAGCGGAGCGTCACGTGATCGTTGCGCATCGTCCTACCCTTCGTCTCCCTTCCCGGCCCGGCCCGGCCCGGCCCGGCCCGGCCGAGGGCGTCACCACTGGGACGCATCGGGAGGCCGATTCCGTCGCAGGTGCGCCGCATATCACCCGTACGGGCCCATCGGCCCCCGTTCGCGCCCGTGATCACCCCACGACGCGCGATCGACCCGCGCGCCCCGTGTGGACCCACTCCTCCATACTGCGCGGTTTAGTCGCCGGGCGATAGCACCGTCGCACGGATGTCGAACGTGGCGTCGGGCGGCCCCCACCTGCCACGACCCCGGCTAGCTCGGAGTTGTGCGTTCCGTACTCGCCGGTAAGCGGAGTGTGGTCGCCGGAGACCACCCATTTGCAGGCGCCCGGAAGTCGTGCGGTAAAGTGGTCTCACCACCGCGAGCGGGCGATTAGCTCAGGGGGAGAGCGCTTCGTTCACACCGAAGAGGTCACTGGTTCGATCCCAGTATCGCCCACGAGATTCGCAGAGAGAGCCCCTGTTCGCGGAAAGTGCGAACAGGGGCTCTTCTCGTTGTGTCCTGTGGGGGCCGAGCCCCACGCCCCCGCCGGGGGCGAGCCCTCGGACCCCGCGTGTTGTCGCCTTTGTGATGTCGGCCACGCCTTAAGCGGAGTGAACGATCCGTTCGGATCTTGCGTATCTGCTGTCAAGGCAGTTCTCGGGCGTGTCGCCGGGGTCTTCGGGATCTGCCTCTGAGGCTTGCCGGTGCGGCGGTCTTCTGTCGAACGGACCCGTGGGAGGCCTGTCTGTGTGACGATTCGGCGGCGAACGTCACGGAGTGATCGTCGGATGTCCGCGTGATGGCGCTCGCGGGCTGTTCTGGTCCACTGTGGACCGCTCGCGCGCCGCGGTGTCCACAGTAGAGCCGCGGGCCCGGTTCGGCCGTTCGGAAGAGCGTGGGTCCACCCGGGTGCGGGCATTGCCCCGTTGGCTACATTCCGTAATTTTTGTGGAGATACACCCTCTCACTCATCGTCATCGTCTTGTTATCTTGCGGCCATTTTCTGGCGGGAAAGACGCACTGCATGTGGCTGGAAATCCTTGTAACGATGCCGAGAGGGTCGCCGATACCTTGCCGTGTGAAGCCCTCCGCGGGCACAGCGCGAGGTCCGAACCGTGGTGACTGTACGAAATCACTCCCGGTGACGCAGCGTGCTCGCGGACTCAATTCGATCCCTGGTCCCGGGAGGTCAGATGGAAGAGTCGGTGCGGCCGTCGTACACGGTGAGCCAGCCACCGCCGCACATCGACCTCCAGGCCATTCCCCGCCCCGCCCAGCGGGACGGCAAGCCGGCTGAAGCCGCCGGGACGCCGTCCCCCAAGGCACTCCCGGCGGCCTGGGAGGCGAGATACAGAGCCTGGGTCATCGGCAGCGACGTCTTCATAACGCTGCTGGTGATCGCGATCAGCGCGTTCGTCATCGATCGCGTTGCCCCGCACGACATGCACGCGTTCGGCACGATCCTCGCCGTCTTCGTCTCGCTGCCGGTCAGCCGGGCGTGGAGCTCGCGGGTGCTCGGCGAAGGCGCGGAGGAGTACCGCACGCTGGGACGCGGCTTCATCACCGCGGCCGTCCTGGTCGCGCTGGGCGGCCTGCTGTTCGGCGCGCTCGAGGTCCAGGTGTGGGTGTTCGTCGTCGTCCCGGCGATCGCGCTCGTCGCGTTCCCGCAGCGGTACCTGCTGCGCCAGGTTCTGCACCGCAAGCGCGCCAGGGGACTCTGCCTGCTGCCGGTGATGGCGGCGGGCAGCCCGGAGACCGTCGCCGACCTGATCGCGCGCACCAAGTCCGAGGTGCACGTCGGCTGGCGCGTCGAGGCGGCGTGCACGTTCACGGGGCACGGCGCCGACCGCGACAGCGGCGAGATCGACGGCGTCCCGGTGGTCGGGCGGCTGGAGGAACTGTCGCGGTACGTGCGGCGCGGCGGGTACCGGGTCGTGGCGATCACCGCGGACCAGTACTGGACGCCGAAGCGGTTGCAGCGGCTGGCCTGGGACATGGAGGGCACCGGCGCTGAGATGGTCGTCGCGCCCGTGCTGATGGAGGTCGCCGGGCCCCGGCTCAACGTCACCGGCGTGCTGGGGATGCCGCTGCTGCGGGTCACGGCGCCGATGTTCACCGGCGGCCGCCGCGTGGTGAAGGAGATCGTGGACCGGGCGGGCTCGGCGTTCCTGCTGACGCTGCTTTCCCCGCTGCTGCTGGTGATCGCGCTGGCGATCAAGCTGAACGACCGCGGCCCGGTGATCTACCGCCAGCGCCGCGTCGGCCGCGACGGCGCGACGTTCACCATGCTCAAGTTCCGCACGATGGTGACCAACGCCGACGAAATCCGGAAGAAACTGGAGACGGAGAACGAAGGCGCGGGTCCGCTGTTCAAGATGAAGCGCGATCCGCGGATCACCCGCGTGGGTGGTTTCCTGCGCCGGTATTCGCTCGACGAGGTGCCCCAGCTGTTCAACGTGGTGTCCGGGAAGATGTCGCTCGTCGGCCCGCGGCCGCCGCTGCCGGAGGAGACCGCGCAGTACGCACCCGACGCCCGCCGCCGGCTGCTGGTGAAGCCGGGCCTGACCGGGCTCTGGCAGGTGAGCGGGCGCAGCGACCTCACGTGGGCGGAGAGCATCCGGCTCGACCTGCGGTACGTGGAGGACTGGTCGCTGGCGCTCGACCTGGTGATCCTCTGGAAGACGTTCCGCGCGGTGATGGGCGGGCAGGGCGCCTACTGACCCGTCCGACGAGCCGCGCACGCGCACCACGGCCGCCGATCCCCGCCGAGGGGGATCGGCGGCCGTGTCGGTTCACCGGCCGGGTACCCGAGACGGCGCGTACCCGATCGGCTGACGCTTCCTGGCTCCTCGTGGTCCCGCGCCTTCCCGCTGTGATCCACCCAACTGGTTGAGCGTGAAATAGTTCAACGCTCAACCTGGTTGGACGGGGTACGTGACCAACGGAAGGAACGCAGCCCCATGACCACCTTTGCCGAGCAGACCGAGGCCCTCCAGGTCCCCGCGGAAGTCCAGAACCTCCTGTTCCGCGAGGCGCGCACGGCCAACAGTTTCAGCTCCGAGCCGGTGACCGAGGAGCAGGTCCGCGCGATCTACGACCTCGTCAAGTGGGCCCCGACGTCGATGAACACCCAGCCGCTGCGAGCGCTGGTGCTCCGGACCGCCGAGGCGAAGGCCCGCCTGCTGCCGCACATGTCGCCCGGCAACCGGGACAAGACCGAAGCCGCGCCGCTGACCGTCGTGCTCGCCGCGGACGTCGACTTCCACGAAAACATCCCGCAGGTCTTCCCGCACAACCCGGGCGTCAAGGACAACTTCTCCGACGAGCAGGGCCGCGTCGAGTTCGCCAAGCTGAACTCGCTGCTGCAGGTCGGCTACTTCATCATCGGCGTCCGCGCCGCGGGCCTGGCCGCCGGCCCGATGACCGGCTTCGACGCCCAGGGCGTCGACGACGAGTTCTTCGCGGACAAGAAGTGGCGCTCGCTGGTCGTCGTGAACGTCGGCAAGCCCGGTGAGAACCCCTGGTTCGACCGCCTGCCGCGGCTGGACTTCGACCAGGTCGTCGAAACCCTCTGACCCCTGGTCCCCTGATCGGGCAGGCCGCTTCCGGACCCGGAGGCGGCCTGCCCGGCGTTCGCGGACGCGCGTGAGGCCCGCCCGGCCCGACGACTAGCATCGTCGGGGTCATCTCCGTCACCCCAGTCCGAGGAGCCATCGTGTCGCAGTCGCCCCCCGTTTCCCCCGTGGCCACCTCCCGCGTGGTGGTACCGGCGGGCACTACGGCGGGCGCGGCGGTCCGCGAGGCCGGCCTGCCGACCAAGGGCCCGGACACGGTCGTCGTCGTGCGTGACGCCGAGGGCAAGCTGCGCGACCTCGCCTGGGCGCCGGAAGCCGACGCCGAGGTCGAGCCGGTCGCCGCGAACACCGAGGACGGGCGCAGCGTCATCCGCCATTCGGCGGCCCACGTGCTCGCCCAGGCCGTGCAGCAGCAGTTCCCGGACGCCAAGCTCGGCATCGGGCCGCCGGTGAAAGACGGTTTCTACTACGACTTCGCCGTCGACACCCCGTTCACCCCGGAGGACCTGCAGGCGCTCGAAAAGCGCATGAAGCAGATCGTGAAGGGCGCCCAGCAGTTCTCGCGGCGCGTTTTCGACTCCGTGGACGAGGCGAAGAAGGAACTGGCGGACGAGCCGTTCAAGCTCGAACTCGTCGACCTCAAGTCCGAAGTGGACGCAGTGGACACCTCCGAGGTGATGGAGGTCGACAGTAGTGCTTCCGGCGAGCTCACCATCTACGACAATCTCGACCCGCGCACCAAGGAACGTGTCTGGAGTGACCTCTGCCGTGGTCCGCACGTGCCGACCACGAAGTTCATCCCCGCGTTCAAGCTGACCCGCGTCGCCGCCGCGTACTGGCGGGGGAGCGAGAAGAACCCGCAGCTGCAGCGGATCTACGGCACCGCGTGGGAGTCGGCGGAAGCGCAGGACGCCTACCTCGAGCGCATCGCCGAGGCGGAGCGCCGCGACCACCGCAAGCTCGGCGCCGAGCTCGACCTGTTCTCCTTCCCCGAGGAGATCGGCTCCGGCCTGCCGGTGTTCCACCCCAAGGGCGGCATCATCCGCCGGGAGCTGGAGAACTACTCGCGCCGCCGCCACGAGGAGGCCGGCTACGAGTTCGTGAACACCCCGCACATCAGCAAGGGCGAGCTGTTCCACACCTCCGGCCACCTGCCGTACTACGCCGACACGATGTTCCCGCCGGTGCAGTTCGACGAGGAGAACTACTACCTCAAGGCCATGAACTGCCCGATGCACAACCTGATCTTCCGCTCGCGCGGGCGGTCCTACCGCGAGCTGCCGCTGCGGCTGTTCGAGTTCGGCACGGTCTACCGGTACGAGAAGTCGGGCGTGGTGCACGGCCTGACCCGCGTCCGCGGCCTGACGATGGACGACTCGCACATCTACTGCACCAAGGAGCAGATGCCGGGCGAGCTGCGGTCGCTGCTGAAGTTCGTCCTCGACCTGCTCGCCGACTACGGCCTCTCCGACTTCTACCTCGAGCTGTCCACCCGCGGCGACTCCGAGAAGTTCATCGGCGAGGACTGGGAGTGGGAGGAGGCCACCGAGACGCTGCGGCAGGCCGCCGTCGACTCCGGCCTCGAGCTGGTCCCGGACCCGGGCGGCGCGGCCTTCTACGGCCCCAAGATCTCGGTGCAGGCCAAGGACGCCATCGGCCGCACCTGGCAGATGTCGACCATCCAGCTGGACTTCAACCAGAACAAGCGGTTCGAGCTCGAGTACACCGCGCCCGACGGTTCGCGCCAGACGCCGGTGATGATCCACCGCGCGCTGTTCGGCTCGATCGAGCGGTTCTTCGGCGTGCTGACCGAGCACTACGCGGGCGCGTTCCCGGCGTGGCTCGCGCCGGTGCAGGTGGTCGGCATCCCGATCACCGCCGACCAGGTCGAACACCTGCAGGGCATCGAAAAGGCGTTGCGCGCCAAGGGGATCCGCGCCGAGGTCGACGCGAGCGACGACCGGATGCAGAAGAAGATCCGCACGCACACCACGCAGAAGGTGCCCTTCATGCTGCTCGCCGGCGCGAAGGACGTCGAGGCGGGCGCGGTGTCGTTCCGCTTCCGCGACGGCGGCCAGATCAACGGCGTGCCGGTGGCCGACGCCGTCGACGCCATCGCCGGCTGGATCGAGCGCCGCGAGAACGCGTCGCCGACGGCCGAGGCGCTGGAGACGGTCGTTCGGTGAGTGAGGGTCCGGAGCTCGTCGAACAGCAGGGCATCGGGGTCCAGGACGCGTTCCAGCGCCTCTGGACCCCGCACCGGATGGCCTACATCAAGGGCCAGGACAAGCCGGACGGCGACGAGGACACCGGCTGCCCGTTCTGCCGCATCCCGTCCCTGGACGACAAGACGGGGCTGATCGTCGCGCGCGGCGAGACGGTGTACGCGGTGCTGAACCTGTACCCGTACAACCCCGGGCACCTGATGGTGGTGCCGTACCGGCACGTCGCGGACTACACCGAGCTGACGGTCGACGAGACGCACGAGGTCGCCGAGTTCACCCAGCACGCGATGAAGGTGATCCGCGCGGTGTCCGGCGCGCACGGGTTCAACATCGGCCTGAACCAGGGCGTGATCGCGGGCGCGGGGATCGCGGCGCACCTGCACCAGCACCTGGTGCCGCGGTGGGGTGGCGACGCGAACTTCATGCCGATCATCGGCCAGACGAAGGTGCTGCCGCAATTGCTGGGCGAAACGCGGGACATGCTGGCCGACGCCTGGTGAAACGCTCGAATGCCGTAACCGGCAAATCGTAATTGAGTGTTCAACCGAGGGTATGATGGGGGTATGTCCGAAACCCGATGGCTCAGCGACGACGAGCAACGCGTCTGGCGTGAGTTCAACGCGGCCACCCGCATGCTCAGCGCGCACCTCGAGGGACAGCTGCAGCACGACTCGGGTATGCCGCACACCTATTACGAAGTCCTCGTCGCGCTCTCCGAGGCCGAAGGCCGCCGGTTGCGGATGAGTGAGCTCGCCGACGCGCGTCAGGCGTCGCGAAGCCGGCTCTCGCACGCCGTCGCGCGCCTGGAAGCCAACGGCTGGGTGCGCCGCGAAGCGTGCCCGACCGACAAGCGCGGTGCCTGGGCGGTGCTGACGGACGCCGGTTTCACCGCGCTCGAAGCGGCCGCGCCCGGGCACGTCGAGGCCGTCCGCGAGAGCCTCTTCGACCCGCTGACGCCCGAGCAGGTCGCCGCGCTCGGCGAGATCAGTGCCGCGATCCGGCAGCGCCTCTCGCCGAAGTGCGCCGCCGCGCAGGCCGCCGAAGAGGCGCGGGAGCACGAGGGCGAACTCACGAAATCGGGCTGAGCCGGGGCGGCGCGTCGGGTTCACCGGGGCGGGTCGATAGGCTGCCCTCGCCCACCCGATCCTCGTAGCCAGGTGTCTCAGACGAACCGATGCTCAATATCTTCGCGCGTGCCTCCGTTTCCCGCGTCACCGATCCGATCGGCCAGGCGCTGGTCCGCGTCGGGCTGACCCCGAACGCGATGACCGTGCTCGGCACCGCCGGCGCCGTCGTCTGCGCCCTGGCCTTCTTCCCGAACGGCTACCTGCTCTGGGGCACCTTCACGGTGTGGGGCTTCGCCATGCTCGACCTCCTCGACGGCGCCATGGCCCGCGCCCGCGGCTACGGCACCCCGTTCGGCGCGGTGCTCGACGCCACCTGCGACAGGCTGGTCGACGGCGCGCTGTTCGCCGCGATCGCCTGGTGGTGCTTCGTCGTCGACGACAACCACCCGGCCGCCGCCGCGGCCCTGCTGTGCCTGGTGCTCGCCCAGGTCATCTCCTACGTCAAGGCGCGCGCCGACGCGTCCGGCCTGCCGGTGGACGGCGGGCTCGTCGAACGCGCCGAGCGGCTGATCATCGCCCTGGTCGGCACCGGCCTGCACGGCTTCGGCATCCCGTACACCGTGGACGTGACGCTCTGGCTGCTCGCCGTGCTGTCGGTCATCACCCTGCTGCAGCGCTTCGCCGCCGTGGCGAAGGCGGCCCGCGAGGCCGCCGCCGGGGAGCAACCGGCATGAGCGGCTTGTCCGAGCGGCTGAGCGCCTTCGGCTACGCGGCCGGGTGGCGGCTGGCCGGCTGGCTGCCCGCCGCGTTCGGCGGCACGGTGTTCTCGCTCGGCGCGGACCTCGCCGTCCGGCGTGACGCCGGCGGGGTGCGGCAGCTGCGCACCAACCTCGCCCGGGTGGTGCCGCAGGCCGACCCCGTCGAGCTGGACGAGCTGACCCGGCGCGCGATGCGCTCGTACGCCCGGTACTGGCACGAGACGTTCCGGCTGCCGTCGATGGACCAGAAGGAGGTCAGCGACAAGGTCGCGGCCTCCATCACCGGCGTCGAGAACCTCGACGCGGCGCTGGCCGAGGGCAACGGCGCGGTGATGGCGCTGCCGCACAGCGGGAACTGGGACATCGCCGGCGTCTGGCTGGCCGACTACCTCGGCGGGTTCACCACCGTCGCCGAGCGGCTGAAGCCCGAGTCGCTCTACCGCCGGTTCGTCGAGTACCGCGAGTCGCTCGGCTTCGAGATCGTGCCGCTGACCGGCGACAGCTCGGCGATGCGCGTGCTGCTGAAGCGGCTGCGGGAGAACAAGGCCGTCTGCCTGGTCGGCGACCGCGACCTGACCACCAGCGGCATCCCGGTGAAGTTCTTCGGCGAGCAGGCCCGCTTCCCCGGCGGCCCGGCGCGGCTGGCCGCCACGACCGGCGCGGCCCTGATCCCGGCCGGCTGCTGGTTCACCGAGGACGGCTGGCAGATCCGGCTGCACCCGCGCATCCGCGTCACCGCGCGCGCCGAGGTCGCGGCCGCGACCCAGGCGCTGGCGGACATCTTCGCCGGCGACATCGCCGCGCACCCGGCCGACTGGCACATGGTGCAGAAGTTCTGGCCGGCCGACCTCGAGGTCGGCGAGCGGGTCAGCCTGGAAGAAGCGAGCTGAGGCGTGGCCACGCGTCCGATGCGGGTCGGGATCGTCTGCCCCTACTCCTTCGACGTGCCCGGCGGGGTCCAGGGGCACGTGATCGACCTGACGAAGGCGCTGCTCGCGCGCGGGCACCAGGTGTCCGTGCTCGCGCCCGCCGACGACGACGCCGACCTGCCGGAGTTCGTGCACCCGGCCGGCAAGGCGCTCGGCATCCGGTACAACGGCTCGGTCGCGCGGCTGCAGTTCGGCCCGGTGTCCTACGCCCGGGTGCGCCGCTGGATCCGCGACGGCGACTTCGACGTCCTGCACCTGCACGAGCCCGCGGCGCCGAGCCTTTCGCTGCTGGCCTTGCTCATCGCGGACGGCCCGATCGTCGCGACGTTCCACACCGCGACCACGCGGTCGCGCACGCTGTCGGCGTTCCAGCCGGTGCTGCGGCCGCTGCTGGAAAAGATCACCGCGCGGATCGCGGTGTCCGCGCTGGCCCGCCGGGTGCAGGTGGAGCACGCCGGCGGTGACGCCGTGGAGATCCCCAACGGCGTCGACGTCGACTTCTTCTCCTCGGCGACGCCGCTGCCGGGCTACCCGCGGGCCGGCGGCACGGTCGGGTTCGTCGGCCGGTTCGGCGAGCCCCGCAAGGGCATGGGCGTCCTCCTGGAGGCGCTGCGGCGGATCCTGCCGGAGTTCGAGGACCTGCGGCTGGTCGTGGTCGGCCGCGGTGACGAGGACCAGCTGCGCCGCGACGCCGGTGCCGAGCTGGCGCCGCACCTGGAGCTGCTCGGGCAGGCCGCCGACGACGTCAAGGCCCAGGCGCTGCGCAGTGTCGACGTCTACTGCGCGCCCAACACCGGCGGCGAGAGCTTCGGGATGATCCTCACCGAGGCGATGGCGGCCGGGACCCCGGTGCTCGCCAGCGGTCTCGACTCGTTCCGGCGGGTGCTCGACGACGGCCACGCCGGGATGCTCGTCGACACCGGTGACCCGGCGGCGCTCGCGGACGGGCTGCGCGAGCTGCTCGGCGACCCGGCGCGCCGGGCGTCGCTGGCCGCGGCGGCGGGGGAGCGGGTGACGATGTTCGACTGGTCGGTCGTGGCGACGCAGGTGCTGCGCGTCTACGAGACGGCCGTCGCCGCCGACCCGCGGCGCGTCGCGGCGCCGGAGCGGGAGCCGGCCCGGTGAGCGTGCTCGGCTGGCTGCTGCCGGTACTGGCGCTGGTCGTCGTGCTGGGCGGCCTCTTCCTGGTGGCGACGGCGAACCGGCTCGACCGGCTGCACGTCCGGATGGACGCGGGCTGGGCGGCGCTCGACGCGGCGCTGGCGCGGCGCGCGGTGGTGGCCCGCGCGGTCGCGGTGGTGCTGGGCGACACAGGCTTGCGGACGCTGGCCGAGGAGGCCGAAGCGGCACCACGGGCCGATCGCGAAGGTTCCGAGAACGAGCTGACGCTGCAGCTTTCGCGGGTGGACCGGGCGGCGCTGCCGGCCGAGCTGGCCGAGGAGCTGACCGACGCGGAGCACCGGGTGGTGATCGCCCGCCGCGTCCACAACGACGCCGTCCGCGACACGCTGCGTCTCCGACGGCGGCGGAAGGTGCGGTACTTCCGGCTCGCGGGCACCGCGCCGCTGCCGGAGTACTTCGAGTTCGCCGAACCGGAGGTCTGACGTGTGGTGGGTGGTCGTCGAAGAGCAGCGCGGCGGCGGTGATGCGCGCGCCTGGAACGTCACGAAGACGAAGCCGGCGGGCGGCGACCGCGCCCACGCCGACGAGGTGGCCCGGCGGCTGGCGTTCGAGCACCGGCCGGTGCACCCGTCGTCGGTCAAGGAGCGGAAGGTCCTGCGGGTCGGCGACGGCTACCTGGTGATCGCCACCGGCCGGACCGCGACGTTCCACTTCCGCGTCACGCTCGGCGAGACCGTGGCGGCACCGGCGTGACCTGGTGGGTGGTCGTCGAGGAGCAGCGCGGCACGCGTGACGGCCGCGGCTGGTCGCTGTCGGAGACGTTCTCCTTCGCCGACCAGGCGACCGCCGAAGCCGCGGCGGAGCGGCTCGCGTGGGAGTTCGAGCCCGCCCACCCGTGGTCGCCGAAGTCGCGGAAGGTGCTGCGCGGCCCCGGCGGCTTCCTGGTGATCGTGGAAGGCCAGATGTCGGCGTTCCACTTCCGGCTCAGCGTGCTCGAAGAGGTCTGAAACCTTTCGGCCGCCGCCCGCGTCGGACCGGGTATGAGTACGTGGTGGGTGGTCATCGAAGAACAGGGCGGCATGGGCGACGGCCGCGGCTGGGGCGTCGCGGAGGCGACGCCGTACCCGGACCGACAGAGCGCGGAAGACGACGCCTACCTGCTGGCCAAGCAGCACCGGCCGCCGCGGCCGTCGTCGCCGCAGAACCGGCTGGTGCTGCGCGTGACCGACGGGTACCTGGTGCTCGTGAAGGGCAAGACGGACCTGTGGCAGTTCCGCGTGACGGTGGGCGAGCAGGCCGGCGGCTGACAGACTGGGGGCATGAGTGAAACCTGCGACGTCGCCCACGGCAAGGCGCCGGCCGACCCGGACGTGCGGACGCTGGTCGCGGTGTTCGCGTCGCCGGTCTCGCGGTACCTGCTGAAGTTCGCGCGGGACCTCGGCTACCACGTCGCGCTGTTCGAGCCGGACGCCGCGCGCGCCACCGACGTGCCCGACGGGATCGAGGCGGACACCACGCTGCCGCTCCTGGACGCCTCGGCCGACGTCGTCGTCACCGACCACCACCGGCTCGAGCTCGGCGAGGTGCTGAAGGCCGCGCTCGGCCAGGCGCCCCGGTGGATCGGCGTACTCGGCAACCCGCGCCACCCCGGCCCGCACGTGTCCGCGCTGCAGGGGCTCGGCGTGGCGGAGGCCGACATCGCCCGGGTCCACCGGCCGGTCGGGCTGAACATCGGTTCGCGCACACCGCCCGAGATCGCGATCGCGACGCTGGCCGGCCTGCTGGCCGACCGCAACGACCGCCCGGGCGGCTTCGACTTCTGACCCCGAGGACAATCCTGCGGAAATGGCCCCGGTCACCTGCAGACCGGGACGTCCGAGTCTAGGCCAGTGGCCATCGCCGCCGGG
>NZ_JBFBAG010000097.1:0-12250 GCF_040682155.1 Amycolatopsis sp. NPDC051371
CCCACCCTGCCCTCGCCCCCCAAGGTGGCCTTCGGTGCGTTCAACGCACCGAAGGGCCCCTTGGGTGCGTTGAACGCAACCAAGGCCACATTGGGGCGCTCTGGCCTACCCGGCGACGCAGACCTCGGGCTCCGGGGCCACCGCGGTTCGGCGGGCCAGGACCAGGCCGCCCAGGGCCACCGCGGCGATCAGGAAGCCCGCGCTGACCCCGTACGCCAGCCGGAACCCCGACGCCAGCGCCTCGCGGTGGTCCACACCGGCCAAGCTCGCCGTTCGGGACGCCGCAACCGACGCCAGCACCGCCGTCCCCATCGCCGCACCGACCTGCTGGGTCGTGTTGATCAGGCCGGACGCCACGCCCGCGTCCGCCGGGGCGACGTCCGACATCGCCAGCCCCATCAGCGCCGGGATCGCCGCACCCGCGCCGAGGCCCATCAGCAGCAGCGGCGGCAGGACGCCGGTGAAGTAGCCGCCGGACACCTGCGTGAGGAGCAGCAGGCCGACGATCACCAGGCCGAGGCCGGACAGCAGCACCGTCCGCGGCCCGAACCGCGCCGCGAGCTTGTCCGCGAAACCCAGCGACGCCACCGCGATCACCACCGGCACCGGCAGGAACGCGACGCCGGTGCGCAGCGCGTCGAGACCCAGCACCTGCTGCAGGTACAACGCCGTGACGAACTGGAAGCCCAGCATCCCGGCGACCATCAGCACCATCACCACGTTCGCGCCGGCGACCGCGCGGATCCGGAACAGGCGCAGCGGCAGCAGCGGCGTGCGCGCCTTCGCCTGTCGCACCACGAACGCGGCGAGCAGCGCGGCGGCCGCGGCGAGCGCACCCCAGGCGTGGGACGAAATCCCGTACACGCCGAGCATCACCGCGGCGGTCACCAGCACCGCGCCGAGGACGTCCAGGCCGGCCCGCAGGCCCGGGCCGCGGTCGGCCTCGACCACGCGGACCGCCAGCACCAGCGCGACCACGCCGATCGGCAGGTTGACGTAGAACGTCCAGTGCCAGCTCAGCGCCTGCGTCAGCGCGCCGCCCGCGATGAGCCCGATCGACGCGCCCGCGGCCTGCGTGAAGCTGTACACGCCGATCGCGCGAGCGCGGGCCCGCGGCTCGGGGTACATCGTGACGATCATGCCGAGCACGACGGCCGACGCGAGAGCGCCGCCGACGCCCTGAGCGAACCGCGAGACGACGAGCACGCCCGCGTCCGAAGCCAGGCCCGCGATCAGGGAAGCGAAAGTGAACAGGCCGAGCCCGCCGAGGAAGACTCGGCGGCGGCCGAGCAGGTCGCCGAGCCGGCCGGAGATCAGGAGCAGGCCGCCGAAGGCGACCAGGTACGCCGTGACGACCCAGGCGAGACCGGCGGGCGTGAACCCGAGGTCGGCCTGGATGGCGGGCAATGCCACCGCGACGATGCTGCTGTCGAGCACGACCATCAGCGAGGCGGCGCACAGCACCGCCAAGGCGAGGCCGCGGGATCGGACAGGGTGGCTCTCGGTCATGACAGGCCCCTCCAGTCGAGCGTTCCCCCTGGTCGTTGCCAGGGCACTTCTTGTAACAGTGCCCATCATGTGTGACCATGGGTGCGCGCGTAAGGAGGCACTTTCATGTCCCAGGGGAACATCGGTGTACCTGTCCAGGTCACCGAGATCGACCCGGAGAAACTCGACGTCTGCACGGTGCTGGAGGTCATCAACCGGATCAGCGGCAAGTGGGCGATCGGCATCCTGCTGGAGGCCATCCGCGGCCCCGTGCGCTTCACCGAGCTGGAACGCGCGGTCAACGGGATCAGCCGCCGGATGCTGACCTTGACGCTGCGCAACCTCGAGCGCGACGGCCTGCTGGAGCGCACGATCTACCCGACGGTCCCGCCGCGCGTGGAGTACGAAGCCACGCCGATGGCGAAGGAGCTGTACCAGTCGCTGAGCGGCCTGCTCGGCTGGGCGGAACAGCACCGCGAAGACATCGCCGCCGCGCGCGTCGTCTACGACGGCCACGCCGCCTGCTGAAGCGGACATGGAAACGGGCCGCGGTGCGAAGTCGGGGAACTCGCACCGCGGCCCGCGCGGCTCGTGCTCAGCGGGGGCGTGAGCACGAACGTTTTCGGATTAGGACCTGGCGGGTTCCTTGACGGTGTCGTCCATGTCATCGGTCCCGGCCGCGTGGCTGTGTTCGTCGAGCATCGTGGCCTCGTCGAACGGTTCCTGGCCGGAGAAGACGCGCTCCGCCTTCTCGCGGTCGAACTCCTTCGTCCAGTTCCCGATCAGGACGGTCGCGACGGCGTTGCCCGCGAAGTTGGTCAGCGCGCGGGCCTCCGACATGAACCGGTCGATGCCGAGGATGAAGCCGACGCCGTTGACCAGTTCCGGCCGGTGCGACTGCAGGCCGCTGGCCAGGGTCGCGATGCCCGAGCCGCTGACGCCCGCCGCGCCCTTGGACGCGATGATCATGAAGGCCAGCAGGCCGATCTGCGAACCGATGGACAGCGGTTCGTCCTGCGCCGCGGCGATGAACAGCGTCGCCATGGTCAGGTAGATCGCGGTGCCGTCCAGGTTGAACGAGTACCCGGTCGGGACCGTGATGCCGACGACGGACTTGCTGACGCCGACGTGCTCCATCTTCGCGATCAGCCGCGGCAGCGCCGACTCCGACGACGACGTCGACAGGATCAGCAGGAACTCGCGGCCGAGGTAGCGCAGCAGGTTCCAGATGAAGACGCGGGCGCCGAGCCACAGCACGATCCCCAGCACCACGAACACGAACACCAGGCAGGTCGCGTAGAACCCGATCATGATGACGGCGAGGCTCTTCAACGCGGCCCAGCCGGTCGCGCCAACCACCGCGGCGATGGCGCCGAACGCGCCGATCGGGGCGGCCCACATGATCATCGCGAGGACGCGGAACACCAGACGCTGGATGTGCTCGATGCCGCGCAGGATCGGCGCGCCCTTCGGGCCCAGCTTCTGCAGCGCGAACCCGATCAGCAGCGCGACCAGCAGCGTCTGCAGGACCTCGCCTTCGGTGAAGGCGGAGACGAGTGTCTTGGGGATGATGCCGAGCAGGAAGTCGACCGGGCCTTCGGCGCCGCCGGCGGACTTCTGGACGCTCTTCACGTCTGCCGGGCTGAGGTGCAGGCCGGTACCCGGGTGCAGGATGTTGCCGACGACCAGGCCGATCGCCAGGGCGAAGGTCGACATGATGATGAAGTAGAACAACGCCATCAGACCGACTTTGCCGACCTTGGCCGCTTTCGCGACCGAGCCGACGCCGATGACGATGGTGCAGAAGATGATGGGCGTGATCATCATCTTGATCAGGTTGACGAAGCCGTCGCCGAGGGGCTTGAGGCCCTTGGCGAAGCCCGGGAAGAGGAAGCCCACCAGGATCCCGAGCGCGACCGCGACGATCACGGCCAGGTACAGGTAGTGGGTCTTGTCCCGCTTGCGCGGGGTCTCCTCGGTGGTCGGTGGGGTCGGCACCGTTGCCTCCAGCTCAGGGGTGTTCCAGGTTGCGGCACACTGTAGGCGCACTCGGGTGACCCGGCTCACTTGTGTTCATTGAGTTCGCGCGGTGAACGCACCGTCCCGTTCGGACACCCGGCCCCCGGTGTGCTGGTATGAGGAGGTGTCCCCGACGTCGTCCCGCTGGAGCCTGGCGCGCCAGCTGCTCGTGCTGCAGCTGGTGGTGCTCTGCGTGCTCGCCGGCGCCGGGATCACGTTCGCCTACCTCGACGCGTCGCGGGCGGTGGACGAGAACGCGCGTGACCAGGTCCGCGCGATCGCCTTGGCGGTGGCGGACGCGCCGACCGTCGCCGCCGCGGCGGCGACCGCGAACCCGAGCGCCACGCTGCAGCCGTTCGCGTTGCGGGTGCAGGCCCACACCCACGTCGACTTCATCACGATCATGAGCCCGGCCGGGATCCGCTACACCCACCCGAACCCGGCGCTGATCGGCCAGCACTACATCGGGACGATCGAGCAGGCGCAGCACGGGCAGGACTACACCGAGACCTACACCGGCTCGCTCGGCCCGTCGGTGCGCACGGTCGTGCCGGTGTTCGACGCCGGTCACCGCGTGGTCGCGCTGGTGGCCGTCGGGATCACCGTCCTGGCGATCTCGGCCGAGCTGCGCGAACGGCTCTGGCCGCTGTTCGGCGTCGCCGGCGCGGTGCTGCTGGTCGGGGCGCTGGGCGGCTGGCTGATCAGCGCCCGGCTGCGCCGCCAGACCCGCGGGGTCGCACCGGACGAGCTGAGCAACCTCTTCGAGTACCACGAAGCCGTGCTGCACTCGGTCCGCGAAGGGGTGCTGCTCGTCGGCCGCGACGGGCGCATCGGCCTGTGCAACGACGGCGCGCGCGCCCTCCTCGGCCTCGACGCCGACCCGGTCGGGCGCGAGCTGGCGTCGCTGGGCCTGCCGGACGAGCTGGCGGAAGCGTTCGCGTCGGCGGAGAACCGCGCCGAGGAGCTGCACCTGACCGATGCCCGCGTGCTCCTGGTCAGCACGACCGCGGTCCGCATGGGCGGCCGCTCGCAGGGCACGGTCGTGGTCCTGCGCGACCACACGGAACTGCAGGCGCTGACCGGCGAGCTGACCACCGCCCGCGGTCTCGCGGAGGCGCTGCGGTCGCAGGCGCACGAGGCGGCGAACCGGCTGCACACCGTCGTTTCCCTGGTGGAGATCGGCCGGCCGGAGCAGGCTGTGGAGTTCGCGACGGCCGAGCTCGCGCTCGCCCAGGAGCTGACCGACCGCGTCGTCGGCGCCGTCGCCGAGCCGGTGCTCGCCGCGCTGCTGCTGGGCAAGGCCGCCGAGGCGAGCGAACGCGGGGTCGAGCTGACGATCACGCCGGACACGGTGATCGACGACGTTTCGCTCGGCGTCGCGGCCCGCGACCTGGTGACCATCCTCGGCAACCTGATCGACAACGGCATCGACGCGGCCGCGCGCGGCACCGGCAAGCCCGCGGTGGTCGTCACCGCCCGCACCGGCCCGGCGGAACTGCTGCTGCGCGTCGCCGACACCGGCCCCGGCGTCCCCGAGGACGCCGACGTCTTCCGCCGCGGCTGGTCGACGAAGGCCGGCGACGGCCACGGGCTCGGCCTGGCGCTGGTCGGGCAGGCGGTGCGCCGCTACGGCGGCACGGTCGAGGTGGGGCACGACGGGGGCGCGGTGTTCACCGTGCGCCTGCCGCGGCAGGAGGTGGCCCGGTGATCCGGGTGCTGGTCGTGGAGGACGAGCCGGTGGCCGCCGAGGCGCACCGGGTCTACGTCGAGCGGCTGCCCGGGTTTTCGGTGGCCGGCGTCGTCCATTCCGGCGGCGACGCGCTGCGGTTCTGCGAACGCGAGCCGGTCGACCTGGTGCTGCTGGACTTTTACCTGCCGGACACGCACGGCCTGGCGGTGTGCCGCTCGCTGCGCGCGGCCGGCCTGCCGATCGACGTCATCGCGGTGACGTCGGCGCGCGACCTCGGCCTGGTGAAGGCGGCGGTGTCGGTGGGGGTGGTGCAGTACCTGCTGAAGCCGTTCACGTTCGCCACCCTGCGCGAAAAGCTGGAGCGTTACACGGAGTTCCGCGACGCGTCGGGCGAAGTGACCGGCCAGGCCGAGATCGACCGGGCGCTGGGGGCGCTGCGCACGACGGAGCAGCCTCCGTTGCCGAAGGGGATGAGCGTTCAGACCCTGGAGGCGATCACGGATGCGCTGTCGGGCGCCGCGGAAGGGCTTTCGGCGGGCGCGGCGGCTTCGGCGATCGGCGCGTCCCGCGTGACGGCGCGGCGGTACCTGGAGTACCTGGCGGACAACGGGATGGCGCATCGGGAGCCGCATTACGGCCAGGTCGGGCGGCCCGAAGTCTGGTACCGGCTCACTCGCGTATAACGGCCTATACCGTGCGGCTCCGACTTCCGGCGGTTCCGGTGGCCAAAGCACTGCGGTAGACCGGGACCATGTCGAAATGGGCCGGGTTCGCCGCCGCCGTTGTCCTGAGTTTCGGGCTCGTCTCGCCGGCGCAGGCCGCCGAGCCCGCCGCGAGTGTCACCGACGTCCAAGTCAGCGGCCCGGCCGCGCAGCGGTTCAACCTCGTCGTCCTCGGAGACGGCTACACCGCCGCCGAACAGCCGAAGTTCTTCGCCGACGTCCAGCGGCACGTCAGCACCCTGTGGTCGCTCGAGCCGTTCAAGTCCTACCGCAGCTACTTCAACGTCTACGCCGTGTCGATCGCCTCGCCCGAGTCCGGTGTGGACTGTGACCCCTCGCTCGACGCGCCGAGCCGGAACACCCCGCTGAACATGGGCTTCTGGGGCGGCTGCAACGCCGCGAGCGTCCAGCGCCTGCTGACCGTCGACGACGACGCGGCCCAGCGCTACGCCGACCTCGTGCCCGGCACGACTCGCGCCAACCGGCAGATCCTCGCGCTCGCCAACAGCGGCACCTACGGCGGCGCGGGCGGCACCTACGCGACGGCGTCCGGCGGGAACGCGCTGTCCGCCCTGATCTCGCCGCACGAGCTGGGCCATTCGCTCGGCGGCCTCGACGACGAGTACGACTACTACGCCCGCAACGTCCCGGGCGGAGCCTACGAAGGCGGCGAGCCCGATTCGATCCACCACACCCTGCTGACGACGCGGCAGATGCGCGACCAGCACGCGAAGTGGTGGCGCTGGCTGGGCGAGCCCAGCGAGTCCGGCGGGACGATCGGCCGTTTCGAAGGCGGGCTCTACACGCAGACCGGTGTCTGGCGGCCGAGCGAGCACTCGATGATGAAGACACTCGGCTACGCCTTCGACCAGGTCGGCCGGGAGCGGATGACGCAGCGGATTTCCGCGAAGGTGCCGCTGCTGGCCGGCGGCACCCCGGCCGGCACGATCGGCGCCGACCGCGTCGTGTGGGTGCGGGCGATGCACCCGGTGAGCCACCGCCTCGACCTCACCTGGACCCTCGACGGCCGTCCACTGCGCGGCTCCGACGCGGTCGACCTGCGCCAGGCGCACGTGAAGCCGGGCAAGCACACGCTGATGGCGAAGGTGACCGACCCGACGCCGTTCGTGCGCGACCCGGCCGTCCGCCCGACGGCGACCCGCACGTGGACCGTCGACACCTCGGTGACGACTCCGCCCGCCGGCGGTCCGGCGGTGGTGGCATCGACCCCGACCGCCGCACCGGTGGGCGGGCACGACGTCGTCTACGTCGAGACGGGCGAGCCGACGGGCTCGATCCCGCCGGTCCGCTGGGCCCTCGACGGGAAACCGGCCGGCACCGGCCCTGACTTCACCCTCGACGAGTCCCGCGGGACGCACCGCCTGACCGCGACCACCGGCGGCACGACGCTGACCTGGACGGTGGACGCGGCGGCCCCGACGACGAACGCCGAGCTGCCGCCCGCCAAGGACAACGTCTTCCACGGCTCGTTCACGATGAAGCTGACGGCGTCCGACGGGATGCCGGAGTTCCGCGTGGACGGCGACGGCTGGCACAAGTACTACGGCTGGCCGACGGACCCGAACGCGCCGTACTTGTTCACACCGAGCGGCACCGAGATCGACGGCTTGGCGTACGGCAACCTCGGTTCGGGCGGTCTGACGGTGTCGCCGTTCGCGACGCGCACGCCGGGCTACGGCCGGCACCGGATCGAGTACCGCTCGATCGACGCGGCTGGCAACGTCGGCCCGGTGCGGTCGGTTGCGGTGACGCTGCTGCCGTGATCAGCGTGGCCGGCCCGACACACCCGGCCGGGTCTGCCACGGGTGCGGCCCGTCCAGCGGCCGGTACTCGACGCCGAGCGCGTCCAGCCGCGGCAGGTGGTGGTCCCGCAACCGCGGCAGGAACTCGGCGTAGTCCCGCGTCCCGCTGCTCCACGCCACCTCGGCGAACGCCGACAACCGCGGGAACGCCATGTAGTCCACCCGCCGCACGCTGTCCAGGTGCTCGCTCCACACCTGCGCCTGCACCCCGCGCAGCCGCGGCCCGGTCAGCGCCGGCTCGTACGCGTACACGTCCTCGAGCGTGTGCACCATCCCGACCGGGATCGGCTCGTCCGGCTCCGCAGACTGCCGGTGGTCCAGGTAGACGTGCTGCTCCGGGCACATCACCACGTCGTGGCCATCCGAAGCGGCGCGGACGCCGGCCTCTTCGTTCTGCCACGAGCCGATCACCATCGGGGGCAGGCCGGGGATGTCGAGGACCTCGTCCCAGCCCATCGGCGTCCGGCCGCGGGACACCAGGTGCTCGGCCAGCAGCCGGACGAACTCGCGGTGCTCGTCGGTCGCGCCCGGGGTCTCGTCGCCGCCCAGGGCGATCACCGGGGACGGGAAGATCTCCAGCAGGTGGTCGAACACCGTCCGGAAGAAGTCCAAAGTGGACGGAGACGGCGACAGCAGCGAAGTGCTGATGCCCCAGCCGGTCCAGACCTCGTACGAATCGAGAGTCCCCAGCGACGGGTAGGCCGCCAGCGCCGCCCGGGCGTGCCCGGGGATGTCGATCTCCGGCACCACGGTGATCGCGCGCGCCGCCGCGTAAGCGACGATCTCCCGCAGGTCGTCGCCGGTGTAGAAGCCGCCGTGCGGACGACCGTCCTGCGCACCTCCGCTGCCCGCCATCGACGACGGCCGCCAGCCGCCCACCGACGTCAGCCGCGGGAACGAAGGGACCTCGAAGCGCCAGCCCTGGTCGTCGGTCAGGTGCAGGTTGAGCACGTTCAACTTGTGCGCGGCCAGCAGGTCGACGAACCGCAGCACCTCCGCCTTGGTCCGGAAGTGCCGGGCGACGTCGAGCAGGCACCCGCGCCAGCCGAACCGGGGGTGGTCCTCGACGACCCCGCACGGCACCGACGACGGCGAGAACCCGGCGACGCGGAACGCCGAAGGCCCCGCGAGCTGCCGCAACGTCTGCCGTCCGTAGAACTCGCCGGCGGCGTCACCACAGAACAGCACGACCCCGGACGGCGAAATCTCCAGCCGATAGCCCTCGGCCGGCAGGGAAGCCGACCGGACATCCACAGTGGACGGCCACGGGCACGAACCCGCAAGAGGCGTCACCGAAACCGGGCGGGGGAGCAAGGTGTCGAAAGACATGTCAGCCCTTCACGGCGCCGGCCATCCCGGACACCAGCCGTCGTTGCACGAGGATGAAGAACACCAGGACCGGGATCGTCATCAGCGTCGACGAAGCCATGACCGCGCCCCAGTCGGTGTCCTCCGGCTTGAAGAACACCAGGATCGCCTGCGGCAGCGTCTGGTTCTCGGTCTTGGAGATGATGAACGTCTTGGCGAAGAGGAAGTCGTTCCAGGCGTGGATGAACGCGAGCACACTCACCGCGACCAGCCCGGGCGCCACCAGCGGGAACAGGATCTGCCAGGTGAACCGCATCCGCGACGCGCCGTCGAGCTTCGCGGCTTCTTCCAGCTCCACCGGCACCGCGGCGACGAACCCGCGCAGCATCCAGATCGCGAACGGCAGGCTGAACGCCAGGTGCACCAGCACCAGCGAGCCCAGTTCGTTCAGCCCGAACGCCGGCGCGACGCCGCCGATCTGGCGCATCAGGAAGAACAGCGGGATGGTCAGCGCCTCCACCGGCACCATCTGGGCGACCAGGGTCATCACCAACAGCACGGTCCGGCCCTTGAACGAGAACCGCGTCAGGGCCACCGCCGAGAGGAACGACAACAACAGCGAGAGCACCACGACGACCAGCGCCACCACCAGGCTGTTCACGAAGAACCGCCCGAAGCCGGACACCGTGAGCACGCGCGAGAAGCTGTCGAAGGACGGGCTGAACGTCCACGGCTTCGGGTTCGCCGACTGGATCTCGCCCGGCGGCTTGAACGCCGACAGCAGCATCCAGTACAGCGGGAACGCGACGATCCCGGCGATCACGACCGTGATGACCTCGGCGATCAAGCGCCCAGGACGCTTCACAGCCATGCCGCGCTCCGGCGCTGCGACCGGACGTACAGCCCGGTGACCGACAGCAGCAACAGCGTCATGACGACTCCGATCGCCGAGCCGAGGCCGTACTCCTGCCCGGCGAAAGCCTGTTGGTACGCATAGACGTTGAGGACCAGGTTGCGGCCGGCGACGCCGCCGCCGTTGGTCATCACGTAGATCTGGGTGAACACCTTGAAGTCCCAGATGATCGACTGGACGGTCGCGATCATCAGCAGCGGCCGCACCATCGGCAGCACGATCGACCGGCTCGTCCGCCACACCGACGCGCCGTCGAGCGACGCGGCTTCGAGCACCTCGTCGGGAACGCCCTTGACGCCGGCATACATCGTGACCAGCACGAACGGGAACGAGCACCAGATCACCTCGGCGGCGACCAGCCCGAACGCGCCGAGCGTGCCGAAGGTCCACGAGTGGTGCTCGAACGGCAGCCCGATTCCCGAGAGCACCTCGTTGACCAGGCCGAAGTCGGTGTCGAAGAGGAACAGCCAGACGTAGGAGCCGGCGATCGCAGGCGTCGACCACGCGCCGAGCGCGGCGAGGAACAGCACTGTCCGGGGGAGCGAGCGCACCCGCGAAGCCAGCACCGCGAGCCCGGTGCCGACGACGAGCGAACCGGCGACGCAGGCCGCGGCGAACCCGACGGTGTTGCCGAGCACGGTCCAGAACTGGACCTGGGACAGCAGGTCGGTGTAGTTCGCGAAGCCGAGGAACACCAGCGGCGCGTTGCCCGCGGCCTGCGGCTGGCCGTAGTCGTAGAACGAGATCAGGACCAGCTGGTAGATCGGGTAGGCCAGCATCGCCGCGAGCAGGATGCCCGCCGGGGCGAGGTAGAGCGCGGCGGCCCGGCCGTCCCCCTTCCGCCTCGGCCTCCGGGTGGGGGCCGTGACGGAAGGGGCGTCCTGGACGGTCACCACTACCCGAAGGCCTTGTCCATCGCCGCGGCGGCGTCGGTCAGCGCCGCCGCCGGGTCCTTGCCGCCGGTCGCGATCTGCTGGACGGCCGTCGGCAGCACGTTCTGGCTGTCGATCTTCGACCACGCCGGCGTCGCCGGGACGAACTTCGTGCCCGCGGTGAGGGTGTCGACGAACGGCTTGAGGAACGGGTCGTTCGCCGCGAGCTTCTTCTGCACGGTGCTCAGCGTCGGCAGGTTCCCCATCGCCGTGTACATCTTCTCCTGGTACTTCGCGCCGCCGAGCAGCTCGACGAACTCCAGTGCCAGGCCACGGTGCTTGCTCGCGTTGAAGACACCCAGGAGGTTGCCGCCGGCGAACGCGGGGGCGACGCTGCCCGCGGCCGTGCCCGGGATCGGGACGACGGCGTACTTGCCCTTCACCGCGCCCTGCTCGACGGCCTTGCGGTTGAAGTCGCCGCCGATGGTCATCCCGGCCTTGCCGCCGGCGAACGCCGTGACGCTCTGCGTGCCGGTCAGGTTCGCGCACTGCGCGGGCGGGCAGATGTCGTCCTTGAGCAGGTTGGCGTACTGCGTCACGCCGGCCTTGGCCTGCTCACCGGTGACCGTGGACGTCCACTTGCCGCCGCTCTCCTGCGCCAGCTCGCCGCCGTTGGCCCAGAGGAACGGGAGCATCGCGTAGGTGTACTTGCCGCCGACGGAGATGCCGTAGAGGTCCGGCTTGGCGGCGCGGATCTTGCGGGCGTCCTCGGTCAGCTCCGAGAGCGTCGCCGGCGGCTTGAGGCCGAGCTCGGTGAAGACGTCGGTGCGGTAGTACAAGGCGCGGATGCCGGTGTACCAGGGCAGGCCGTAGGTCTTGCCGCCGGACTTCGCGGTGTCCAGCACGGTCGGGATGAGGTCCTTGCCCTCGCCCCACGACGCGAGATCGCCGGTCAGGTCGGCGAGCGCGCCGGTGGCGGCGTAGCTGGAGACGTCGGTGTTGCCGAACTCGGCGACGTCCGGCGCGTTGGCCGAGTCGTTGAAGGCGCCGGAGAACTTGTCGGCGCGGCCTTCGACCGGCACCCACTGGACGTCGACCTCGACGCCCTGGTGCGCCGCCTTGAATTCGGTGATGGCGTCCTTGACCGCGGCCTCCTTCGGCGCGCGGTTGGCCTCGTCGAACAGCCAGACGCGGACGGTGCCGGTCTTCTCGTCCCCGCCCGAGCCGGCGGGCGCGGACTGGGTGGGCGCGCAGCCGGCCAGCAGGGCCAGCCCGGCGACGACGGGCAGGGTGCGGCGCAGTCTCATGGGGATCCTCCAGTGGGGTGGGCCCGGGCGGTCGCCGAGTACCTCGAAGCGGACCCCCGGGTGGCCTGGGTGTCCTATGCCGGGCTGCCCTCCCACCCGCACCACGAC
>NZ_JBFBAG010000098.1:0-10293 GCF_040682155.1 Amycolatopsis sp. NPDC051371
GCCCCCCCTGCCGGGCGGCGGGGGTTGTTTTTTTTTGCTTAACAGTGTTCTAACACTGTTACGCACTCACGACTCCTGCGCGAAGGCCTCCGGAGGCGGGCAGGAGCAGACGAGGTTGCGGTCCCCCGCCGCGCCGTCGATGCGGCGGACCGGCGGCCAGATCTTCGCCGCGCTCGGGCCGGCCGGGAACACCGCCGTCTCGCGGCTGTACGGCCGGTCCCACTCGCCCGCGACGCAGCGAGCCGTGTGCGGAGCCTGGCGCAGCGGCGAGTCCTCCAGCGCCCACTCGCCTGCCGCGACGCGGTCGATCTCCGCGCGGATCGCGATCATCGCGGCGCAGAAGCGGTCCAGCTCGGCCAGGTCCTCGCTCTCGGTCGGCTCGACCATCAGCGTGCCCGCCACCGGGAACGACATCGTCGGCGCGTGCAGGCCGTAGTCCGCCAGCCGCTTCGCGACGTCGTCGACCGTCACGCCGGTCGCCTTCGTCAGCGGCCGCAGGTCGAGGATGCACTCGTGCGCGACGAGCCCCTCGTGTCCCGCGTACAACACCGGGTAGTGCTCCCCGAGCCGCTTCGCGATGTAGTTGGCGTTCGCCACCGCCACGAGCGTCGCCCGGCGCAGGCCGTCCGCGCCCATCATCCGGACGTACGCCCACGAGATCGGCAGGATCGACGCGCTGCCCCACGGCGCCGCACTGACCGGCCCGACCCCGGTCTCCGGGCCGGCCGCCGGCTGCAGCGGGTGGTTCGGCAGGAACGGCGCCAGGTGCGCGCGGACCCCGATCGGCCCGACGCCGGGTCCGCCGCCGCCGTGCGGGATGCAGAACGTCTTGTGGAGGTTGAGGTGCGAGACGTCGGCGCCGAAGCGGCCGTACTGCGCGACGCCGATGAGCGCGTTCAGGTTGGCGCCGTCGACGTACACCTGCCCGCCCGCGTCGTGCACCAGCCCGCACACCGCGCCGACGGTGTCCTCGTAGACCCCGTGCGTCGACGGGTAGGTGATCATGATCGCGGCCAGGTCGGCGCGATGTTCGTCCACAGTGGACCGCAAGTGGCCGAGGTCGATGTTGCCGTCGTCGTCGCAGCGGACGACGACCACCCGCATGCCTGCCATCACGGCGCTCGCCGCGTTCGTGCCGTGGGCGCTCGCCGGGATCAGGCAGACGTCGCGCTCGCCCTCGCCGCGCGAACGGTGGTAGGCGCGAATGGCCAGCAGCCCGGCGAACTCGCCCTGACTGCCCGCGTTGGGCTGCAGGGAAACCGTGTCGTAGCCGGTGATCCGCGCGAGCCAGGCGCCGAGGTCGGCGACCACCTCCAGGAGACCGGCGGCGTCCTCGGCGGGCGCGAACGGGTGCAGCCCGGCGAACTCCGGCCAGGTGATCGGCTCCATCTCGGCGGTGGCGTTGAGCTTCATGGTGCACGAGCCGAGCGGGATCATGCTGCGGTCGAGCGCGACGTCCTTGTCGGCCAGCTGCCGCAGGTACCGCAGCAGCGCGGTTTCCGAGCGGTGGGCGTGGAACACCGGGTGGGTGAGGAAGTCGCTCGTCCGCCGCAGCGGCGCCGGGAGCGCGTCCGCCGTGTCCGCGTCGAGACCGTCCACATCGGACACCGAGACGCCGAACGCCTTCCACACGCACGAAAGCCGTTCACGGGTCGTCGTCTCGTCGCAGGCGACGCCGACGTGGTCGTCGTCGACGAGGCGCAGGTTGACGCCGAGGTCGCGAGCCGCCGCGACGACCGCGTGCGCGCGCCCGGGCACCGCCGCGGTGACGGTGTCGAAGAATTCGCCGTGCCCGACGTCGACACCGCCTTCGGCGAGACCGGCGGCGAGCACGGTGGCCATCCGGTGGGCGCGCAGCGCGATGCCGCGCAGCCCCTCGGGGCCGTGGTACACCGCGTACATCGACGCCATCACCGCCAGCAGGACCTGCGCGGTGCAGATGTTGGACGTCGCCTTCTCGCGGCGGATGTGCTGCTCGCGGGTCTGCAGGGCGAGCCGGTACGCGGGCGCGCCGTCGGCGTCCTTCGAGACGCCGACCAGCCGTCCCGGCAGCTGCCGCTCGAGGCCCTTCCTGACCGCGAGGTAGGCCGCGTGCGGACCGCCGAAGCCGAGCGGGACGCCGAACCGCTGCGTCGAGCCGACGGCGACGTCGGCGCCGAGCTCTCCCGGCGGACGCAGGAGCGTCAAGGCGAGGGGGTCGGCGGCGACGATGACCGCCGCACCGTGCTTCTTGGCGTCGGCGATGGTGAAGTCGAACTCGTGCACCGCGCCGGACGCGCCGGGGTAGGACAGCAGCAGCCCGAAGAAGTCGCCGCCGAGACCGAGGCCGGTCAGGCCCTGCGAGAGGTCTTCGACGACCAGTTCGATGCCGAGCGGCTCGGCGCGGGTCCGGAGCACGGCGAGGGTCTGCGGCAGGGTGTCCTCGTCGACGACGAACCGGTTCGACGCGGACTTCCCGGCCCGCCGCACGAGCGTCATGGCTTCGGCGGCGGCGGTGGCCTCGTCGAGCATCGAGGCGTTGGCGACGGGCAGCCCGGTCAGGTCGGCGACCATGGTCTGGAAGTTGAGCAGCGCTTCGAGCCGGCCTTGCGAAATCTCGGGCTGATAGGGCGTGTAGGCGGTGTACCAGGCGGGGTTCTCGAGCACGTTCCGCCGGATCACGGGCGGAGTGACGGTGTCGTGGTAGCCGAGCCCGATCATCTGGGCCATCGGCCGATTACGGCCGGCCAGCGCCCGAAGTTCGGCGAGCGCCTGAGCTTCAGTGGCAGCCGGCGGCAGTTCAAGCGGCTCGGCGGAAGCGCGCAGAGACTCGGGAACAGCACGCTCGGAGAGCTCGTCGAGAGAAGCGACGCCGATGACGTCGAGAATGCGCTGAAGTTCATCCCGACCGGGCCCGATGTGCCGCTCGGCAAACGGGAGGCCTTGTTCCAGGGAGGCGAGTGACGGGTTCACAGGGGCCTCCTGGGGACAGCGGGGATGGACCGAGACAACGATGTCTCGGCCTCCCCACTCTGTCCGTACCCGCAAAAGCAGGCGCCTGAGAGTTTCGCCCGAGGTTGAGCCGGGCTTGCACCGTCGGCGGGGCCATCAGGTTGTGTCCTGACGACCCGCTTTCCAGAGGCGTCTCGTCCGCGCGGTCCGGGGTGCCTGAGAGGTTCCGGGGAGGATTTGCTCCTTCGGCGCCGAGCTCAAGGTGTGGCTCGGACTCTCCCGCGCGGATTCGTCGACCGCAGGGAGAACCTTACTCCGTCCGCCGTAGTGGTGATCACCCGGTCCGGCGGGCGTTGCGGCGCTGGGTCAGCTCGTCCGGCTCGTGCTGCTCGACGATGCCGCCGTCGGCGCGTTCGGCCGGGAAATCGTGGATGGTGCCGCTGATCTCCTGCATGGCACCGCTGACCGCGATGCCGAAGACACCCTGGCCGCCCTGGAGCAGATCGACGATCTCCTCCGGCGAGGTGCACTCGTAGACGGTGGTGCCGTCGGAGAACAGCGTCACGCGCGCGAGGTCGCGGACTCCGCGGACGCGCAGGTGGTCGACGGCGACCCGGATGTTGTGCAGCGAGACCCCGGTGTCCAGCAGCCGCTTGACGACCTTGAGGACCAGGATGTCCTTGAACGAGTACAGCCGCTGCGAGCCGGAGCCGTGCGCCGTGCGGATGCTGGGTGCGACCAGCTTCGTCCGGGCCCAGTAGTCGAGCTGGCGGTAGGTGATCCCGGCGATCTGGCACGCGGCCGGACCGCGGTACCCCACCAGCTCGTCCGGCAGCGAGTCGTCGGGGAACAGCTCACCCTGCTCGCCAGCCGCGACTTCAACAGGCTGCTTCTCGGAACCAGCCTCGACCACGCAAGCCTCCCCTCGCCCGACCGGACGGCCGGCGAATGACAGCCGGACGGTCCCAGGAGCGGGACCCACCGGAGATCAACCGCCACGGTCCGGCCCCAGACCGTGAATCACACCGTGACGATTTACCTCCTTCGACGGTAAGCGCCCGGACAGACCCGGTCAACGCGACGCGCGGCAAGCCTCAACGGTCGGATGAGCCTTTGAGCCGTTCGCCGTACCCCGGAGCCGGTGGTTCAAACCTATTGCCCCCTTTTACTCAGCCGAGTACATTTTTACTCATGCGAGTAAACACCGACCTCATGGCCGAGATGGGCCTCAGCGTGACGGAGGCGGCGCGCCGGGCCCAGATCATCGGCGCGACCATCGGCGTCATCGCCGACCTCGGCTACCGGAAAGCCACGTTCGCCAAGATCAAGGAACGCGCCGGCCTCAGCAGCACCCGGATGATCTCGTACCACTTCACCAACCGGGCCGGCCTGATGCAGTCCGTGCTGAGCACGGTGGTCGAGACGAAGAACGAGTTCCTCAAGGAACGCACCGGCGGCGGGGTGGACCCGGCGGACCGGCCCGGCTACCTGCGGGCGCACATCGAGACGTCGATCGCGTTCCTGCGCTCGTACCCCGAGTGCGTCCGGGTGCTGACGGAGATGGCCGCCAACGCCGACGACGCCGAAGGCTGGACGATGACGAAGATCCTCATCGACGACATGCGGGTGCACGGGCTGGCCCGCCAGCTCAAGCAGGGTCAGGCGGAGGGCCTGTTCGGCGACTTCACGCCGGAGGTGATGGCGATGTCCGTCGCGCAGGCCATCGACGGGGTGGCCGCGGCCTACGCGGCCGACCCGTCGCTGGACCTGGAGCAGTACGGCCGCGAGGTGGCCGACACGTTCGTCAAGGCGACCGTGCCCTAGAGGACGCTGTCGAGGCGTTCCTCGATCCGGGCCTTCGGGAACGCGCCGACGATCGTCAGCACCGGCTCGCCCGCCCGGAACAGGATCATCGTCGGCAGGGACATGACCTGGTACGACCTCGTCGTCTCCGGGTTCTCGTCGGCGTTGACCTTCCGCACGGCGAGCTTCCCGGCCCGCTCGTCCGCGAGCTGGGCCAGCACCGGGCCGACCATCCGGCACGGCCCGCACCAGGTGGCCCAGAACTCCACCAGCACGGGCACGTCACTGCCGAGGACCTCGGCGGCGAACGTCGCATCGGTGACATCGGAAACGGCAACAGCAGTCATGACAAGCTCCTTCACGGGCGCGGGGCGTCGGGGACGACACAGGGATCGGGCGCTTGCCGGGCCAGCGCGCCGGCGAGCTTCGACGCCAGCTCCGCCCGGATGCCGCCGAGGCGGGCCAGCAGTGCGTCGGCTTCTTCGAGCTTGCGGCGATAGACCTCGATCGACGTCAGGCAGGAGTCGCCGGTCTCGTGGCCGCTGCGGAGGCAGTCGACGAACGGGCGGGTTTCGTCGAGGGTCAGGCCGATCGTCTGCAGGGTCTGGATCTCCCTGACCAGCTGCAGGTCGTCCTCGTCGTAGTCGCGGTAGCCGTTCGCCGAGCGACGGGCCGCGAGGAGGCCCTGGGCTTCATAAAACCGCAGCGCACGGGTGGTGACACCCGTGCGCTGCGCAAGCTCTCCGATCCGCATACCCCCGACGCTAGACGTTGACGTCCGCGTCAAGGCAAGTCTCAGGTATCGGCTCCGCGGAAGTCCTCGGGCGACACGGAGTCGAGGAACTCGCGGAACTTCTCGACCTCGTCCTCCTGCTCGTCCGGGATGATCAGGCCCGCCTCCTCCAGCACCGCGTCCACGGCGTGGATGGGGACCCCGATCCGCAGGGCCAGCGCGACCGAGTCGCTCGGCCGGGCGGAGACCCGGATGTCGCCGTCGAAGACGAGCTCGGCGAAGAACGTGCCTTCCTTCAGGTCGGTGATGACGACCTGCTCGAGCTCCCGGCCGAGCGCCCCGATGACCTCTTTCAGCAGGTCATGCGTGAGCGGACGGGCAGGCCGGACTCCCTGTTGCTCCAAGGCGATGGCGGTGGCTTCGACCGAGCCGATCCAGATCGGCAGGTACCGTTCACCCTCGGTCTCCCGCAGCAGCAAGATCGGCTGATTCGCGGGCAGCTCGACCCGCACACCGACGACGCGCATCTCGCTCATCGGGCTTCGCCTCCCTCTCGTGCACACGGGCCCAGACGCCGGAACGGGTCTGTGCCGCCTCTGGCGACGCTACCCGTCATCCCTGCGCTGTGCTCGCTGTCGAGACTATCTCGGTTCGCCTGCCGCAAACCCTTGCCTTCACGGTACGGCATGCGGTGCCGAACATTCAGTCATTGACATGGGGCCGCAAAGAGGATCTCAGTGCCCCCTTGCGGATCAACACCCCGTGGCGCCGCGGATTCCGGCCTTGACGAGGAGCGTGTGGAGGGTCACGGACAGTGCCGCGAGCTCCCGCACCACCTCGTCGGCCCTCGACTTGGCCTCCGGGTCACGGTGCCGATACACCGGTGTCACGATCTGCTCCAGCAACCCGACCTCGCGGTCGGCCGCGGCGCGAAAGGCACGCAAATGTCTCGGCTCGATACCGAATTCGGTCATCGCCTTCACCGTTCGCGCGACCAGCACCGCGTCCGGGTCGAAGAACCCCGCGGGGCCGGGCCGGACCAGGCCGTACTGCTGCAGCTCGGCCAGTGCGGGCGCATCGATGCCGGCCTGCTCCAGGAGCTCCTCCTGGGTCAGGCGCAGCTCCTTGCCGGTGGTGAAGTCGTCCGCCACCGGCAGGCCGACGTTCGCCGCGGGGGCGTCGATCGGTACCAGCCGGCGTGGCGGGCGGGGCAGGTCCGCGGCGGGCCCGGCTCCCGAGTCCGCCGCGTCCAGCTGCTCCTTGATGACCTTCAACGGGAGGTAGTGGTCCCGCTGGGCGGCCAGGACGAACCTCAGTCGCTCCACGTCCGCCGCGGCGAACTGCCGGTACCCCGAAGCCGTCCGGCCCGGTTGGACCAGGCCTTCCGCTTCGAGGAACCGGATCTTGGAGATGGTGACATCGGGGAAGTCCGAGCGCAGCTGCGCCAGGACGGCCCCGATGCTCAGTCCGTGGTTCTGTGGCCGCCCGGCCGCCGTCACTGCGCTCCCTGGCCCCCGTGACCCGGGCCGGTCAGGAAGACCAGGCGGAACTTCCCGATCTGCACCTCGTCGCCCCCCGCGAGGACGGCCTGGTCGACCGGCTCGCGGTTGACGTAGGTGCCGTTGAGGCTGCCGACGTCGATGACGACGAACTCGCCGCCCTCACGCCGGAACTCGGCGTGCCGGCGGGAGACCGTGACGTCGTCCAGGAAGATGTCGCTGTCCGGGTGGCGCCCGGCGCTGGTCGTGTCGCGGTCGAGCAGGAATCGCGAACCCGCGTTCGGGCCGCGCTTCACGACCAGCAGCGCCGAACCCGCGGGCAGGGCGTCGACGCCCTGGACCGGCGCCTCCGCGGCCGGGGCGGACTCGTGGCCTTCGGCTTCGGCCAGGAAGTCGGCCCGGAAGACAGAGGTCCGCTCCGGAGACTGCTCCGGGGGAACGCCGCCGGGCCCGTCGTTCGTGCTCACCTGAGCTCTCCTCCACACATGCTGTGTTGCCTAGTACTCAAGAACGTGTAGCTGCCAACGTACCGTGCCTGATCGATTCTCCGAGCCCCGGCTCCCCGAACCGGCGCAGTGCCGGTCCGGGCGGCTCGGAGCGGAGCTCAGCCCTTGGTCAGGGCGTCGTACGCCTCGGCTTCCAGCAGGGCTTCGAGCCCCGCCGGGTCGTCGAGCCGGATCTCGATCAGCCAGCCCTCGCCGTAGGGGTCGCTGTTGATCAGCTCCGGCGAGTCGGCGACGGCGTCGTTGATCGCGACGACCTCGCCGTCGACCGGCGCGAACAGCTCGGACACGCTCTTCGTCGACTCGACTTCGCCGAAGACGTCGCCCGCGCTCACCTGGCGGCCGACCTCCGGCAGGTCGACGAACACGACGTCGCCGAGCTGGTCCTGCGCGTACTCGGTGATGCCGATGCGGACGAGGGTGTCCTCGCCGCGGGTGGCGACCCACTCGTGTTCCTCGGTGTAGCGAAGCTCTTCAGGAGCGGACACCGCCGGTCCCCTTTCATGCCCTCACTGGCGAAAACGTGCTGCGCGAAGTCTTACACCCACACGGCGCAGCCGCCGGGCACGACCCGGGGAAAGTGGTCTCGCTCAGTCGTCGCCCGCGCCGCGCAGCGCGTTGCGGGCCTGCACGACGTAGAGCACGCCGGACCAGACGTAGAGGACCCCGCCCCAGATGGTGAAGGCGTAGCCGATCGGCCGGGCGACCGCGGCGACGTCCGAGCCACCCTGCGCGAGCAGCAGGAACGGGAAGGCGTACATCAGCACGAAGGTCGCGCCCTTGCCGATGTAGGTCACCTCCGGCGGCGCGAACCCGCGGCGGCGCAGCGTCAGCACGCAGACGCCGAGCACGGCCTCCCGCAGCAGGAGCGGCACCACGACCCACCAGGGGATGATCTCCCGGACCAGGAACGCGACGAGCGTCGCGAGGATGTAGAGCCGGTCGGCGGCCGGGTCGAGCAGCTGGCCCAGCCGGGACATCTGGTTGAGCCACCGGGCCAGCTTGCCGTCGAGCCAGTCGGTCAGCGCGCCGAACATCAGCAGCGCGAGCGCCCAGCCGTCCTCCTCCGGACCCAGCAGCAGCCACAGGAACACCGGCACGCCGGCCAGCCGCAGCAGCGACAGCATGTTGGGGACGTTGAAGGCCTGCCTCAGCAGGGACGGCTCGGCGGCGCTCGCCTGAGCGGCTGGTTCGGGTGCGGCTGTGCTCACCCGGCCAGCGTAGTCAGCACGCGCGGCGGCGGCTCCAGCCGCGTCGCTGCAGTTCGGCGCTGCTCAGGGCCTCGGGACGGCCCCGGTAGTCGGTGCCCATCCAGCGGGCGCGGCCCGGGCGCGCCTCGAGGACGTAGGGGCGGCCGCAGCACCAGACGACGCTGCTCGGGACGGTCGGGGGGCCGGCCGGGCCGGGGGTCTGGTCGGTGCTGGTTTCGGGGCTGGTCACAGCGTCGGCGTTCATCGCTCTCACGGGCTCGGTACGGGTGTCGGGGACGGGAAGCTCGTCGGCCTCCACCAAGATCTTCGGCACGCGGAGCCGGATCGTTAACCGTCGCGGCCGGAATTAGACCGATCGATTCTTGATGGCAGCGTGAGGTTTCGGAGCGTGAACGGAATGTTAATAGTCCATTGTGGACGGTGTTTCGGCAGCCACCGGGCCGGGCCGCCACCCGGCTGGAGTAATCTGCCGCACACCTGTGGGCGCGTCGGTCCACGGGGCCCCGGCCCGGATGGGCCAGGATGACCGGGCCAGCCTGACCGGGGAGGAACGATCGCGGTGCCCCACCCGACCACCACGAGGACGTGGCGGCCGTTGCTCGCCGCCTGCCTCGCCGTGCCCGCGCTCGCGGCCTGCTCCGGCGAGCCGGCCGCCCAGGCGCCGTCCTCTCCGGCTCCCCCGGTGGCTTCGTCCTCGCAGCCGGCGTCGACCGGCACGCCTCCCCCGCCACCACCCGCCGACGGCAGCTCGTCCGCGCCCGCGCCGGTGACGAAGCCGTCCGGGGCGCCGCCGTCGGTGCCCGGGTCGTGCGGCACCGTGACCGCCGCCAGCGGGCTGACGCTCTACGTGTTCGACAGCGGCTCCGCCGGCGTCAGCTGCGTCGCGGCGACGAAGCTCGTCGGCGACTTCCACCGCAAGATCGCCGGCCGCCAGGGCGCCGGCTCGAACGACGCGGTGAACGAAACCGTCGACGGCTGGCTGTGCACATCCGGGCCGCCGGCCGCCCAGGGCGGCACCACCTGCACGAAGGGCGAGCAGACGGTGTTCGCCGCCGTCGTGCCCTCAGAGTGACCTCTCCCGATCCGTTTCCGCTCCTGAAGGGCCCATGAAGACACTCGCGTACCCCCTGCTGCTCGTCGCCGCGGCCGCCGTCCTGGCCGGCTGCGGCGGCGACCCGGCGCCCGCGGCGCCCTCCTCCGCCGAGCCCGCTCCCGTCCCCGCGGCGGCCGCGGCGGCCGGGTCGACGGCGCCGGGCGTGCCGTGCGGCGACGTCACCGGCACGGGCGGCGTGAAGACGGCGGTCATCGCGCACGGCCAGGTCGACTGCGCCGCGGCGACGAAGCTGCTGAAGGACTACTTCGCGAAGCTGACCCCGGCCGAGGCGGCCTCCGCCGACGGCCCGGGCCCGGTCGTCCTCGACGAGTGGACGTGCGGCAGCGGCGCCAACGACCCGGTGACGGCGTGCTCGACGGAGGACGGCCGCCAGGTCGAGGGCACCCGCGCCTGAGCACCTTCCCAAGCGCCCCAAGGTGGCCTTCGGTGCGTTCAACGCACCCAAGGCGGCCTTCGGTGCGTTGAACGCAACCAAGAACAGCGGCACGAGCTCGCTGAC
>NZ_JBFBAG010000099.1:0-4153 GCF_040682155.1 Amycolatopsis sp. NPDC051371
CAGGAACGGCGAACCCGGGTCCAGCAGCGTGTCGACGCGGTCGCGCGGCAGCAGCTTGCCGCGTTCGACGTGCCGGGTGCGCGACTTCTCCGGCCTGTGAGAAACAGTGTTCTAACCCTGTTTCTCACTCACGACCGCCGCGGCAGACCAGGTGACGGGCAGCGCGTGGACCCCGTAGTGCAACATGTCGTCGCGCAGCGGGACCTGCTCCGACGGCACCGCCAGCCGCAGCGCCGGGAAGCGCGTGAAGAGCGCCTCGAACCCCACCTGCATCGTGAACCGGGCCAGGTGCTGGCCGATGCACTGGTGCACGCCGTGGCCGAACGCGACGTGGCCCTGGGTCACCCGGCCGATGTCGAACCGGTCGGGGTCCGGGAAGCGCTCAGGGTCTCGGTTGGCCACCGGGAGCGCGACGACCACCGTCTCGCCCGCGCGGATCACCTGCTCCCCCAGCTCGACGTCTTCCAGCGCCGCCCGGCTCGCGCCGAGGTGCGAGACCGTCAGGTAGCGCAGCAGCTCCTCCACGGCGTTGGGCCACAAGGCCGGCTTCGCCTGCAGCCGCTCGAGCTGGTCGCGGTGTTCGACCAGCGCGAAAGTGCCCAGTGCCAGCATGTTCGTCGTCGTGTCGAACCCGCCGCCGACGAGTGCCCACGCCAGGTTCACCAGCTCCGGCCGGTCCAGTTCGCCGGTGCGGGCCAGCTCGCCGAGCATGTCCTCGCCCGGGTTCTCGAACGCCGCGTCGACGAGCCGTTCCAGCGTGCCGCCGACGACGGTGATCGCGGCGATCAGCTCTTCCAGCGAGTACCGCATGCGGGCCACGACGTTGAGGTGGTGCAGCAGTTCCTCGCGGTCCGTCTCCGGGACGCCGACCAGCTCGCACATCAGCCGGGTGGCGAGCGGCTCGGCGTAGGCGGAGACCAGCTCGGCCTCGGTACCTTGCGCGGCCATCGCGTCCAGCAGCTCGCCGGCGATCCGTTCCGCGGCCGGGACCAGCTCCCTGGTACGCCGCACGGTGAAGTACTTCGCGATCAGCTTCCGGTAGCGCGCGTGGTCCGCGCCGTCCATCTTCGGGAACGCGCCCGGCGCGGCCGGTTCCGGTGCGTAGGTCTCCATCGGGAACGGCGGCGGCACGGCGAGCGCGACGAGGTCGTTGCGGTGGCTGAACCGGGCGTCGGCCAGGACCGCGCGGACGTCGGACAGCTTGGTCACCAGCCAGCCGGTCGCCGGGCCGGGGCTGACGTCGAATTCCAGGGGGCTGATCCCCGGCAGTGCCCGGTACTCGTCGGGCGGGTCGAACGGGCAGCTCCGCTTGACGGGCAACGACGACGGCTCGGTCACATCCGGCTCCCTCCGGCCAGGGGCGCGGCGGCGACCCTGGCCTCGATCTCGTCGGCGGCGCGGGCCGCGCCGCCCGCGGCGTGCACCTCGCGTCGCATGAGCTGGACGCGCCGGCGCACGGCGTCGTCCTGGTCGACGGCGAGCACGGTGTCCCGGATCAGCTCGGCGGTCACCCTCTCCTTGTCCAGCGAGGCACCGAGGCCGAGGCGCCGGATCTGCCGGGCGTTGATGTGCTGCTCCGGGTGGTGCGGCACGGCGATCACGGGGACGCCGAAGGACAGCGCCTCCATCAGGCTGCCCATCCCGCCCTGGCAGAGGAACACCGAGCAGTGCGGCAGGACGTCGCCGTGCGCGACCCACCGGTGAGCCTCCACAGTGGACGGGAGCGGCCCCAGCGTGGCCGGGTCCACCCGCTTCCCCAGGGTGAGCACCACCTGCCACGGCAGGTCCGCGAAGGCTTCGGCGCAGGTGCGGAAGAACTCCGGCCGGTCGTTGACGGTCGTGCCCAGGGTGATCAGCACGACCGGGCGGCCGTCGGCGGGCGGTTGCCACGACGCCGCGGGCGGGCCGGCGGACGGTCCCACGAAGGCAAACCGATCGTCGAAGGTCTCACCCGCCGGCTGGAAGGCTCGCGGCAGGAACACCAGCGTGAACTCGTCGCCGCCGGTGAAGAACTCCTCCAGCGTCAGGTCTCCGAGGCCGTGGGCGGCCAGGTGCTCGCCCAGCCTCGTGACGAACCGGGCGATGGCCGGGTGCGCCGGGTCGACCGCCTCGCCGAAGGTCTGGTTCTCCTTGGTGAGCGAGAAGTGCTCGTTGGACGCCACGGTGGCCGAGAGCTGCACGACCGGCAGCCCGTGCTTGCGGGCCAGCAGCCGCCCCGGCGCCCACAGCGTCGTGTCGTAGACGAGCAGGTCCGGCGCGCAGCGGTCGAAGACGCGCTCCACGGCGGGCAGCACGGCCATGCTCTGTTCGAGCAGGTGCAGCGGGGCCCGGGCGGCCTCGTCGGCGTCGGTGATGTCCGGCTGCGCGGTGGACAGGTCGCAGCCGTAGGCCGCGGCCCGCGCGCCGAGAGCGACGACGCGGTCCGTGAACTCGTCGGAGGTGAAGCAGGTGACCCGGTGGCCGCGGCGGACGAGTTCGGCGACCACCGGCAGCGCCGGGGTCATGTGCCCGTAGGCCGGGTAGGGCAGAAAGGTGATGTCGCGTGCCTGGGTCATGTCCGGCTCCTACGCGGCGGGAAGGGGTTCCGCGGGCCGGCGGCGCTTGTAGCGCTCGATCAGCGAAAGCGCGGGCGAGGTGGCCACGGTGGTCACCAGCGTCATGACCACCAGCATCGCGAACATCGTCGGGCTGATCACCTTGAGGTCGAGGCCGATGTTGAGCACCGCCAGCTCGGTCAGTCCCCGGCAGTTCATCAACGCGCCCAGCGACCACGCGTCGCGCCTGCCGATCCCGGACAGCCGCGCGGCGGCCAGGCTCCCGCCCCACTTGCCCAGCATCGCCACGGCGACGATCAGCGCCGTCCAGAGCCACAGCGCCGGGTCGGAGCCGATCAGGTCGAACTTCGTGCGGAGTCCGGTGTAGACGAAGAACAGCGGCAGCAGCAGCGTGACCGTCAGGGCGTGCATCTGTTCGGTGGCCTGGCGGATCGGCAGCGAGCCGCGCGGGGTCACGGCGCCGAAGAGGAACGCGCCGAAGATCGGGTGGATGCCGATGGCGTTGGTGGCCAGCGCGGACAGCAGCAGCCCGGCCAGCAGGACGGACACGACCGCCATGGTCGGCAGCGCCTTCTGCCCTTGTTCCGTCGGCGCGAACAGCCGGCGCAGCAGCGGGCGCACGACGAACAACATGAACGCGAAGAACGCGACCGTGAGGCCGACGGTCAGCGCGGTGGCGGCCAAGGAGGTGGCACTGGCGATGGCGACCACGACCGCGAGCAGGCACCACGCGGTGATGTCGTCGACGGCGGCGCAGCTGAGCGCGAGCGCGGCGATCGGCAACTTGGTCATCTTGCGGTCGGTGATAATGCGCGCCAGCACGGGGAATGCGGTGATACTCATCGAAATCGCGAGGAACAGCGAGAAGGGCAGCCGGTCGACGCCGGCGCCGAGCGTGGGGTGCAGGACGAACGCGAGCAGCACCCCGGACAGGAACGGGATCGCGACGCTCACGTGGCTCACCAGCACCGCGGCCTTGCTGCGGCGGCGGACCAGCTCGACGTCGAGCTCGTAGCCCACCAGGAACATGAAGATGACGAGCCCGATCTGGGCGAGCGTGTTGATCGTCGAGGCCAGGTAGTCGGGGAAGATCCAGTGGTAGGCCACGGGCCACACCCAGCCGAGGAACGACGGGCCGAGCAGGATCCCGGCGAAGATCTCGCCGATCACCGTCGGCTGCGCCAGCCGCCGCGCGGTGGCCGAGAGCAGGCGGCAGGCCAGGAAGATCACCGGCAGGGCGAACAGCAGCTTGGCCACCGGGTCGGCCGCACCGCCGGCGTGCCCGGCCGGCGCGTGTCCCTCGCCGCTGCCGCCGGTGCGCAGCAGGAAGAACGCGACCGCGACCGGGAGGACCACCATGGCCAGGTAGGCGATCCACGCGCGGCCCCGCTTCCCGACGGGCGCGGCGGACTCGGTGGTGGTGCGCTCGTCGAGCGAGGACATGCAGGTCTCTCCGATCAGGCCGCCGGAAAGGTCGTGAGTGAGAAACAGTGTTCTAACCCTGTTTCTATGGCCGGTACCGGCCACAACCTGAGCAGGGGAGACGATGGACGCAGCGGATGCGAACCAGGTCCTCGCGGAGGTCGGCCGGGTCGCGC
>NZ_JBFBAG010000099.1:4163-9770 GCF_040682155.1 Amycolatopsis sp. NPDC051371
ACGGATGCCGGGGGAGTTTTGTGTTTATGTGTTCTAACCCTGTTTCTCACTCACGACCGGGTGTCTTGCCTAGAACAGGGCCAGCGCCGAAGAAGAGGCCTTGAGGCTGCCGAGGTGCCCGTGCCACAGGTGCGTGGGGTCGGCCTCGACGGCGGCGACGTACTCCTTCATCGCGGTCAGGGCCGCCGGCTCCTCGGCGTCGTAGACGTCGCCCTGGAGCATCTGGATGACGTCCTTGCGGTAACGGTCGTCGTCGATGAACGCGGTGAACAGCACGTTCAGCCGGTAGTACATCGAGATGAAGTCGTACCAGATGTTGACGCCCTTGCGGAGCGTGGTGACGTAGTTGTCGAACCGCTCCCGGCGGAAGTCACCGGCCTGGTGCGCGGCGATGACGTCCTTCGCCGCCAGGCGCGCGCTGTTCATCGCGACGCTGACACCGCTGGAAAAGATCGGGTCGACGAAGCGGGCCGCGTCGCCGATGAGCACCAGCGCGTCGCCGGCGATCTGCTTCATGCCGTAGCTGTAGTCGCCCTCGGTCTTGAACTTCCGCACGCGCTTGGCGTTCTTCAGCGCGTCCAGCATCTCCGGCCGGGTACCGACGGAGTTCCAGAAGAAGCCTTCGAGGTCGTCCTTGTGCTCCTTGAACTTCTCCTTCTGGGTGACGACGCCGATCGAGGTGATGGTCTCGGTGATCGGGATCTGCCAGACCCAGGTGTTCTCCTGCGGCAGGAAGTGCACGTGGATGTAGTCGGCGTCCTCGGGACGGCGCGCCAGCGAAGCGCGGTCGAGGCCCTCGAACCACGTGTGCACCGCGTACTGGTTGAAGACCTTGTCCGGCACCTTGACCTTGAGCTGCTGGCCCAGCAGGGTCTGCCGGCCGGACGCGTCGAGCACGCAGCGGACCGCGACCTCGAGGGGCTGGTCGCCGATCTTGGCCTGCAGCACCGGCCGGTCGCGGTCGGTGAAGTCGACCCGGTTGACCCGGACGCCCTGGTAGACCTTGGCGCCGAGCTCCTCGGAGTGCTTGAGCAGCATCGAGTCGAACTGGCCGCGGTCGACGTGCCAGGCGTAGACGCGGTCCACGCCGTTCTGGTCGCGCTCTTCGTAGGCGATCTCCGCCACGCCGAGGCCGTGCGAGCCGGCGTCGAAGTCCAGCGTGCTCGTCGGGCGGGTGTCCGACGAGGTCCACGCGGCGCCGTACTTGCGGGGGAAGCCGGCGGCTTCGACCTTGCCGATGACCCCGATGTCGTGCATCACGGGGATGACCGCGGGGACGAGGGACTCGCCGACGTGCTCGCGAGGGAACGTCTCGCCCTCGAAGACCACCACCGAAAGGCCGGCCTTGGCCAGGTAGGACGCCGCCGTGGAACCGGCCGGGCCACCGCCGATGATGCCGACATCGTAGTCGTAAGACACAGGTTCTCCGTTCTGGATTGCGAAAAGGGGTCAGGCGACCGGGGCACGCAGCGAAGTCACCAGGTCGGCGATGCTTTCGATGTCCTTGAAGTGGCGGGCCACCATCTCCGTCGGGGGAACCCGGACGGAGAACTCCTCACGGAGGTAGGCGACCAGCCGGGTGGTTTCGATCGAGTTGAGCAGGCCCCAGTCCAGCAACGGCGTGGTCGTGGTCAGTTCCCCCACGTCCTTGCCGTCCAACAGGTGCTTCTCGACGAACTCAACGAGCTTTCGCGTGATGTCGACGCGCTCGTCGTCTGCCATGGTTGTTCCTCCAGTGACGGCACAGCTCCACGCACAGGGTTGTGCTGGGGAATTCGGATGGTTCCGGGGTCAGTCGGTGCCCGCGTCGTGCGTGGTCTTGTTGCGCGAACCGCGGCGCGGGCGCTCGAGCAGCTCGGTCTCGGCGTTGATGTGCTTGCGCGGGGCGAAAGCGACGTACCGGCCGCCGGACATCTTGGCCTTGAAGTTCTTCATCCAGCCGTGGTGCCCGAAGTTGCCGTGCTTGTCGAAGCCGACCAGCGAGATACCGCTGCGGTCGTAGTGGCCGCCGACGAGCAGGCACCACTGCCGGAAGTCGGGGTACTCGTTGGTGAGGTGGCGGTAGGTGAGCACGAAAGCCAGGTAACGGCGGAAGTCCATGCCGTCGAGGCCCTCTTCGTCGTAGACGCGGGAAATGGCCTGCGTGCTCTGACCGAGCATTTCCGGGATCGGCGAGGCCGAGCAGACGAGCCAGTGCGACTCGTCGGTCATCGGGCTCTTGATCATGTTCTGCTCGACTTCCCAGCGGAAGTTCGTGTTGAGCTTCCCGGTCTCGATCATCTGCGCCTCGGAGATCTCCTGGGGCACGTAGATGAGCATTTCGTTGGTGGTCTCGAGCTCATCGATCTCGGCCTGCGTGAACGGGCATGGCTTCACCGCGATTTCAGTGGTTCCATAGACTCCGTAAACCATGTCTTCGAGGTTCTCGGGCATGCGCATGGGCAACCGTCCTGAATTCCGTTTCGCGTGGCTGATGTGTCGTCTCTTTGTTTCTAGCACGGGTCCGACTGAGGAAATGCTCAGTAGAATTGCGACTTCTCCGTGGAGTCCATCAGCGCGACGGTGTTGCTCGACGGGTTGACGACCGTGCTCACCAGGTCGAAGTAGCCGGTGCCGACCTCGCGCTGGTGCCGCGTCGCGGTGTAGCCGGCGGCTTCGGCGGCGAACTCGCGCTCTTGGAGCTCGACGTAGGCCGTCATGCCTTCGTCGGCGTAGTCGCGCGCCAGGGCGAACATCGAATGGTTCAGCGCGTGGAACCCGGCGAGGGTGATGAACTGGAACTTGTAGCCCATGTGCCCGAGCTCGCGCTGGAACTTCGCGATCGTCGCGTCGTCCAGGTGCTGCTTCCAGTTGAACGACGGCGAGCAGTTGTAGGCCAGCAGCTGGTCGGGGTACTCGGCCTTGATCGCCTCGGCGAACTGGCGCGCGACCTCGAGGTCCGGCTTGGACGTCTCCATCCACAGCAGGTCGGAGTAGGGCGCGTAGGCGAGGCCGCGGGCGACGCACGGCTCGATGCCGCCACGCACGCGGTGGTAGCCCTCCGGAGTGCGCTCGCCGGTCAGGAACGGCTTGTCACGGTCGTCGACGTCGCTGGTGATGAGGTTCGCGGCCTGGGCGTCGGTGCGGGCGATGACGAGGCTGGGGACGTCGCAGACGTCGGCGGCCAGGCGCGCGGCCTGCAGGGTGCGGACGTGCTGGGAGGTCGGGATGAGCACCTTGCCGCCGAGGTGGCCGCACTTCTTCTCCGCGGCCAGCTGGTCTTCCCAGTGCACGCCGGCGGCGCCGCCGGCGATCATGCCCTTCATCAGCTCGAAGGCGTTGAGCACGCCGCCGAAGCCGGCTTCGGCGTCCGCGACGATCGGCGCCAGCCAGTGCGGGGCGTCCTTTTCGTCCTCGGCCCAGCTGATCTGGTCGGCGCGCAGCAGCGCGTTGTTGATCCGGCGCACGACCTGCGGGACGGAGTTGGCCGGGTAGAGGCTCTGGTCCGGGTAGGTGTGGCCGGAGAGGTTGGCGTCGGCGGCGACCTGCCAGCCGGAGAGGTAGATGGCCTTGAGGCCGGCGCGCACCTGCTGCACGGCCTGGTTACCGGTCAGCGCGCCCAGCGAGTGGACGTAGTCCTCGGTGTGCAGGAGGTTCCAGAGCCGCTCCGCGCCCAGCCGGGCGAGCGTGTGCTCCTCGGTCACGCTGCCGCGCAGCCGCAGGACGTCCTCGGCGGTGTAGTCCCGGCGGACTCCGCGCCATCGGGGGTCCTCGGCCCAGGACCGGGCCAGTTCGGCCGCCGCGGCTTCGCGGGGCGGCGCTGCGGTGACGGTCATGTCGTTCTCCTGACGTACGACGACGCGCGGCTTCGTGGACGAGACCATTTAGCACCCGGCAACCCCTGCCGAGCGCCGCCCGGGAGTGAGGACGAAGCATTCCCCTAGTTCTTGCCGTTCGGGCCCGGTCGAGTCCGCGACCGGGGCCGATAATCGGATCGCGAGCCACTGGCGAACGGAAGGCGTTTGATGGCAAAGGATCTGCGGACATTCCTGGCCGAGCTGGACCCGGACCAGATCAAGGTCGTGCGCAAGCCGGTCGACCCCGAGTTCGAGGTCACCGCGCTCGTCGACCGCATGGAAGACGACCCCGCGTACCCCGGCTTCCCGGCGGTGCTGTGCGAAAACGTCGGCGGCTCCGAGATCCCGTTGCTCATCAACCTGCACGGCACCTACGAGCGGCTCGCGCGCAGCATCGGCTCGGACGTGCACTCCATGGTTCCGGAGTACGCCCGGCGCGAGGGGTCCGGGATCAAGCCGGTCACGGTCGGCACCGCGCCGGTGCAGGAGGTCGTGTTCACCGGCGACGACATCGACGTCGGGATGCTGCCGCTGCTCAAGCACCAGGAGCTGGACGCGGGCAAGTACATCACCTCGGCGGTGACCATCTGCCGCGACCCCGACAGCGGCAAGATCAACGCGGGCATCTTCCGCCACCAGCAGCAGGGCCGCGACCAGGTCGGCATCCAGGTCAACCCGGCCCACCACACGGCTTACGTGCTGCGCAAGCTGCGCGAGCAGAAGAAGCCGATGGAGGTGGCGCTGGTCATCGGCCACCACCCGGCGCTGCTGATGGGCGCGGTGTCCAAACTGGAGGGGATCGGCGGCGAGCTCGACGTCGTGGGCGGCCTGCTCGGCGAACCGCTGGAGATGGTGCCCTGCAAGACGGTCGACCTCGAGGTGCCGGCCCGCGCGGAGATCGTCATCGAGGGCGTGATCGACACCGACCCCGACGCGACGGCCGTCGAGGGTCCGTTCGGCGAGTACCCGCGGTTCTACACCCGCACCGGCCCGCAGCCGTACGTGAAGATCACCGCGATCACCATGCGCCGCAAGCCGATCTTCGTCGACGTCTTCAACGCGCACACCGAACACAGCATGCTGGGCGGGCTCCCCCGGATGGGCAGCATCTACCGCCGGGTCAAGGAAGCGGTCCCGACGCTGACCGGCGTGCACCTGCCGCTGTCGGGCATGGCGCGGTCGCACCTTTACCTGTCGATGAGCAAGCGTGTGGAGGGCGAGCCGAAGCTCGCGGCTTGCGCTGCTTTGGCGGTCGATCCTCTGTTGAAGCACGTGTTCGTGGTGGACGACGACGTCGACGTCTTCAACGAGGTCGAGACGCTGTGGTGCCTGGCGACGCGCTTCCAGGCGGACCGCGACCTGACGATCATGCCGGGCTTCCTCGGCGGCCAGCTCAACCCGGTGACCTACGGGCACAACCGGGAGGAGAAGGGCCCGATGGAGACGAAGCTGATCTTCGACTGCACAAAGCCCGTGCCGCCGGCGGTGTTCCCGCCCTCGTGCCGGGTACCGCCCGAGGTCGTCGCGCGAGTGGACCACCGCGCACTGCTGGAAAACGGGGACGCGCTGCCGTCCTCCTTGGACTGAAGGTCGCCCTCACCGGTCCACCGCCGGTGGGGGCGATCTTGTCTGCCGCAGCTGGTCGTGAGTGAGAAACAGGGTTAGAACACTGTTTCTCACATCTGGTTGTTCAGCTCCCCCGGACGTCCCATCAGCGAGGCGATCGCGACCGGCAGCGTCGGCGCCGTCGGCCGGGCGAGGAAGCTCGTCG
>NZ_JBFBAG010000100.1:0-1875 GCF_040682155.1 Amycolatopsis sp. NPDC051371
AGGACCCGAAACCCCTCACCTGGACGAAGACCGCTGAGGAGATCCTCGACTCCCTGCGCAAATATATCGCACGAGTTTCTGGCGCAGGACACTAGTGTCGCGCGCGGCAAGTTTGTGACGTTCGGGCCGCTGGAGTCCGGGCGCTCGCCGAGCCCGGACCAAAGGTCTTGAATGAGTCATTCAAGACCTCCCAAGACCTGAATGAGTCATTCAAGACGTTTGCACTCGCCGCCGCGCGGGCAACGAACCTCGGACGCGCGACACCAGGCGTATCTGCACCCCGGCCCCCGGCCTCCTCTCGGTGACGGACTCCACCGCCGCGGCTCTTGGGGGAAGAGATGAACGGCGACTACCCGCATGACGACTTCGCGGCGCTCGAACGCCGGCGGGGCCAGGTCCTGGAACGGGTCGAGCGGCTGAGCGGGCGGGAACGGGAGATCCTCGCGCTCCTCGGGCACGGCCTGTCCAACCGCGGGATCGCGCGCCGGCTGGGCATCAGCGAGCGCACCGTGAAGTTCCACGTCAGCAACGTCCTGATCAAGCTGCGCGTCGAGTCCCGGCTGCAGGCCGGGTCCGTCGCGGTGCTGCTCCTCGCCCGCCCGGAACCACCCGGTCTCGGCTGAACGGCGCAACTCCAAGGTCCAGTGTCGCCGCCCCTTCCCGCGGCGGGAGGCTGGCTGCCGGGCGGATCGCCGCCCGGGGGAACTCTGGAGGTGCCAAGTGAGAAGTACCCGATGGGCAGGGGGCGTCACCGCGGTGGTGGTGCTCGGGGGAATGCTCGTCCACGGCACGGCACAAGCGGCGACGACGGCCGATGCGGTGCCGGGCAAGGCTTCCGCCGCGGTCGTCCAGCAGTCGGGCACGTCCGAGAAGGACGTCCTCGCCGCGTGGACGCCCGAACGGATGCGGGCGGCCAAGCCGGCCGACGTACCCACCGAGCGGCACGGCGCCGAACCGCAGTCCCACGTGCTGCCCGCGCAGTCCGCGCCCGGTGCGGCGGGACCCAAGGTCCGGCCGCAGGGTCCGGCCGCGCTCGCCGCGCTCAGCCAGTCGCAGGTCTGGACCACTCACGGCCAGATGCCCGCGACGACCGTCGGCAAGCTGTACTTCGACGAGCCCGACGGTGGCCACCAGTGCACCGCCAGTGTCATCAGCTCGACCAACCGCAGCATGATCTGGACCGCCGGGCACTGCGTGACCGACGGCGCGAAGCACTGGTACAGCAACTTCGTCTTCGTCCCGGACTACGCGGGCTCCGGTGAGCCGCTGGGCCGCTGGACCTGGAAGTCGGTGTCGGCGCCGAACGGCTACTTCGACGGCAAGGACAGCGACTACGACCTCGCGGCCATCACGCTGTGGCCCCGCGACGGCGTGAGGGTCGCCAACGTGACCGGCTGGCAGGGCTACAAGTTCGGCTCCGGCTACGACTGGAACGTCTACGAGTTCGGCTACCCGTTCGACACGCACCCGGCTCGCACCGGCATCACCGGGCAGCAGCTGCGCTACTGCACCGGAACGACGTGGCGCCCGGGGATCTGGCCGTTCCAGCCCGACCAGGAGGCCATCCACTGCGACCAGGGCCACGGCGCCAGCGGCGGTCCTTGGCTCGACGACCTGCAGCTGGCGCACGGCTGGGGGTACCTCGTCGGCAACGTGAGCTACCACCCCGACGACAACTCGGACGAGGAACGCAGCCCGCACTTCGGCGACGCGGCGATCAACGTCTACAACGCCCAGCAAGCAGCCTGACGGTCGTGAGTGAGAAACAGTGTTAGAACACTGTTTCTACGCCTACTCTCGGCTTCACCGGCGCCGACGCCGATCGGCTCGGATGGCTCACCGGCACGCTGTGGTGCGTGGTCGCCTTCGGCGTCG
>NZ_JBFBAG010000100.1:1885-9676 GCF_040682155.1 Amycolatopsis sp. NPDC051371
TCGTGAGTGAGAAACAGTGTTAGAACACTGTTTCTCACTCACGACCCGCTAGGCGAGGCCGACCGCGAACACGTGCAGGTTGGCGTCGGACGGCAGGGTCACCGAGGCGATCGTCTTACCCGTCGGGGCGTCGAACGGCGCCGTCGCGTAGACCGACGCTCCGCCGCCCTGGCCGCCCGGCTGGTTGCGGTGGTCCGTGCGGGCGACGAGGGTGTTGCCGAACACCGGGTCCGTGCCGCCGCCCGGGAAGACCCAGTCGCCGAACGACAGGTCCGCCTGGCCGGTCGTGCCGTCGGTGAAGGTCACCGTCGCGGACGCCCGGTGGTCGCCGTTCGACGCCGTCCCGATGAACGACAGCCGCGTCCCGGACACCTGGATCGTCTGCCCGGCCGCGACGACGTTGTCCGGCCGTCCCGCCGGAGCCGCGGGCCAGGTGAACGTCGTGCCCACGACCGAAGCCTGCCGACCGCCGACCAAGCCCGCCGCGGCCAGGGCCTGCCGCGACAGGCTGTTCCCGGCGCCGTCGATGTCCGCCGAACCGGTGTCCCCGTCGTCGGAGATGCCCACGTTCGAGTACGCGGCCGCCAGTCCGCCCCGGGGCGCGACCAGCACGATCACCGAGCCGGGCACCGACGTCGAGCCGCCGCGGACCGTCACCGGCACCTGGTAGTAGCCCTCGGGTGTCCCGGCTGCCACCGACACCGTCAGCTTCGCGGTGCCGCTGCCCGTCCGGTCGTCGAGCCGCAGCTGCCGGGGACCGTTGACCGTGATCCCCGCCGGGGCCTGCGTGGACACGTCCAGCACCCGGTCGTGGCCGCCGAGCCGCTGCCCGCTCACCGTGGCCTCGCCGCTGGTGCCGGGTTCGACGACGACCTGGTTGGTCGCGGACGTCAGGAACGGCTTCTCGTTGTCCTGATAGGACGGTGGGGCCGAGTTCGCCGCCCACCGCCGGTCCGGAGTGGACGCCAGCGAGAAGTCCAGCCGTCCGCCGTCGCGCGCGGTGTTCGCGGGCAGGTACGTGCGGTCCCAGTCACGGCCGTTCAGCGACAGGTCGTGCACATATGTCGCCGGAGCCTTCGGCGCGTGGATGTCGATCGTCCGTCCATTCGGGAGGGACAACACCGCCCGCTCGAACAGCGGACTGGCCACGACGAGGTCCGGCGTACCCGGCGTACCCGGGTAGATGCCGAGCGCGGCCCAGACGTACCACGACGACTGCGCGCCGAGGTCGTCGTTGCCCGGCTCGCCGTCCGGGGTCGCGCTGAACAGCGTCGTGGCGATCTCGCGGACGACCTGCTGCGTCTTCCACGGCTGCCCGACGTGGTTGTACAGGAACGGGACGCCGAAGTCGGGCTCGTTGCCGGCCCACATGTTCGGCTCGTTCGGGCCGACGTTCAGCTTCTGGAAGAAGGTGTCCAACCGGGACGCCGTGGCGGCCGGCCCGCCCATCGCCGTCACCAGCCCGGCCGGGTCCTGCGGGACCAGCCAGGTGTACTGCGCGGCGTTGCCCTCGTCGAAGCCGTCCTGGCCGAACTTCCCGGGCGGCGGCGGGACGTACGCCGGACCGTCCGGGAAGCGGCCGTCCTGCGCGCGCGGCTGGAGGTAACCGGTCGCCGGGTTGAAGATGTTCTGCCAGTTCTGGCCGCGCTTGGTGAACTCGCGCGCGACGTCGCGGTCGCCGATGCCCTGCGCGAACCGGGCGATGGCGAAGTCGTCGATCGCCCACTCCAGGGTGATCGACGCGCCGACGCGGGCGTGGTCGCCGCGTGAGGCGTCGTTGTTGGGCAAGTACCCGCGGGCCACGTAGTCGGCGATGCCCCGACGTTCCTGGTACGCGCCGGGCGTGTTGTCGACCGACGTCGCACCCTTGACGAGGTACTTCAGCGCCGTCTTGACGTCGAAGTCGCGCGCGCCGAACGCGTAGAGGTTCGAGAGCAACGCGACCGAGCTGTCCCCGGTCATCTGGCCGGTGTAGTCGTTGGCCATCGGCCAGCGCGGCCACCAGCCGCCCTGCACGGCGTCGTTCGTCAGCGACTGCGCCATGTCACTGGCTTCCTTCGGGAAGAGCATGGCGTGCAGCGGCGCGAGCGAGCGATAAGTGTCCCAGTCGGAGAAGTTCGCGTACTGGTGACGCCCCTTCGGCAACGTCCGGACCTGGTCGTCGAACCCGATGTACCGCCCGTCCGCGTCGTCGAACGTGTTGGGGTGCATCAGCGAGTGGTAGAGCGAGGTGTAGAACGTCTTGAGCTGCGCGGTGTCCTTGCCCGCGACGCGGATCTTGCCCAGCGCCTGCGTCCACTTGTCGCGAGTGGACTTCCGGACCGCGCCGAAGTCCCAGCCCGGGACCTCCGCGGCCGCGTTGGCCTTCGCGCCGTCGACGCCCACGTAGGACATCGACACCTTGGCGTGCACCGCGCTCGCACCACCGAACGTCAGGTACGCGCCGGCCTTCGGCGAGTCGACGCTGTCGGTGTCCGGCTTCACCGACGAGCCGTCCCACGTGCCGTGCGCGGTGAACGGCTGGTCGAAGGTGATGTCGTAGTAGACGGTGTAGGAGTTCGGTTTACCGCAGAAGTTGCCCGTGGTTGCCGAGCCGCTGACCTCGCGGTCGCCGGTGATCTTCAGGTCCGCCTTCGAGTTCCCGGCCAGGCTCGCGCCGCCCTTGACCAGCACCTGCGGAGTCGAGCCGGCCGGGAAGGTGAACGCGGCGAGCCCGGTGCGGGTGGTCGCGGTCAGCTCGGCCCGGACGTTCGAGTCGGCGAGCGTCACGGCGTAGTAGCCCGGCTCGGCCTTCTCGTCGTCGTGGGTGAAGTGCTCGACGCGGTCCCAGGGCGCGCTGCCGACGTCGCCGGTGACCGGCAGGATCGGCACGTCGCCGAACGCGTTGCAGCCGACCGAGGCGTGGTCGAGGCTGAAACCTCGGATCTGGTCGGAGTGGTACTGGTAGCCGGCGTACGCGCCTTGGGTGTCCGGCGAGAACTGCATCATCCCGAACGGCGCCGCCGGACCGGGGAAGTTGTTGATTTCGCCGACCGAACTGCCGCCCCGGCCGGTCCCGATCAGCGGATCGACGTACGCCGAGGGGTCGCTGACCAGCGGAGCACCGGGTGACATCGTTGTCGGAGCCGCTGCGGCGACGGCTGGTGCCCCGATCACGGCCGTCGCGACCAACGCCGCTGTGAACCTGAATCGCACCGATGCCTCCTGCGGCCGACACTGCCCTGGACATCCGACCTTTACCTGCCGCGGACCCGGGGTCAACACTTTGACAAAGACCTGGCTCGTGCCCGGAGGTATGAAGATCCGGTCAGGATCGGGTGGCGACCGTGTCAGGGCGCCTAACCTCGACGCGGTGTGCGCACGTGTACTGGTCGCCGAGGACGACGAGAAGCAGGCCGAGGTCCTCCGGCTCTACCTCGAAAGCGAGGGCCACACCGTCGTGCTGGCCCCGGACGGGCGCGCGGCGCTCGACGAGGCCCGCCGCGAGCGGCCCGACCTGCTGGTCCTCGACGTGATGATGCCCAAGGTCGACGGCCTCGACGTCTGTCGCATCCTGCGCGGCGAGTCCGACGTCGCGGTGCTGATGCTCACCGCCCGGGCGACCGAGGACGACCTGCTGCTCGGCCTCGACCTCGGCGCCGACGACTACCTGACCAAGCCGTACAGCCCGCGCGAGCTGATGGCCCGCGTCCGGACCCTGCTGCGGCGGACGGCGTCGCGCGGCGAACCACCCGACACGGCGTTGCGCGCCGGCGCGCTGCGGCTCGACCCGATCCGGCACGAGGTGTCGATCGACGGCCGCCCGGTGGAGACGACGCCGGGCGAGTTCCAGCTGCTCGAGACGCTGATCCGGCAGCCGGGCCGGGTGTTCACCCGGCGGCAGCTGCTGGAGCTCACCCGCGGCGACGACCGGTTCGTCAGCACCCGGATCATCGACGTCCACGTGCTCAACCTGCGCAAGAAGCTCGAGCCCGACCCGCAGAACCCCGTCTACCTGCGGACCGTGTTCGGCGTGGGCTACAAGCTGACGGCGGACGATGACGCGTAGCTTTCCGCTCCGGCGCAGTCTCGTCGTCCGGCTGACGGCGGTCTCGCTGCTGATCGCGCTGGGCTCGATCGCCGCGACCGCGTGGCTCGCCGTGCAGACCACCACCCGCGCGATCCAGCAGGAACAGGGCCAGGCGCTCTCCGGCGACGCGACCATCTACACCGAGGTGCTCGGCTACGCGGCGGCCAACCACACCTGGGACCAGGTCGGGCCGAAGCTGAAGACGCTGTCGGAGCAGACCGGCCGGCGGGTCGTGGTGACCACCCTCGACCGCCGCGTCCTCGGCGACTCCGGCGGCGCGCCGGTGACCCTGCCGGTGAAGGCGACCGCGTCGGTCGACCCGCTGCACGTCGACCCGGTCCTGTTGCCCCAGGCCGGGACCAGCGGCATCGACCCGCGCGCGGTGGGCCCGTTCCGGCTGCCGCCGAAGGAACGCGACGACCTCGACGGCCTGGCCAAGAAGGCCGTCGCCTGCCTCGACTCGATGGGCATCACCGGCCAGGTGCGGGAGTCGGCGAGCGGGCGGGCGCAGCTCACCGGGACGGACCCGCTCAGCGTCCGCTACTTCGCGGCCAAGTGCGGGATCTACGAGCTGGCCACGCCGACCCCGACCGAGCAGGTCGCGCTCGACAGCCTCAACGAAGCCGTGAACCGCTGCCTGGAGGGCCAAGGGGCGGACGCGGTGAAACTGGACCTCGACCTCGAAGTGCTCGGCAGTCCCGGCCAGGGGCCGAGCCAGACCTGCCTCGACTCCGCCCGCCGCGAGCAGCTCACGCCGTTCGTCGCGCCGCCCGCGCTGCTCTTCACGCTCGGCCCGGGCGGGTCGCAGCTGCCGACGTTCACGCTGTCGCGGGAGAACCTGACGCGGATCCTCGCGGTGACCGGCGGCGTGCTGGTGCTGGCGGCCGCGATCACGGTGCTGGTCGCGCGCCGGCTGTCCCGGCCGCTGCGCGCGCTGACCGAGGCGGCGAAGCAGGACCGGCCGGCGCCGGTGAAGACCCGCGACGAGGTCGGCTACCTCGCCGCCGCCTTCAACGACCTCACCGCGCGCCGCGAACGCATCGAGGAGCAGCGCAAGGCGATGGTCAGCGACATCGCCCACGAGCTGCGCAACCCGCTCAACGTCATCCGCGGCCGGCTGGAGGCAGCCGAGGACGGCCACCTGCCGTTCGACCACGCGCTGTCGGCGTCGCTGCTCGAGGAGACCGTGCTGCTGCAGCACATCGTCGAGGACCTGCAGGACCTCGCGGCCGCCGACGCCGGCCGGCTGCGGCTGCACCCGGAGCCGGTGGACGCGGCCGAGCTGGCCGGCCAGGTCGCCGCCGCGCACGCCGACCGGGCCGCCGAGGCCGGCGTCACGCTCACCGTCTCGGCCCGCGGCGAAACCGGGTTCGAGGCCGACCCGGTGCGCCTGCGCCAGATCGTCGGGAACCTGGTGACCAACGCGGTCCGGCACACGCCGCCCGGTGGCCGCGTGACGATCCACGTCTCGTCCACTGTGGACGAGGTGGTGATCGCCGTCGCGGACACCGGCACCGGCATCGCGGCCGGAGACCTGCCGCACGTGTTCGACCGCTTCTGGCGGGCCGAGAAGTCCCGCAGCCGCCAGACCGGCGGCAGCGGGCTCGGCCTCGCCATCGTGCGCCACCTCGTGCAGGCGCACGGCGGCAGCATCGACGTCGAGTCCGAAGTGGACACCGGATCGACGTTCACCGTCCGGCTACCGAAGCCGGATCTCCGTGGTGAGGGTGCCGGGGTGCGGGACGCGCAGGACGTGCAGCCGCCGGGCGCCGTCACGGAGGAAGGTGACGGCGGTGGCGGTGACGGTCGCGCTCAGGGAAGTGCCCCAGCCGATCGTGATCGTCGTGCGGCCGCGGCGGATCGTCAGCCCTGACGCCGTCGCACTCGCGTTGGCGCCGTGGGCGACCGGGGTGCCGTCGGAGAAGCGCACGTCGTCGCCCGGGTGCAGCACCAGCGGGATCTGCTCGGTGAGCGGCGTGGTGCCCCGGACCGCGCGGGTGACCGTGTCGCGCGTGATCGTCAAGTCCGTCCGGATCCGGCTGTCCAGGCCGTAGCGGACGACGACCGGCGCGGAGCCGGGCACCTTGCGGCTGCCGTCCCACGGGCGGTCGCCGATGGAGTAGGTCGCGTCCAGGAGGCCGCGGGCGTCCGGACTGCCGTTGGGCAGCAGGCTGGCCCAGCACTGCGCGTCGTCCTGTTGCGAGTGGACGACCATGCCCGCCCGCGGGTGCCACAGCATGCCCTGCGCGCCCCGGACGTAGCTCGACGGGCGCGTGCCCCAGAACCCGGCCAGGTACAGCTGCGGTCGCCGCACGTAGACGTAGGTCTGGTTCAGCTCGGCGTCCCGGCGCTGGACGGCGAAGTCGGTGGAGCGCAGGTACGGCAGTTGCCGGATCGACGCCTGCTTCTCGCCGTGCGACGGGAACGCCTCGCCGTAGGAAACGTGGGCGAGGATGCGCGGTGAAGTGTCCTGTTTGGCCGGTCCGATCGCCGGGCCCGGCGTCTTCGCCCACTGCCTGCGCGTCTCGGCGCGATCCTCGCGGGTGGTGAAGAAGGCGGCCAGGTCCGGGACTTCCGGCACGAACAGCGAGCCGAGGTTGGTCCGGTCGGGGTCCGGGATGACGTCGTCGTAGTAGGAGACGTGCGTGCGGCTCGACGTCGCGACGTAGGTCAGCGAGCCCGAGCCGTCCGGTTCGCGGACGACGTTGTAGCCGAACCAGTCCGCGAACTTCCGGGCCATTCCCACGACCGTGCGGTTGCGGGTCAGCGCGTAGATCTCGGCGAGCTCCGGGAGCATCACCTCGAAGTTGTAGTTGATGTCCATCCCGGTCGGCTCGTAGAAGAACCCGGCCGCGCTCTGGCCGTTCACCGCGAGGAACTCGATGCGGTCGTGCAACTGCTTGGACAGGGCGGCGTCCGGGTTCAGCTTCAGCGCCAGCTGCGACGACGACAGCCCGGACGTGTTCTGGTTGGCGTACTCGATCGGGTGTGCCCAGATCGGGTTGGCCGGGTTCAGGAACCACGTCATGCCCAGGTGCAGCGAGGCTTCGAGGTCGGCCCGGCGGGCGGGCAGCGCGTTGACCTGACGCAAGTTGGCGAGGGTCTTCGCGAGGTAGCCCAGGCCGAACCCGGTGGCGGCCTTGGACTTCTCGGTGATCGAGTACTCCGGGAACGAGCCGTCGGCCTGCTGCAGGTTCAGGTAGTGCGCGATCGCGGCTTCGAGACGGTTCCGCAGCGCGGGGTCCAGGTAGTACGGGTTCCACGGCCGGCGGTTCGCGTAGAACCAGCTCAGCGTGTAGACGTGCTCCTGGACGCGGGCGTTGTACGGCTCGCTCGGCGTCCGCCACCAGCCGCCGCCGAAGAACCCCAGGGTGGCGGGATCAGTGCTGACATCGTTGACAATGCCCGGCAAAATGGCGAGATAGGGCGCGAAGCGCTGCTCCGCGGGCGTGAAGAGCCGCCGGACCGGAGCATCGGGCGGCAGCGGGGCGAGCGGCGGGAACGGGCCCACCGGCGGGGGTACCGCGGCGGACGCGGTCCCGGCACCGACGATGCCGAGCACCGTGGCGACGGTGGCCCCGCCGAGGAAGGTTCTGCGATCGATCACGACTGCCTCCTGGGGTTGTGGTGGGGGGGGGGGTTGTGATTTTTTGATATAAGATTTATAACTTAAAACAACCACACCACCAACAGCCCCGGCGGGCTGGCGCGCCGCCGAAGCC
>NZ_JBFBAG010000101.1:0-8886 GCF_040682155.1 Amycolatopsis sp. NPDC051371
GAGTGAGAAACAGTGTTAGAACACTGTTTCTCACTCACGACCCCTTGCGCCGAGCATGACTCGTTCAAGACGTCGGGGGCGGGCCGTCCTCGAGGTTCGTGGTGATATCGCGGAAAACCTCGGCCAGCACCCGCGCCTGCTCGGGGCTCAGCTGGTCCGCGAAGTGCCGCTGCACCCCGCGGACGTGCGTCGGCCACGCCTTCTCCAGCGCGGCCAAGCCCGCGTCCGTCAACACCACCAGCGTGGACCGGCGGTTGTCCGGGTCCGGCTCGCGTCGCGCGTAGCCCGACCGCTCCAGGCCGTCCACGATGCGCGTCAACCCGCTCGCGCTGTGGACCAGCGCCGCCGCCAGGTCCTTCATGTGCAGCCGGCGGTCGGGGGCCTCCGACAGCTGGACCAGCGCGTCGTACGTCCGGTGCGTCATCCCGTGCTCGGCTCGCAGCTCCGCGTCCAGCACCCGCAGCAGCAGCGCGGACGACCGCAGGAATCCCCGCCACGCGGCGTCGTGTTCTCGGGACAGGCTCACCCCGGGAATACTACTCGCGCGGACAGTTGTTGTGCGTACTGTTCGCATGCGAAGAAAGGACCCGAGATGCGCGCGGTGGTACTCCGAGAGCCCGGTCCCGTCGAGAACCTCGAACTGACGGACCTCCCGTTGCCCGAGCCGGAACCGGGCTGGGTGCGGATCGCCGTCAAGGCGTTCGGTCTCAACCGGTCCGAGCTGCACACCCGCCTGGGCCTGGCCGAGGGCGTCACGTTCCCGCGCGTGCCCGGCATCGAGGCCGTCGGCGTGGTCGACGCCGATCCCGACGGCGAGTTCGAGCCGGGGCAGCAGGTCGCGACCATGATGGGCGGGATGGGCCGCACGTTCGACGGCGGCTACGCCGAATACACGGTGGTGCCGAAGGGGCAGGTCATCCCGTTCCGCTCGGACCTGCCGTGGGAGATCCTCGGCCAGGTCCCGGAGACGCTCCAAACCGCGTACGGCTCGCTCACCACCGGCCTCGACCTCGAGCGAGGCCAGACGCTGCTGATCCGCGGCGGAACGTCCGCGCTCGGCTTCGCCACCGCGGCCCTGGCGAAAGACCTCGGCGCCACGGTTTTCGCGACCACGCGGCAGCCGGAAAGGCTCGAAACCCTGCGCGAACACGGCGTCGACCACCCCCTGCTCGACGACGGCGACGTCGCGACGCAGGTCCGGAAGATCGCGCCGGAAGGCGTCGACGCGGCCCTCGAACTGGTCGGGACGCCGACCCTGCCGGACACCCTGAAGGCCACCCGCGTGCACGGCACCGTGTGCTTCACGGGCATGTTGTCCAACCACTGGACGATCTCGAACTTCTATCCGATCGGCTACCTTCCCGCCGGGGTGCGGTTGACCGCTTATGGTGGTGAGGCGGACGACCTGCCCGCCTCCGTCCTCCAGCGCCACCTCGACCGGATCGCCGCCGGCGAAACGACTCTCGGCCCGGCAGAGGTGTACGCGATGACGGAGATCCGGCAGGCGCACGACGACTTGGAGCACAACCGGACGGCGGGCAAGCTCGTCGTGCTGACCGGCCGAGCGGAGGGAGCCGCCCCGTGATCCTGCCGCCGCCCGCCGACGTCGAAGCGCAGCTGGCCGCCGCCCGCCGCGACAGCGACCTCGACCGCTACCTCGGGCTGCTGGCCGGGGAAGAGCTCTTCGTCCCGATCCGGCGGGCGGACGCCCGCAGCATCCTCGACGAGCGGGCAGAAACCTTCCCCAACGTCTACTACGAGACGGGCGGCGACGAGTTCCTGCAGGTCTTCACGCGGGGGGCGCTGCCCGACCTCGGCCCGGACGTCGTCGCCATGAGCGGCGCGCTGGACTGGGCGGTCGACGGCGTCGGGCGGCACGAGCGGGTCGTGTTCAACCGCGGCACCCGCGGCGAGTGGCGGCTGCCGGGCGCGACCCTGCAGCCGTGGCTCGACGCGCACCACGACGACGTCACCCCGCTGGACGAGCAGGTCGAGCGGCTGATCACCGCGCCGTACGGGCACCTCGAAGGGCCGATCGCGCACGCGCTGGCCTGCGGCGCGCACCTGGCCGTGCTCAACGCGGCGCCGTGGAACGTGCTCGACGCGCGCCGCCACGACTACGTCGCCGAGGTGCGGGGCCTGCGCGACTGGTGGGGCGTGCCGGACCCGCCCGGCTGGCGCGCGACGATGGCCGACCTGATCGGTGACGGCTACGCGCTGACGCCCGGCAACCTCGTGCTCATGCTGCGCCTGCGGTTCGCCGCCGAATACGGCTTGCGCAACGGCGAGTTCGACCCGCTGACCTGGGCGGAGCTGGTGGACCGGTGGTGCGCGGAGAACGACGCCGCGGACCAGGCCGACGAGCTGAAGGACACCGTCCGGCGGGTTTCGCGCTGTGAGCAGCGCCTGCGCGCCGACGGTCTGGTCGACGCGGACGGGTTCGTCACGACGGCGCTGTCGTGGGACGTCGGCCGCGCGGTCAACATCGCCCGGTGGGGTCTTGCGGCCGGTTATTGCGACGCGCTGACCGCCGAGCTGATGGTGCTCGAAGCCGGTTCGCTCGCCCGCCGTTACCACCAGTCATGGGCCGACCTGTCGGCCGGGTACGTCATGGGCCGTGTGCTGCACGCCGAAGACGACGAGTTCGGTGAGTGGTACCCGGCGGCCGTGCGGGTCCACCACCAGCTCCTTCAGGACCCGGCGAGCCCCTGGCTGAACCTCGGTTTCGGGTCGCTCTCGGAGGAGTCGGAGGCCTGACCCGCGCGGGGGATGCGCGACCCGGCTCACCACAACGAGTCACGCCTGCTACGGCGTGGCGTACCTCGTCCCACGAGCAAATTTGTCACCATCGGCCACATGAAGCTCACCGGCTTGCTCACGCGGAACCAAGAACCCCTCCCGGGGATCACCGGGGTCGCCCGGGTCGACCGCCGCACCCGGGAGCTGCTGCGCCGGATCAGTCCGGGCGACATCGTCGTGCTCGACCAGCTGGACCTCGACCGCGCGACGGCCGACGCCCTGGTCGAAGCCGAGGTCGCCGGCGTGGTCAACGCGTCGCCGTCGATCTCCGGCCGGTTCCCGAACATGGGCCCCGAGATCCTCGTCGCGGCCGGCGTCCCGCTGCTCGACTCGGTCGGCGGCGAGCTGCTGCGCACGATCAAGGACGGCACGAAGCTGCGGCTGCACGACGGCGTCGTCTACGTCGGCGAGCGCCAGGTCGCCTCCGGCATCGAGCAGACCGCCGACAGCGTCGCGGACCAGATGATCGAGGCCAAGGCCGGGATGTCGACGCAGCTGGAAGCGTTTTCGGCCAACACCATCGAGTTCCTGCGCCGCGAGCGCACGCTGATCCTCGACGGCGTCGGCGTGCCGGAGCTGAAGGTCGTCATCCGCGACCGGCACGTGCTGGTCGTCGCGGGCGGCAACGGGCACGCCGAGGACCTCAAGAAGCTCAAGAAGTACGTGGCCGAGCACCGGCCGGTGCTGATCGGCGTCGACGCGGGTGCCGACACCCTGCGCGTGCAGGGTTACACGCCGGACGTCATCGTCGGCGACCCCACCGGCATCGGCACCACGACGCTGCGCGGCGGCGCCGAGGTCGTCGTGCCCGCCGCACCGGACGGGCACGCCCCCGGCGTCGAGCGGATCCAGGACCTCGGCATCGGCGCCGTGACGTTCCCGGCGACGGGCAACGCCGAAGACCTCGCGCTGCTGCTGGCCGACGCGCACGGCGCGAGCCTGGTCGTCACGGTCGGCTTCCAGGCCACCCTGCGCGAGTTCCTCGACCACGGCCGGTCCGGCTCGAACCCGTCGACGTTCCTGACCCGGCTGAAGCTCGGCACGAAGCTCGTCGACGGGAAGGCGGTGGCGACGCTGCACCGCAGCCGGGTGTCGATCGGCGCGGTCGTGCTGCTCGTGCTCGCCGCGGTCGTGGTGGTCGCCGCGGCCCTGCTGGTGTCCGACGTGGGCTCGGTCTACCTGGACTGGCTCCGGCACACCTGGAATTCGCTCGCTGCCTGGGTCAAGGGATTGTTCACGTGATTTCGCTGCGCTACCACGTCGTTTCCATCGCTGCCTGCTTCCTGGCGCTGGCCGTCGGGGTCGTCCTCGGCTCGACCGCACTGAACGGCTCGCTGCTGTCCGGGCTGGCGGGGGAGAAGAAGGACCTCGGCAGCCAGGTCTCCGACCTCGAGGCGCAGCGCAACGCGCTCAACGCCCGGCTGGCCGACGCGGACGCGTTCGCCGGCTCGATGGGCCCGAAGATCGTCGCCGGCGCACTGGACAAGCGGTCCGTGGTGCTCGTGACCACCGAGGACGCGCGCCCGGCCGACCGGGACGCGCTGAAGCAGCTGATCGGCCAGTCCGGTGCTTCGGTGACCGGTGAGGTGCAGTTGACGGCCGCGTTCGCGGACCCGGAGAAGGCCGATCAGCTCCGCGACGTCGTCACGCGCTTGCAGCCGGCCGGCTCGAAGTTCCCCACCGCCGGCGACTCCGGCACGCTCGCCGGCGCGCTGCTCGGTTCGGTGCTGCTGCTGGACAAGACCACGGCGAAGCCGCAGTCCTCGGGCGAGGAACTGGCGGCCGCGATCGGCGGGCTCACCGACGGCGGGTTCGTCAAGGCGGGCCAGGAGGTCAAGCCGGCGCAGCTGGCGATCGTGCTGACCGGGGCCCAGGCGACCGGCGACAGCGCGGGCGACCGCGCGGCGACGATCGCCCGGTTCGCCACGCAGCTTGACCGCTCCGGCGCGGGCACGGTGCTAGCGGGCGACGCCGGTTCCGCCGAGGGGACGGGCGCGCTGGGCGTGGTCCGCGCGGACACGTCGGCGACGTCGATCCTGTCCACTGTGGACAACGTGGACTCCTCGGCCGGGCGGGTGAGCACGGTGCTGGCGCTGAAGGAACAGCTCGACGGCGGTGCGGGCCGCTACGGCATCGCCGGCAACGCGACGGCGCCCGCCCCGGGTGTCGGCGCCCCCAACGGGAACTGACGTCGTGAGTGGGAAACAGGGTTAGAACACTGTTTCTCACTCACGACATCTTTCAGCTGGCCAGCCACAAGGCCGGGACGTTCGGCGGTTCCCAGCCCACCAGTGAGGTGTGGCCCTGGCGGCACGTGTACGTGATGCCGTTGTAGGTCACCTTCGCGCCCGTCGCGTACGCCGTGTTCGGTGCCCAGGCGGGAATCGACGGCGGCGTGGTGGGTGTCGTGGTCGGTGGGGTCGTCGGCGTGGTGGGTGTGGTCGGGGTTGTCGGAGTGGTGGTCGTCGGCGGGGTCGTGGTCGGCGGGGCCGAGCAGTTCGGCGTCGAGGCCGCCAAGCCGTTGACCACCGCGTGGAACAGCGTCGAACCCGGGTCGAGGTCGTAGAGCGAGAACATCATCGCGCCGCCGAGACCCGTGCAGTGGATGTAGTCCGTGCGCGCCTTGATCGACTGCGCCGACGAGCCGCCGTAGAAGTTCGTCCCGTCGTAGAACCAGGCCGACTGCGTGACCGGGTCCCAGTACGTGTCGGCGGGATTGTCGACGACACCGGTGAGTTCCTTGTACATCGCGACACCGGGGACGTTGCCGCTCAGCGTGTGCCCGGGCGACGGGCCCGAAGCGGACTGGTACAGGCCGTGGTTCGAGCCGGCCGGGACGCCGGTCCAGCCGCGGTAGTAGAACGGGATGCCCAGCGTGAGCTTGTTCGCCGGGAAGCCACCCGCGATGCCGTAGGCGCTGTTGCCGTGCAGGTAGTCCTTGATGACCGAGTCGGTCGTGTACTTCTCGGTGCCCGGCGGGATCGTGCCGGACGGGTCGTTCGGCGACGAGTACAGCGGGTCCTGGAAGTTCGTCGGCCCGGTCGCGTCCCACGCGCCGTGCATGTCGTACGTCATCGCGTTGCCGAAGTCCAGGTACTGCCCGATCCGGTCGGTCTGAATCTTCGCGATCTTGTCCTGCCCGCCGGGCAGCGCGGCCGAGAGCGCGTAGTGCTTGCCGCCCAACGCGTCCAGCTCGCCCCGGAACTCCGCCATCAGCGCCGTGTAGTTCGCCGTGTCGGCGGCGCTGTAGTGGTTGCCGACGTGCCCGGTGGGCGAACCCGGGTACTCCCAGTCGATGTCGATGCCGTCGAAGATCCCCGCCGCGGTGCCCGGGCCGCCGTAGCCGCCGGACGCGGGGATGTTGCCCTTGATGAACATGTCCAGGCACGAGCTGACGAACTTCTTGCGCGACGCGTCGCTCGCGGCGGCGTCGGAGAAGTACTTCGAGTACGTCCAGCCGCCGATCGAGAGCAGCACCTTGAGGTTCGGGTGCCGGGCCTTGAGCTCCTGCAGCTGGTGGAAGTTGCCCACGATCGGCTGGTTCCAGGTGTCGGCGGTGCCGTCCACGCTGATGTCTGAGCCGAACGACTTCTGGTAGTCCGCGAACTGGTCCCCGCCGCCGTCACCGGCGTTCGGGTCGGTTTCACCGCCCGGGTCCGGGGTGGTCGCCTTCGTGTTTTCGAAGCAGGTGAGGTTGCTCGGGTCGATGTTCTCGAAGTCGTAGAGCAGATAGTCGAGGTTGCCGGCGATGGCGTCGACGTTCTTGAGGTAGTAGGCGTTCTGGTAAATGGACCACTGGTCGAAGTAGGCGATGCGGACCCCGCCGGAGGTCGCGGCGGCCGCGTCCGGCGTCGCCGGGCCGGCGACGGTCAGTGCGCCGATCACGACGGCGGCGGCCGCGGCGGCGACCAGGGCGAATCTTCGCTGCATGGGCGTCTCCTCGCGCAGGCGGACGGCCCTCTCCCGGCCGCGACGGCGCGGGAGAGGGCGTACGCGATGGCTGCTTCACGAGCGGGTCCGGCCCCGGTCATGAATGTGCGCGCGGGGACACCGAGTGTCAATACTTTGGACTAGACCAATCATGCACGGCGTGCGCTATGGGACGTGGTGTCCGGATTTCCCGGCGTTCGTAGGGTTATTTGAGCGGCGGGTCGAGCGGGAAGCACGACACGCGCACCGGCCACGTGTCACCGCCGGCCGGCAGCGGCATCTTCTTCAGCGCGGCGGCCGCGTCGGAATCGTGCGCCTCCTCGGCCGCGGCGTGGAAGATGTCCGCCGCGATCGACTGGTCGAACACGCCGATCTGCTGGTGCGGCCAGCCCGCCGCGCCCTGCAGTGCGCCCGGGATCAGCTGGTCGACGACCTTCCGCAGCGTCACGCCGTTCGGGGCCCGGTACTTCCAGACGTCGATGCCGAGGTTCTTCCCGACCTCCGCCATCCGGCCCCACGCGGTGAGGTTGAAGTTGACGTAGTGCCAGGACATCGTCCGCGACAGTTCGAGGGGCTGGCTGCCGTCGGCGGCGAACTGCACCGGGAACCGCTTCTGCTCCGCTTCGAGGACGATCTTGCGCGCGGTGTCCCGCTTGCCCAGGTACGACGCGATCGTGGCGTTCTGCATGTCGAGGAAGGTGCCGTGGTTGTTGGTGGCGGCCAGTTCCAGCTTCGCCTGCGGGCTGGTCTGCATCCAGTCCAGGTACTGCGTCAGCCACGCCTTGATGCCGGAGCGGTCCTTGCCGGTCCAGCCCGGGGCGCCGCTGTCGAGCAGCGCGAACGTGTCGAGGACCTGGCTGAACGACTGCGTCGAGTCGATGATCCCGGTGCCGCTGATCGTCGTCTTGCACGGGATGATCTGCGAGAAGTTCATGTTCGGGTTCATCTTGGTGGCCGGGTCGAGGAACCACGTCCGGATGTCCAGCGCCGCGCGTTTCGCGTACTTCGCGTCGCCGGTGTAGTACCAGGCGAGCGAGAGGTAGTACATCGCGTCCCAGGCCACCATCCGGTAGGTGTGGTCGGTGATCGCGTCGGCCTCCGGGTTGCGCTGGCCGTCCTTGTTGACGTACGGGCAGCCCTGCGGGTTCTCCGGGGTCTTCTCGCTCGCCCACCAGTAGGGCGCCTGGCTCATGTAGTCGTGCTTGTCGCCGCTGGGCGGCGCGGCCGGCTTGTCCATGACCGACCACGGCCCGCCGGTCAGCGCCGTGTTCGCTTTGCCCAGCACGGCTTTCAGCGCGTCCCGCTGGGCCTTGGAGGCGTGGCCGCTGCGCAACGCCTGCTTGATTCCGGCGAGCTTGGCGCCGTCGGTGACCACGGTGTGCGGCGGGGAAGCCGCCACCGCTGTTCCGCTGATCGGGACCAGGAGCAAACTCGCGGACACCGCCAGCGCGCCCAGAACGCGGAGCCTTCGCACTTCGACCGCCCTTCACGGGGACGTCAAAATCCCCACTCGTCACCGGGCGGCGGTACGGCACTGGGATTCTGTCCGGGCGGCGCGCCCGGTGTCAATCGGGCCAGGTGCGGCGCTTGTCCAGCGGGCGTGCGTACGACCCGGCGCGGCTGGTCTTCAACCCCAGCGCCACCAGCGACTCCGCCAGCCGGACGGCCGCGGCGACACCGTCGATGACCGGGATGTCCAGCATCGTCGAGATCTTCCGGTCGAGCCCCGTCATCCCCGCGCAGCCGAGCACCAGGACCTCCGCGCCGGCGTCGCGCGCACGGCGGCCGGCGGTCAGCAACGCCGACTCCGTGCGGCGCTCGTCCGTCAGCTCCAGCACGCCGAGCCCGGCGCCGGTGACCGTGACGCAGTTCTGCGCGACGCCGGCGGTGTGCAGGCTGTCCTCGATCAGCCCGCACGTCCGGTCCAAAGTGGTCACCACGCCGTAGCGGCGGCCGAGCAGGCAGGCCAGGTGAGCGGCCGCTTCGGTGATGTCGACGACCGGGACGTCCAGCAGCTCGCGGGCGCCCTCCCGGCCGTGGGGGGGGGCCCCCCCCCCCCCCCCCACCGCGCCCCCGCCGCCCCCCACCCCCCCCACCCCCCCCCCCCCCCCCACCCCCCCCCCCCCCCCCACCGCCGCCACCGGCCGCGCGAACGGC
>NZ_JBFBAG010000102.1:0-8577 GCF_040682155.1 Amycolatopsis sp. NPDC051371
CACCGGCGTGGAGTCCGACGCGCCCATCGTCGTCCGCGACGAGGACGACCCCGGCTGGGCCTCCCGCGGCGCGCACAAACTGCTGGGCGCCCTCGAGGCGTTCGACGGTCTGAGCGTCGAAGGCAAGCGCTGCCTCGACGCAGGCGCGTCCACCGGCGGCTTCACCGACGTCCTGCTCCGCAACGGCGCCGCGACCGTCATCGCCGCCGACGTCGGTCGTGGCCTGCTCGACTGGCGGATCCGCACTGACGAACGTGTAGTGGTCATGGACCGCACCAATGTTCGCAACCTCTCTCCCGACGACCTCGGCGGCCAAGTCGACCTCGTCGTCGGAGACCTTTCCTTCATCTCGCTCAAGCTCGTGCTGCCCGCGCTCGCCGCCTGCGCGCGCGACGGTGCGGACCTGGTGCCGATGGTGAAACCGCAGTTCGAAGTGGGCAAGGACCGGCTCGGCAGCGGCGGTGTCGTCCGCGACCCGGAGCTGCGCGCGGAATCGGTGCTCACCGTCATCGACGAGGCCGCGAAACTGGGGCTCGTGTTGCGCGGCGTCACGGCGAGCCCGCTGCCGGGGCCGTCCGGGAACGTCGAGTACTTCGTGTGGCTGGGCAAAGTCTGTGTCACCGGAGAACGTGTGGCCGAGTCCACTGTGTCCACTGTCGGCACGGTAGACAGGTCTGAGGCCGAGCGGCTCGTCCGAACCGCCGTCGAGGAAGGGCCCGCATGACCACCGACCGTGAAGTTCTCCTCATGGTGCACCCCGATCGCGAAGCGACGGGCGAAGCCGCGCGCGAGGTTTCGGCGCGCTTCGCCAAGGCCGGCATCCGGATCCGGGTGATCGAGGAAGACGTCTGCGCGCTCATCAACCCGGACTCCCACGGCGTCGGGTCGACCTGCACCGTCGTGGACCCCGACGACAACCCCGCCGACGGCGTCGAGCTGGTGTTCGTCCTCGGCGGCGACGGGACACTGCTGCGCGCGGCCGAGCTGGCCCGCCCGGCCGGGGTGCCGGTGCTCGGGGTGAACCTCGGGCGCGTCGGCTTCCTCGCCGAGGCCGACTCGGACGCGCTGGCCGACACCGTGCAACGCGTCGTCGACGGCGACTACCAGGTCGAAGAGCGGATGACCATCGACGTCACGGTCACCCACGACGGTGCCGAGGTCGCCCGCACCTGGGCGCTCAACGAGGCCAGTGTCGAGAAGAGCACGCGCGAGCGGGTCCTCGACGCGCTCATCGAGGTCGACGGCCGGCCGGTGTCCGCCTTCGGCTGCGACGGTGTGCTGTGCGCCACACCGACCGGCTCGACCGCCTACGCGTTCTCGGCGGGCGGCCCGATCATCTGGCCGGACGTCCAGGCGCTGCTGGTGGTGCCGAGCAACGCGCACGCGATGTTCGCGCGGCCGCTGGTCGTCTCGCGGAACTCGGTGATCACCGTCGGGATCGACCCCGACGGCTCGTCCGCCGTCCTGACCTGCGACGGCGGCCGGCTCATCGAGCTGCCGGCGGGGTCCCGCGTGCGCGTGACGTGCGGCAAGACCCCCGTCCGGCTGGTCCGGCTGTGGGACGGCCCGTTCACCGATCGCCTGGTGCAGAAGTTCTCGCTGCCGGTGAAGAGCTGGCGAGAGCGGCACGCGCGTCCCTGCGAGTAAGGACCGCTGGGCGATTCATTCGAACATATCGGCGACTCGCCGGGGTCCCGCGCGCGCAGAGTGTCGGTGGGGGCCGCTACGGTAGGCGGCGTGCTGGCCGAGATGCGCATCCAGGGCCTCGGAGTCATCGAGGACGCCCTGCTGGAACTGCACGCGGGCTTCACCGTCGTGACTGGTGAGACGGGTGCGGGCAAGACCATGGTCGTCACCGGGCTGCATCTGCTGTCCGGGGGCCGAGCCGAGGTGTCCAAGGTCCGGACGGGGATGCTCAAGGCGTTCGTGGAAGGACGGTTCACCTATTCCGGCGTCGAAGGCGCCGAACGGATCGTCACCGAGTCGGGTGCCGACGTCGACGAGGACGGCAGCGTCATCGCGCTGCGGGCCGTCGCCGTCGACGGGCGCTCGCGCGCGCACCTGGGTGGCCGGTCGGTGCCGGTCGGCGTGCTCGCGGAGCTGTCCGAGCAGCTGATCGCGGTGCACGGGCAGAACGACCAGCTGCGGCTGCTGCGCCCGAGCGAGCAGCGCGACGTCATCGACCGGTTCGCCGGCGACGCGGTGGGGAAGCCGCTGAGCGCGTACCGCGAGGTCCGGTCCGAGTGGCTGGCGGTGATCGCCGAGCTGACCGAGCGGTCGACGCGCTCGCGGGAGATGGCCCAGCAGGCCGACCTGCTCAAGCACGGGCTCACCGAGATCGACGCCGTCGCGCCGGAGCCAGGAGAGGACGTCGACCTCACCGCGCAGATCAAGCGGCTCGCGGCGGCCGACGAGCTGCGCGCGGCCGCGACCGAGGCGCACGTCGCCGTGTCGGGCTCGCCGGACGGCGACCCGGAGGTCCCGAGCGCGATGGCGCTGGTTTCCGAGGCGCTGCGGCGGCTCTCGACGTCCGAAGACGGCGTGCTGCGCGAGCTGGCGCCGCGGCTCGAAGAGGCGTCGGTGCTGCTGGCCGACGTCGGGGCCGAGCTGGGTTCCTACGTCGAGACGCTGGACGCCGACCCGGCGCTGCTGGAGCGAGTGCTGGCGCGCCAAGGCGACCTCAAGCGGCTGACCCGCAAGTACGCGGCGGACGTCGACGGCGTGCTCGCCTGGGCCGACGACGCCCGGCGCCGCCTGGAGGGGATGGACACCTCGGAGGAGGCGCTCACCGAGCTGGCGCTGCGGCGCGACCAGCTCGCGGTGCAGCTGGCCGTGCACGCCGCCGAGGTGTCGGCCGCCCGGGAAACGGCGGCGGCCGAGCTCGCGGCGGAGATCACGCGGGAGCTGTCCGGGCTGGCGATGGGCCAGGCCGCGATCGAGGTGACGGTCGAGCAGCGCCCGGCCGAGCACGGCGACACGCACGCGCTGACCCTCGACGGCCGCGCGGTGCACGCGGGCGCGGACGGCGTCGACGACGTCGAGCTGCTGCTGCGGGCCCACGACGGCGCGCCGCCGCTGCCGGTGCACAAGGCCGCCTCGGGCGGTGAGCTGTCGCGGGTGATGCTGGCGATCGAGGTGGTCCTCGCGCACGCGGACACGGTGCAGACCCTGGTGTTCGACGAGGTCGACGCGGGGGTCGGCGGCCGCGCGGCGATCGAGATCGGCCGCCGGCTGGCCCGGCTGGCGCGGACCCACCAGGTCCTGGTGGTGACGCACCTGCCGCAGGTCGCGGCGTTCGCGGACCAGCACCTGGTGGTCGACAAGGGCCACAGCGGCGGGGTGACGCGCAGCGGGGTCAAGAACCTGAGCCAGGCCGAGCGGGTCCACGAGCTGGCGCGGATGCTCGCCGGGATGGACGACACGGAGACGGGTCGCGCGCACGCCGAGGAGCTGCTGGCCACGGCGGAGAAGGCCAAGGCCGAACCGGCTCCGAAGCCCAAGCGGGCCAAGAAGAAGTAGGTCACCGGCCGGCGGAGGTAGCGGTGGGCGGTCTGCCGCGGCTGGTCGTGAGTGAGAAACAGTGTTAGAACACTGTTTCTCACTCACGACCGGCCGCGGCAGCCCACTCTTCGCGGGTGATGGCGTACTCGACCTCGCCGTGCTCCGAACCCGGAGCCGGGTCGTGGAAGTCTTCGAAGTACGTGCGGACGAACGTCATCCCCAGTTTCTCCATCACGCGGCGCGAAGCTTTGTTCACCACCATGGTGGCCGCCGTGACGCGGCGGACCCCCAGCTCCGTGAAGCCCTTGGCGAGCAGCGCCGCCGAGCCTTCGGTCCCGTAGCCCTTGCCCCAGGCCTTCCGGTGCAGCCGGTACCCCAGTTCCGGCTCGTCCGGAGGATCGTGCGGGCGCGGGCGGAAATGGAACCACCCCAGAAAATCGCCGGTGCTCTTCTCGATCGCCGCCCAGAACCCGTAACCGGGGAAACGCTCGTAGTAACCGAGGAAAGCGGGGAGATCCAGCGTGACGATCTCGGTGCGGTCCGCCGGCTGTCCCCCATTGAGGTACTTCATCACGGCCGGGTCGTCGTAGAGTTCGAAGAGCGCGTCGGCGTCGTTCTCGGTGAACCGGCGGAAGATCAGCCGCTCGGTTTCGAGGAATACGTGCATCGGGTGATGCTGTCAGTGACCCCAGAGTGTGGCAATGAAATTACGCGGCGGCGGCGAAAACCTCGCCCAGCGCCAGCGAACCGGCCGCGGTCAGCACGGCGGGCACGCGCGTGCCGCACTTGCCGGGGCTGGCGGGTGCGATCAGGCCGAGCCGCGCGAGACGGTGCACGGTGGACTGGTCGCAGCAGCTCAGGCCGTCGATGAACAGGTCGGGCTCGCAGCTGCAGCTGATCTCGGCGTGGCCCCCGGCCACGGCTCTCAATGTGGCCCGCTCACGGTGGTTCAGTTCCGTTGTCATGGCGGTGCCTCCTTCCCATCGTGCTCATTAGACCGCCCACCACCGACATTTTGCGCCTTTGAGGGTGCGAACCCGGGTATTTCAGGGGAACACTTAGGGGTGGCGTGTCGCACGTACCAGGGTTACCCCGGTGGAAGGGGTTCAAGCGTCGTCTTGCGCAGGTGGCGGAAAACGATCGACGTCCGGAAGCCGACAATCTCCCGGCGCAGGGCGAGCCGGTCGGCGAGGAAAGCGTGCAGGGCGTCGATGTCCGGCGTCGTGACTTCGATCAGGAAATCGTCACTCCCCGCGGTCACGTACACCGAAAGCACCTCCGGCAGCTCCGAGATCGAGCGCTGGAACTCGTCGATCACCGCCCGGCTCAACGGCCGCACCTGCGCCGCGACGAGCGCCCGGACGCCGCGGTTGAGGCTCGCCAGGTCGATGTCGGCGTGGTAGCCGCGGATGACGCCCCGCTCGCGCAGCAGCCGGACGCGTTCGAGGCACGTCGAGGGCGCGATGCCGACCTTCCGGGCGATCTCCCGGTTGGTCTGCCGGGCGTCCTCCTGCAGATGCCGGACGATCGCCGAATCAAGTTCGTCCAGCACGGGGACCTCCTCGGCGTCACCGAATTTCGTTCGGCGACAAGTCGACAGCGTCGATGTTCACTCTAACTTCGGTCGGTATGACCGCACATGAACAGCTTGTCGCGCGGCGTGGCCGTCGATCCGGCGTCACCACGATGGTCGCGATCCACTCGACCGCCCTCGGCCCGGCCGTCGGCGGCTGCCGCCTGAAGCCGTACGCCGACCTCACCCAGGCCGTCGACGACGTCCTGCGCCTCTCGGCCGCGATGACGGCGAAGTGCGCCGTCGCGGGGCTCGCGTTCGGCGGCGGCAAGAGCGTCATCGCGCTGGAGCCCGGACGCGTGCTCTCGCCGGCGGAGCGCCGGGACGTCCTGCTCGACCACGCCGACCTGATCGCCGACTTCGGCGGCACCTACCTGGCCGGCCCGGACGTCGGTACCGGCCCGGCCGACATGCTGGTGCTGCGCGAGGTCTCGGCGTTCGCGTTCTGCACGCCCGAGTCCGCCGGCGGCACCGGCTCGTCCAGCGGCCCGACCGCGGTCGGCGTGCTGGCCGCGCTGCGGGCCGCCGCCACCGCCGCGTTCGGCAGCGCGGACATGGCCGGCCGGCGGGTGGTCGTCAGCGGTTACGGCTCGGTCGGCGCCCACCTGGCCGCGAGCCTCCAGCAGGCCGGCGCCGACGTCGTCGTGTCCGACATCGACCCGGCGAAGCGCGCCGAAGCCGAGCAGCGCGGGCTGAGCTGGGCCGAGCCGGAGAAGGCGCTCACGCTGACGGCGGACGTCGTCATCCCGGCGGCGGTCGGCGGCGTCCTGAGCCCGGAGACGCCGCTGGACACCCCGCTGGTCGTCGGCCCGGCCAACAACCAGCTCACCGGCGACGCCGTCGCGGACGACCTCGCCGCCCGCGGGGTCCTGTGGGTCCCGGACTACGTCGCGAGCGCGGGCGGGATCCTGTACACACTCTCGCGGGAGGCGGAGGGCCTGGACCACGACGCCGCGCTCGGCCGCGTCGAGACGATCGAGAAGACCGTCACCGACCTGCTGGCGGCCGCGAAGGCCCACGCGACCACCCCACTGCACGAGGCGGCCGCGCTGGCCGGACGGCGGCTCACTTCTGGTGCGGCGCCACGTACTCCTTAGCCTCGGGCGCTTCGAACAGCGGCTTGACGTACCGGACGCCGCCCTCGGCGGAGGCGTCCGGGGTCGCCGCGTAGACCTGGCGCGTCGCCGGCGTCCCCGGCTTGGAGAAGTCGAGCGCCGCGACCAGGTCGTCGGTGCTCGCCGACGTCGTCTGCTTGAGCGCCGCGGCGATGCCGTCGCGGGTGAGGTCCTTGTTGTCGCAGGCCTTCTTCAGCACCGCGCCCCACACCTCGCCGACCGCGTAGCCGTAGGGGACACCGCCGTTCGGCGTCTCCTTGTAGGCGGCCTTGAACTTCGCCGCGACGTCCTTGGCCTTCGGCAGGTCGGCCGAGAACGGCACACTGCTGGCGACGACGGTGAGCTTGTCCAGCGCGTTCGCCGCCGGGCTCTTCAGCAGCACCGGGTCGAACGTCGGGTTGTTGCCCAGCACCGGCACATTCAGCCCGAGCGCCTTGTTCGCCGCGACCGCCGATCCGGTCTGCGCGGGCGTGGTGGTCAGCGCGATCAGCTTCACCCCGGCGCCCTTGAGGCCGGTGACGACGTTCGTGAGGTCGCTGTCGGTCGAGGTGATCTTCACTTCTTTGACCGTCAGGTTGTGCTTCTTCGCGTAGAACTGCGAGCCGCGCAGGCCGTTCTTGCCGTACTCGCCGTCGATGTAGACGTGCCCGATCGTGTCGCCGTCCTTGAGCTGCCCCTGCTCCTGCAGGTACGCCAGGCCGTCGATCATCTCCACGTCGTAGGTGGTGCCGACGATCATCACGTACGGGTTGTCGAGCAGCTCCGACGACCACGACGCGGGCGCGGCGACGGCCTTGTCGGTCGCCAGGTTCTGCTTCAGCGCGGCCACCACCGGCGAGCCGAGCAGCTGCACGAACCCGAGCACCTTCGGCTCGATCTGCGGGTACAGCGTCTTCGCCGTGTCGGCCTTGTAGCCGTGGTCGACTTCTTCGAGTTTCACTTGGCGGCCGCAGACGCCGCCGGCGGCGTTGAAGTCCTTGGCCCACAGCTCGTTGCCCTGCGTGACGCCGAGGCCGAGGTTCTTGAAGACGCCGGACTTGTCGGTCATCACGCCGAGCGTCACCTCGGTCGCCGTCACCCCCTTGCCGGTCTTGACGCCGGAGCTGTCCGAGCCGGACGAACCGGAGTCACCCGCCTTCGTGCTGCACGCCGAGAGGACGAGGACGGCCGCCAGCGCCGCCGCCAGGTGTGTGCGTTTCATGATTCCTCCGCGTGGTGACTGGGTTGACGGCGAAAACGTCGCTGCGTGAGCCGGCGGCCGATCGCGGCGAGCCCGCCCGGCTCGAACAGGACGACGAGGATGATCGCGGCGCCGTAGACGAACGAGCTGACCAGGATCGGGGTCAGCGCGCCGTCGCCGGTGCCGGCGAACCAGCCCAGGTCGGCGGAGTACAGGGCGAGCACCTGCGGGAGCCCGTTGACGATCAGCGCGCCGACCAGGGCGCCGGGGACCGAGCCGAGGCCGCCGATGATGACCATCGCGAGGTAGGCGATGGACACGTTGATGCCGTAGGTGCCGAACTCGCTCTCGTCCGGCTTGAGGATGTCGAACCACAGCACCGTCATCGCGCCGGCGAGACCGCCGTAGGCCGACGAGACGGCGAACGCGCCCGCCTTGGCGCGCAGCACGCTGACACCCATCACCGCGGCCGCGGCTTCGTTGTCGCGCACCGCCCGCCAGGACCGCCCGACGCGGCCGCGGACGGCGCCGCGCGCGATCACGTACGCCAGCACGGTGAGCAGCAGGAACAGGTACCACGTGCGTTCGGCCTGCCGGATCGGGACGCCGAGCACGGTGATTTCGGGACCGTCGTTGGTGAACGGGAAGCCGAACAGCGAGAACGGCGCGGGTGCGCGTCCGGTCGAGGTCCCGCCGGTGAGCTCCTCGGCCGACTGTCCGAAGTAGAGGCCGAGGAAGACCAGGGCGAGGGAGGCGACGCCGAGGTAGATCCCGCGCAGCCGCCCGGCCACCGGCGCGAAGGCCAGGCCCAGCAGTGCCGAGACGACCACCGCGCCGAGCAGCGAGAGACCGGGGTCCAGGCCGAAGCCGATGACGCGGTCGTCGCCGATCGGTCCGGAAAGGACGGTGTAGGCGGTGCCGCCGGCGAGCAGGAAGAACGCGTGCGCCAGGGAAAGCTGCCCGGCCTGCCCGACCACCAGCGTCAGCCCGATCGCGCCGACCCCGCCGATCATCATGTACTGGCCGGCCTTGAGCCAGGCGGCGTCGAGGTAGAGCGGCAGGGCGAGCAGGACCACCAGCAGCACGAGCCACGCGACCGGGCGCACCAGTTTCGCGAGGTCACGGCGGGGCCGCGGCGGCTCGGCGGCTTCGGGCAGAGCGTCCACTTCGGACACGGCGCTGTCAGACACGGGTTCGCTCCCTCGTGC
>NZ_JBFBAG010000103.1:0-8007 GCF_040682155.1 Amycolatopsis sp. NPDC051371
TGACGAGGTGGGTGAACCGGTCGGTGCGCAGTTGACGCAGGCGTTCTTCGTCCAAGTGCAGGTTGAACTCCGCGACGGTCGACGGCACGACGACGTAGAACACTGTTTCTCACTCACGACCAGCCACGGCAGACCGCCCTCAGGAGCGTCGGGCGATGACGTAGTGGGTCGGGAGGTTCAGGCCCGAGCCGTCGGCCAGTGTCTCCGTCGTTCGCAGCAAGAGTTCGCCGCCGTCGAGGATGGTGAAGCCCGCTACCTCGTAGACCGTCTCCAGTTCCGCTTCCCCGGCCGCCGGCTGCAGCCCGATGCCGAAGTAGATCGACACCCGCTCCAGCTTCGGGAGGTCGTTGGCGGGGTCGGCGATCAGCTGCTGCATGTACGTGTAGCTCGCCGGCGTCAGCTCCTGGTTGAACACGCACCCGCGCGCCCCGGCCAGCACCGCCAGGTTGCTTGCGCACGCCACCCGGCGATCCACCGGGAGCTGGTGGATCACGCCGGACAGGTAAATGTTCACGTCGCCGTTCCGCGCGCGGAACGCCGCAACCGCCGCGTCGTCGAGCACGTCGAGCAACTCGAACGTGACGTTGTCGCCGCCGTTCTCCGCCCGCGCCCGGTTCAGCGCGGCTTCGGCGATGTCGACGCCGACGACCCGGTCGTACAGCCCGGCCAGGTACTTCGTCTGGGTCCCGTTGCCGCAGCCGAGGTCGATCAGCGGGAGCGCCGGGTCGAAGTGCGCCTTGAACAGCTCGGCGTGCGCCGCCGCTCCGTCGGCCGGCTCGCAGTCCCAGAAGGCCGCGCCCGCGCGGTCCGGGAGGTCCTTCCAGTAGGCCTCCCAGACCTGCCCGTTCTTGTTCGCCATCGTGGGCTTCTCCCGCCGGGTCAGTTCTTCGGCCACGGGATTTCCGGGGCCGCGTAGTACTTCACGCCGAGAGCCGTCCAGCGCGGGCCTTGCGCGGCCAGCCGGGACGAGAACGACGTCCAGTCGCGGCTCGCCTGCGGTGACCAGCCGATCTCCGCGATGGCCGGCAGCCGGGGGAACGCGAGGTAGCGGACGTCGTCGAGGCTGCGCACGGTGTCCGTCCACAAGGGAGCTTCGACGCCGTCGATGTTCGAGTTCAGCGCGCCGGGCACCACCGCGGTCGGGTCCCAGCCGTACGCGGCCTGGACGCTGATGTCGCCCGCCCACTCCAAGCCGATATCGGCCGGGACGCCGGGGGCGTACTTCATGTCCAGGTAGGTGTAGACGCACGGCGCCATGATCAGCTTCGCGCCCTGCTGGCTGGCCTGGCCGACCTCGTTCTGGGTGCCGTCGTAGATCCAGAACTCGCCGGTGGCGCCCTGCGGCGGGGTCGCGGTGAGCATCTCCGCCCAGCCCAGCAGCTTCTTGCCGAGCTTGGCCACCATCGGCGCGATCTTCGCCATGAACGCCTGGTACTGCGCGTCGTCGAGGTCCTGGATCTCGTCGCCGCCGACGTCGAGGTAGCCGCCCGGGGTCAGGGCCGCGAGCTGGCCGAGCACGTCACCGATGAACTTGTACGTGACCGGCTTGTCGACGCACAGGTCCGAGCGCGGCGCGGGGGTGAGCCCGGTGTAGACCGGCCCGGCGACCCCGTCGCAGTTGAGCTCGGCGTACGACGCCAGTGCCGCGCCGAAGTGCGACGGCATGTCGATCTCCGGCACGATCGTGATGTGGCGGCTCTGCGCGTAGGCGACGATGTCGCGGTACTGGGCCTGCGTGTAGAAACCGCCGGGCCCGCCGCCGGAGCCGGTGCTCGCGCCCTTTGCGGTCAGGTTCGGCCAGCCGGTGATCTGCAGCCGCCAGCCCTGGTCGTCGGTGAGGTGCAGGTGCAGGTTGTTGACCTTGTACAGCGCGATGTCGTCGAGGTACTTCTTCACGTCGGCGACCGGCAGGAAGTGCCGCGCCACGTCCAGCATCGCGCCGCGGTAGGGGTACCGCGGGTAGTCCAGGATGTGGCCACCGGGCACCGTGAGGGTCCCGCCGAGCGAGGCGGGCAGGAGCTGACGCAGCGTCTGCACGCCGTTGAACAGCCCGGCGGGCTTCGCGGCGCGGATGGTCACGCCGGTCGCCGTGCTGTCGAGCTGGTAGCCCTCGGCGCCGACGCGGGGGTCCGCGCCGCCGAGCAGCAGCGAAATCCCGGGCAACGCCTTGGGGACGCCCGGGAGCGCCGGGGCGGGGATCACCGGGAGCCGGAACCGGGTCGCCGGGCGGAGCAGCCCGGCGAGGTAGTCGCCGACCTGGCGGGCGTCGGCGCCGCCGGAGGTGAACACCACCGTCGCCGGCCCGAGCCGGTAGCGGACGGCCGGGTCCGGCGTCACCGACACCGGGGCCGGCATGATCTGCTGGAGGGTGGATGCGGCCGTAACCGGCTGCGGTGCGGCGCCGGCGGGCACCACGGGGGCGAGCAGGCCGAGGAGGGAGAGGAGCAGCACCCCACGCCTGACACTTCGAGCGGTCATGAGCCGTCCATTGCGGATAGTGGTGAAGAGAGTGGCCCCTTTCTCTTAACGGCCTGGTGGGGCGCGAGTCCACCCGATCGGCCGACGTCTGGGGAGACTGCTAAGCCCCGTTACTCCGCACGCCGGAACAACTAAGGTTGTGAGCCGACAACCTTCCGTCACCGACTGTCAACCTTTGGCCGTTTTTGGGTGGGGGCCAGGTCCGTCAAGATCGAGTGGTACGCAATGCCACAGAAACGGGTGACGACCATGACCGAGACGCCGACCGCCGTCCACTACCGCGCCTACCTGCTCGCTTACGACCTCGAGAAGGAAGACCTGTACGACCGCACCCGCACGGCGTTCCTGACCCGCGCCGGCGTGCTGACGGAGCTGGCCTTGCGCGGCAACATCGCCGACGAAGACGGCGACGCCGTGCTGGTCAAGTCGGACCCGACCGGCGACCCGGTGCTCGACCGGCTGCTGGCGCAGATCGGCAACGAAAAGCGCAGCTGGAAGTCGTGGCTGCGGCACGACTACAAGGAGACCCTCGACGCGATCGAGGAGCAGCTCGTGGAGCAGAAGCTGCTGACGGTCCAGGAGAAGAAGGTCCTGGGCGTCGTCCCGAAGACCCACGTGACCGCCACCGACCCGGCGCTGGCCAAGGCGCTGCAGGAGCACGCCGTCGAGGTGCTGCACGCGTCGACCCCGGCCTCCCAGGTCGGCGCGGACGACGCCGCGCTCGTCGCGCTCGCCGCCGCCGGGACGGTGCCGAGCGTCGTCACGCGCAAGGAGAGCAAGGGCGAGTACAAGGACCGCATCGAGGAGCTGACCGACCGCGTCGGCGAGGTCGCCCCCGGCCTGGAGAAGGCGCTGCGCGGCATCCGGCTGACGATGATCGCCGCCCAGGGCGGTCTGGGCTTCAGCGGCTGACGCATCCCGCGTACGAAAGGACCCGGTGGCCTCGCGGCCGCCGGGTCCTTTCGCTTTCACTCTGGGAGCGGGTTCAGCCGAGTGCGGGCATGACCTTGTCCGCGAACAGGTTCAGCGTGCGGGACATCGTCTCCAGCGACTGGCCGCCGAAGTCGAGGTTCCACAGGATCACGTCCGGGCCCAGCACGTCACGGACCTCTTCGATGCGGCCCAGTACCGTGTCCGGCGAGCCGACGACGGCCTTGGCCTCCAGCCCGTCGGTCTCCAGGTCGAAGCTGGCCATCTGGCGCGCCATCGCGGTGTAGCCCTCGTACGCGGGCGACTCGACGTTGTGCCAGGACAGGATCGCCTCCTTGAAGGCGTTGAACGACTTCACCATGAATGGCACGGCCAGGTCGCGCGCCTCTTCGTCGGTGTCGGCGACCAGCAGCGGGATGCTCACCGCGAACTTCGGCTTGCGGCCGGAGTCGCCGTGCTCCTCCATGAAAGCGTTGCGGTACAGCTCGACGTACTCGCGCTTGCGGGCCATCTCGTTCAGCTGGGTCGAGCTGATGAGCAGGTTGAAGCCCTTGCGGCCGGTCCAGTCGAAGCTGGCCGGGGTCGCCAGGGCGGCCACCCACACCGGCGGGCCGGGCTGCTGCACGGGTGCGGGCAGCGAGTTCGCGTTCTCGTATTCGAAGAACGGCGTTTTCTCGGTGACGTCCTTCTCGTTCCACAGCCGCACGACGGCTTCGATCGTGGCGAGGAACCGTTCGCGGCTGGTGTCCATGTCGACACCGAAGGCCTCGAACTCGTACGGCAGGAACGCCCGCGCGAACCCGACGTCGAGACGGCCGCCGCTCATCACGTCGACCTGCGCGGCGTGCGCGGCGATCTGGATGGGGTGGTGGAACGAGGCCTGGATGCCGCCGGTCATCAGGCGGATCGACTGGGTGCGCGCGGCCACGGCCGACAGGAAAGCCAGCGGGCTGGGGGAATATCCGCCGTAGGAGCGCAGGTAGTGCTCGGTCATCTTGACGTAGTTCAGGCCGAGCCGATCGGCGAGCACACTGACCTGCAGCACATCCTGGAAGTACTGCGAGGCGGTCGTGGTCTCCGGGTCGCAGTCCGGCAACAGCGAGACGCCATACTCCACGTTCTGATACCTCCGGCGAATAGGGTGACGAGCCTGGATGGGCCGGCTGCCACCTTTTTCCACCCGCGCGACCCGCGACAGCCGCCCTAGCAAGCCAACCCTGGGGGAACTCTTAAAGAGTCCCGCGCCCGGAGCTGAGGTTTTGCCTAGAGACCCCATGCTAGTCCGGCGTTGCCCCCGAAGAGATGCGTAGCGTCGCGACAGCCGCTTCGGACACGTTCGTTAGGGGAATTCGGTGACTCTGGGGTATCTCTTCGGCGCGAACATCTCCGATCCCGACCCGGAGCACGGCGCGAACCTCTACGAGGCGTACCCGGCCATGCGCCGCTCCTACGAGCAGGTGCGCGACTGGACCGGCATCGAACCGCGCGCCCTGTTGCGCGGTGAGTTCGAACCCCGGAACGACCACGACCGCTTCAGCCTCGCCGGCATCCGGCTGGCCGCGCTGGCGTTCGGCATCCACGACGTGCTCGCCGAGTCCGACATCCACCCGAGCGTCGCCGGCGGGATCAGCCTCGGTGGCCTGGTCGCGAGCTCCGTCGCGGGTGCGGTGGACCGCCGGACGCTGTTCGACCTGCTGGTGCGCGAAGCGAAGACGCCGCTGCCGGACCCATCGCCCCCGGCGCAGGGCGCGGCCATCGCCTTCCTCCCGGTGACCGAGGACCCGACTTTCTACTACGGCGAACGACGTCCCGGGGTGTACCTCGGCGGCGACTTCGGCGTGCTCTCGAACGGCACCGCCCGGCTGCTCATGCTCAGCGGCACCGCCGAGGCCCTGGACAAGCTCGTCGCGCAGAGTCCGCCCGGCATGATCAGCGTCATCGACGGCCAGCCGTTCGCCGTGCACTCACCGCTGCGCCAGTACGCGACCGACTTCATGGCACCGGCGGTCACCGCGATGGCGGTCGCCGACCCGCGGATCCCGGTGTGCTCGTTCCTCGAGGAACGAGCGCTGACGACGGCCGACGAGGTCCGCGATCTGTTCCAGCGCAACAAGACCACGACGATGAGCCTGCCGCACGCGTGCACCGGGATGAAGGCCCAGGGCGTCCGGCTCGCGTTCGTCCTCGGCCCCACGCTGCCCGCCGGCGTCCTCGACTTCCCGTTCCCCGTCGTGCGCATCACCGAGCCGCACCACGTCACCGAAGCCATGACGGCGATCTACGACTACGCCGTCGACCTCGTCGCCCCCAGCGCGTGAACAAGGAGAGACCGTGAGCACCCGCACGCACGAACGTGCCAGCCTGACCGACCACTGGTTGTCCCTCGACCTCGACGCGTGGACGCGGCACGTGGTGCGGCGGCACTTCAACCCGGAGCTCGGCAGCCCCTACTGGCTCAAGCGGGCGACCGAGCTGTCGTTCGACCCGATGGACATCACGCGGTACGACCAGCTCGCCGAGTTCGGCCCGTTCCCGCCCGGCGACCTGCGCGGCATCGACCCCGGCGACCTCGTGCCCCGCACCGTGCCGCGGCCGCTGATCGGCCGCGTCTGGGAGTCCGGCGGCACCACCGGCGACCCGGTGCGCGTGTTCTACACCGAAGACATGATGACCCACCGCGTCGAATGGCGGCGCTGGTCGTACCTGTTCGACGGGTACCAGGCCGGCCGCACCTGGCTGCAGGCCACGCCGAGCGGGCCGCACCAGATCGGCAACGGCGCGATCGAGCTGTCCGAGCAGCTGGCCGGGCTCGTGTACGGCATCGACATGGACCCGCGGTGGATCAAGCAGCTCATCCGGGCCGGCAAGATGAAGGAGCTGGGGGAGTACACCGACCACGTGCTCGCGCAGATCGTCGACATCCTGCGCTCGCAGCACGTCCACTACCTCAACACCACGCCCGCGCTGCTGCAGAAGCTGATCGCGCGCCGGCCGGAGCTGGTCGCCGCGCTCGACGGCGTCCGCCTGGGCGGCACGCACATGAGCCCGCAGATGTACCAGGACTTCGTCAAGGCTCTGGACGGCGGGCTCGTGCGCTCGGGCTACGGCAACACCTTCGGCAACGCGGTCAGCCTGCACCCGGAGGACGGCGGCGCCATCCTTCCCTACGCGCCGACGTACCCGCAGGTGACGATGTCCGTCGTGGATCCGGAAGACTTCAAGACGACTGTCGACAAGGGACAGTCGGGCCAGCTGAAGCTGACCGTGCTGCACGAAGACCTCTTCCTGCCCAACCTGCTGGAGCGCGACGAGGCGACCCGCTACGACACCAAGGGCGAGTGGCCGGTCGACGGCGTCTTCAACGTGCGCCCGCTGCAGGTGAGCCAGGCCGCGCCGGAAGGGCTCTACTGATGCCGCCGAAGGTGGTCGTCATCGGCGCCGGGGTCATCGGTGCCTCGGTGGCCTACCACCTCGCCCGGCGCGGAGCGCGCGTGCACTGCGTCGACCGCGCGGTCCGGCCCGCCTCGGGCACGACGGAGATCGGGTTCGCCACCGCGACGGCGTACCGGCGCTTCCCGAAGTCGTACTTCGAGCTGAACCAGGCGGGCATCGCCGAGCACGCGGCGCTGGCCGGGGAGTTCGCGCCCGCGCCTTGGTGGCACCGCACCGGGACGGTCGCCTGGACCGACGACGAGTCGTTCGCCGGCTACCTCGCGCAGCTCGCCGAATGGGGCTGCCCGGTCGACCGGTACGCCGGTCCCGACGCGGCCGGGGCACTCGGCTCCTCGGTCGCCTTCCCCGCCACGGGCACGGTCGCCGTGCTGCCGGCCGAAGGCTGGATCGATGCGGTCGCGTTCACCCGGCACCTGCTGGACCAGGCCGTTTCCCTCGGCGCCACACTCGAACTGAACGCCGAGGTGACGTCGGTGTCGCCCGACGGTGTCAGGCTCGCGGACGGCCGCTCGATCGAGGCCGACGTCGTGGTCAACGCCGCAGGCTCGGCCGCGGACGAGATCGGCGCGCTGGCCGGCGCCCGCCCGTTCCTCGGCCCGCCGCGGCGCAGCCTGATCGCGCACCTGCTGGTCGACGGCGACCCGCTCGAGTACATCCTGCGCGCCCCCGAGGTCAGCATCCGCCCGGACGGGCCCGGCCGCGTGGTCCTGCGCTCGGACCGCGTCGACCGCGGACTGCCCCCGCTCTCGGGCGCACCGGACCCGGAGTTCGTGAAGGACCTCCTGGATCGGGCGGCGAAGGTGGTGCCGTTGCTGGGCACGGCGACCGTGCGGACGGCCGAGGTGGTCGACGCGCGCTGCGCCCGCGATGAGCTGCCGAGCGTCGGGCCGTTGTCGGCGGTGCCGGGTTACTACGAGGCCGTCGCGAGTGCTGGGATCACGCTGGGACCGCTGTTCGGGCGGGCGCTGGCCGGCCGCATCGTCGACGGTGTGGGCGACGAGCTGGTCGACGTCTTCAGTCCGGATCGCTTCGGTGCCGGGGGTCGTGAGTGAACTGCTCGTCGGACCGCTCTACCGCGGGGCGGAGGTGACGGTGAAGTGAGGGGCCTGCTCGCACCGCTGATCAAGCTCGGCGTCTTCGTGGTCG
>NZ_JBFBAG010000104.1:0-7672 GCF_040682155.1 Amycolatopsis sp. NPDC051371
TCACGAGGGCCTCCGTTGCTCGGTGTAGACGTCGCAATCCACACCGAACCCGGAGGCCCTCCCTCACGCCAAGATCATCCGATCACGTGTCGCCCCGTACCCAACCTCCGTGGTCAATACACCTAGGGGCCGCTGAAGAGGCCGTCACGGTCTACCGTGGGCTGGCCGACGTGAAGTCTGATCGGTACCGTCCCGACCTCGCCCACTCGCTGAACAGCCTCGGGGCCTACCTGCAGGAGGTGGGTCGGCATCGAGAAGCCCTAGGGGCCGCTGAAGAGGCCGTCACGATCTTCCGTGGGCTGGTCGACGTGGAGCCTGATCGGTACCGCCCTGACCTCGCCACCTCGCTGAACAACCTCGGGGCCTGCCTGCGGGAGGTGGGTCGGTATCGGGAAGCCCTGGGGGCCGCTGAAGAGGTCGTCACGATCTACCGTGGGCTGGTCGACGTGGAGCCTGATCGGTACCGTCCCGACCTCGCCCACTCGCTGAACAACCTCGGGGCCTGCCTGCGGACAGTGGGCCGGCATCGGGAAGCCCTGGAGGTTACTGAAGAGGCCGTCACGATCCGTCGTGGGCTGGTCGACGTGGAGCCTGTTCGGTACCGTCCCGACCTCGCCACCTCGCTGAACGGCCTCGGGGCCTGCCTGCGGGAGGTGGGTCGGTATCGGGAAGCCCTGGAGGTTACTGAAGAGGCCGTCACGATCCGTCGTGGGCTGGCCGGCGTGGAGCCTGATCGGTACCGTCCCGACCTCGCCACCTCGCTGAACAACCTCGGGGCCTGCCTGCGGGAGGTGGGTCGGTATCGGGAAGCCCTGGGGGCCGCTGACGAGGCCGTCACGATCTTCCGTGGGCTGGCCGACACGGAGCCTGATCGATACCGCCCCGACCTCGCCGACTCGCTGAACAACCTCGGGATCTATCGACAGGAGGGGAACGACATCGACGGCGCGCTCATTGCCAGACGCGAAGCGCTGGCAGTGTGGAGAGCCTGCAGTGAAAAAGATCCACAGTTATGCGAAACACGGTACCGAAGCGAACTGGCGCACCTTTGTCAGCAGTTGGATCTTCTCGGCCGCCACGATGAAGCAGTAGGTCTTGCGCTCGATGTGCCGGACCTGCGCATTGGCCGCAACAACGACGCCTGAAGTCCTCCGCGGTCAGACAGCGCCCAGTGGCGATGCGTATGAGTTGACGCCGCTGGACGTTCGGGCCCACTGCCGGATGGGCCCAGCAGCCCGACACGCTGGCGTGACCGTGCGCAACGACCGCGGCGGCTACCCCTCCAAGCAGAGCCGCTGTCTGATCACTGACGGCGCGTCGCGGAGTCCCACTCGAACGGCCAACGGTATCAAGGAATGATCAATCCCGATTTTGTGGCACGAGTGCGATCTCGATGCCAAGATCTTTGGGAAAGTGCCCTCGAATTTGAGACCCTACACCAAGTGTAGGGTTTCGTATCCCGTGACATGTCGATCTTGTCCGATCTGTATGCTTTCGGGAAGTCTCACGCGATGGCCACCATGATCAGTCCCATCGAGACGTCATTTCCTCGGGTCTCGTCGAAGGTGTTTAGACGCGCGATCGAGGGGCGACCTCGGAACGGCGAGCGCGTCTACTCGACCCTCATACCGAAGCTGCGATAGTTTATTCTCAATCCACAATCGAGCTCGCATGTATCCGGCATAAAACTGACCGTTCCGGAATCGCTCGTCGTTCAAGAGGTTCTGGAGCTCCTTGAACTGTTGCATTTCAAGCTTTGGCATGGCTGGCGGGTGGTCTGTCTTGCTCTGCAGATACTGCTGCGTATCTCGCTCAAACGTCGTGATTAGTTCTGAAGTCGTCGGCAAATTGGCTGCATATTCTTCGGCGAGAGCGCGAATGTAGTTCGTCATCCTCTTAATTTCCCCATACGCGCCGACGTCGTCCCTTATTAGGCGCTCATGTCTGAGCCGCTGAAGATTTGCCCGGACCTCAATGAGTACTTCAATCTGTTCTCGTAGTCTCATTGGAGAGCAGTCAGCGTTAAGGCGAAACTGGACGACCTGGACTGTCTCGTGAGCCGACTTCAAGTCTTGCATTACGCCAACTAGGAGTCGTCCGACTTCTGTTACTTCTGCTTGTTTCCTTGCGCGGTCCGACAAGAAGTATGAGAGCCCGCCAGTTACCAAAATTGCGATCGCCAAGTTAATTAACCCTTTGGCAACCTCCAACGGCACGTCCACGTTCGAACTGGCTGCCGTGAATAACACGCCGATGAAAGTGAGTACGCCCATGAAGATCGGGACGAGGACAGAGAGGATCTTCCGCATTCGTCCAAGTATCGCTGGCCAGTTGCGACTTCCGCAACACGCGTTTGGCTCGCACTTGACCTAAGGTGGACGAGCAGGAGCCTGCACGAGAAGGCGAGCATGGGCAGCCGGGCGGCGCAGGGCGGCACCGCACCATACCTGAAGGGTCTCAGTGCTCGTGACGTGTCGATCTTATGCGACGTGCACCTTTTCAGGCTGTATCACATCAGTGTCACCATGATCAGCCTCAGACTTCGTGGCTTCCTAAATAGCGCGGTAAGGCGAGCAGCAGCGGCCCAAACCCGCGGCCGCCCGTCACCGTCCAGGTGAGAGGAACTCGCGGCCCGTCGCGGTGTTGCGGTAGCGGGGCTTGTGGCGGAGGTTGTCGGCTTCGCGGAGGGCCGGGGTCGTCTCGATCGAGGCCACGTAGCGGTCCCGGTAGTAGGATCTCTCGGAGCCTCGGAAGTGGATCAGGTCGAAGTCGGCCAGGCGGAGCAGCCCACCATCCTGCAGGCGACCGAATTCAGTTGGTGACAGCTCCAGGCGCAGCTGCTGCCGGAGCTGGGCGTCGAGGTCGATCGGCAACTGGCCTTCCTTGTAAGCCTCGAGATCGGCGGCGATGAGTGCCTTGAGCTGAGCTGCGACGGCTATCTCGACCTGCTCAGGCGCAGGGATGATCCCCAGGTCAGCAAAGTGCTGCTCGACCGCGGCACGGACCTCGGCCTCGTGATCGGCGGTGATCTGGGCTGTCGCTTGCTCAGTGTGGGCAGTGAGGAGCACCCCCTGGACGTCGTTGGACTCCTGCTCGCTGATTACGAGGAGGTGCTCGATCTGGTTTTCGTCGACCTCGATGGCTTTGACGATGTAGGGGTGGCGGCCCCGGATCTGCTGGTGCTCGGCTCGCTCGAGCGCACCCGGCCCGGCCGCCGTCGACTCGACGGGGACGGTGAACAGGAGTGGCTCGCGTGCGGGATCGTGCTGCGAGAACGGGAGGCGCAATGTGGCGGCCTCGATATCGTCGAGGAACTCCCCAGGGTTACCGACGAGGTAGCGCAGCTCGACGGCCCGATCGTCGCTGGCGCGGACGGCCTCGCGGATCACAACCCTCGGCACAGGCTTCGTCGCCCTGGTCAGTGCCGCCTTGCCCCAGATCGCCAGTCCGTCGTCTGTGATGAGCATCCCGCCAGGGCGGAGACCGATCTGGTGTTGGGTCTCGAACAAGGGATCCCAGCGGCGGCGCACGATCGTGAACCGGTTCGGCGCGACGTCGAGCAAGGTGGCGTCCACCTTCGCCTCCACCTTATTCTCCTTGACCGCTGCCACCAACTCCTCGACGGTGTGGAGCCCGATCTCGAGTCCGGTGAATACCAGCAGGGCCCATGGGCCGAGCAACGGGACCATCGCCACCGACACCAGCGAGATGACGATGTGGGCGAGCAGACCGGCTTGGACGTCGAGATCCGTCTCCCAGGAGATGATCCCCTCGTCGTCGACGCTTTGGGTCATAACGATGTGGATCTTAAAGTTGGGGTCAAAGAAGTTGTCGATCTCGTACTCGGCCTCCACCCCGATGTGGAGCTGGTTCTCTGTTGCGCCGTTGATGTTGCGGACCGGGCCAGCGTCGATGGAGACGTAGCGGCCGACCCGCTCGGCGTCGGAGCCGGATCCCGCGACGAGCGGAAAGTCGTAGCCGGCGCCCGCAGGCACGGCGCGGCGGTACATCGCGTCGTCACCGACGTCGGCCAGGAGGCCGTGACGTGTGGCGAAAGTGATATCGGCGTCCGGTTCGAGGAAGTTCTGGCCGAGCGCAGCGTCGCCCCGGGGACCGATGTAGTTGTCAGGTTGGGGCCCCGCCTTCAGCACCAGGTTGAGGTAGACGACAAGTACCGCCGGGGCCCCTGAGATCGGATCTGCCGCCAACTTGCGTAGGGCAACGTCGAACAGGCGGCCCCCCGAGCCGAGTCTGTCGAGCGAGAAGGTCTGGCCGAGGGACGGCTTCATGACCTCGATCAGTTCCGCCTTATCGTGCCCTTGGTCGCGAGCGATCCCGACGAGGTCGCCAGCCACGTCGGTTAGTTCGGTCGTCATCGACACCGACTCGAGTCCAGGCCCGTCCGACCTCGACGTGGTATCGATGTGGAGCTTGACGAACACCTGGAGCGACACGTCGGGGAGGCTCAATCCGTCAGAGAGCCGGGTCAATCGCAAGCGGAGGTCGATCCGGAGGTCGGCGCCCAAAGGATCGCCGTGCAGCACCTCGACCGTGAACGCCCCGTCGCGGGTCGCGAGGTCAGGTACTGGCGCCCCGGCCGACAGGTCGTAGGTCCGGTCAACATCGGCCGGCTGCTGCAACTGGACTCGGATCGGGTCTGCGCCAAAGATGATCTCGTCGGGCAGGAGTCCGATGTCGCTTGCCAGCAGGAGCAAGTACTGCAGGTACCTACCCGCCAGCGCGATCTCGACGTCATAGCCGCTGAGCACCTTCGTCTGATCCACGGAGATCGCTTCCTTCAAGTCGAGTCTTGGGTGCGCGGAACAAGTGGAAGCACAACCCGCGGGTTACCTTCCTCGGTATCGGTGCTCAGCGGTACAATTCCCCAGTTGTCGATATGCACCAGAGGTACTATCGCTCCAGGGTGACCCTCGAGGGCATCCATGCCGAAGAGATATACCCTGAGCGGGAGCCATAGGTCGGTACCGGTAATCGATAGGCGGACAGAATTCGTACCCATGGACGACCGTCTGAACGGTACTGCAACTGGAATGTCATACATGTTGACTTGACCGGGTTCTAAATCGTCTTGGGGGGTATCGGAGATAACATGCTTCACCGCCAGGCTGCCTTCGGCAAATATTTCAATCTCGACCCGGTCGTTAGTTCCTTTTCCGCTGGGCCCGGGGTCCGAGATGCCGGTTTCCCATCGACCAGGCTCCCATGCGGTTGTCACGATGAACAGCAATCTATTTATGAACATGTTCGAACGTGTCCTGATCGGCCGCACGGTCATCGACGGTACAGCGTTAGAGTCATTGGTGCTCAGTCGTGTGGTGATACTTGTTTCGATCGCAAGCGGCACAACGGGAGGAGGCAGCCCCGGCGCGTTGGATGAAACGGGGCCGGTGCCCCAGAGGAATAGTATCTCCGGGCGCCACTCATCGTCGCCAAGTGTACCGACCCGCACGGAACCTTCTGTAAGCCGTTCGCTGTCGATTCCCTTGTTTCGTACGTCGAGCTGGTAAAGGTTAGCTTGACCTTTCTCCTGGTCCGCCTGCACGGTGTCCCCGAATGTATGATTGAGGCGATCTACACCCCGCTGGTTGACTACTAAGGTGATTTTGCTATTTGTGCCGGAGTTGGTAGCTGAGCGAGTAAGTGTGGCAAGATAGATATTTTGAAGTTGCGTCATTCCCTCTCCTTGGGTCGAGCTATTCGGGCGTAATTTCCCAGTTGCTGCCGTCAATCATAGACCTGTTGCTAGTGCCTGCGGAAGAGGCGTAGTGCCTAGGTTAGCGCAGCTCCCCACCGCAGTGTGCAGCAGGGACGGCTGTGCGTAGATATGATCTATGGGCCTGTCGAAATCCGCGAACAACAAACGCACTAACTCCAGCTGCGATTCGTAGATCACCAGATCGCGCGTGGTGGGACGCGTGAAAGCTGCCCACGTAATCCTTCTGCCCCTTGTGTCAGTGGAAAGTCCGCCATGGCCGCGCATAGATCGTGAGAAGTTGTTGGGTTAGTCGTCTCCATGTCCCGGGAAGTTGCGCGGTTGGTGCAGTTCCTCCACCGCCAGACTGGGTGTTTGCGTGAGGACGGCGGCGACGATGGTGGCCAGTGCCTGACCTTGCTCGGTCAGCGTAGTGATTGGAGTCGGCGCGGTGGAGCGGTGTACGAGCTGCTGGCCGAGTTCCCGCTCGAGTCGCCTGATGTAGCTGGCGAGGGTCTTCGGGGTGATCGCGAGGGTGGCTGCGGTGGCGCGCAGCGTGGAGTGGTTGCGGAGGTGGACGAACGCGATCAGGCGTTTCCAGGGGCGGGTGCCGGTGAGCGCGGGCTGAAGCTCGGGCGGGATCGCTCCGGCCGGGCAGAGTTCGCTGCGATGCATGTTGGGGCCGCCGGGACGCACGGGCAGGTCGTAGCGGCGGCACCAGCTGAGGACTGTGGTGGGGTGCAAGCTGAGCTCGGCGCCGAGGTCTTCCGAGCTGCGGCCGCGGCGCACGTACTGCTCGTGCAGCCACCGACGGCTGATGCCGGCGGGTGGTTTGCTCGGGTCCCGCAGCGGAATGTCGTAGGCGGTGGCGAGCGTGGTGATGCGGCGCCGGTTGACCCCGTAGCGGACGGCGAGAGCGGAGATGGACCAGCCGCGGTCGACGTAGAGGTCCCGGAATACCTCGGCGGGCAGCTGGGCGCGCAGCCGCTCGCCGACGTCGTGGTTTCTGCGGGTGACGCGGGGGTGGTGTGCGAGCAGGTACCGGGCGGAGTCGAGCGTCATGCCCGTCTGCGAGGCAGCCTGTCCCAGCGGAAGGCCCGCGCGGAGCAGATCTGCCAGCGATTGCCGGGGCAGCGTGTCGGAGTCCGGGCCGGGCAGGTCGAGACCGACGGCGAGGTCGCGCGGTGGTTGCCAGCTCACGGGTTCGTTGATGGCGTGATCGGCAAGGAACTCGGCGGCGACCAGGTGAAGCTCGGCGGCCAGGCGGGCGGTGAGCAGAACCGGGAGTCGGCGAAGGCCTCGCGCTGGTCCTTGGTGCGCGGCGCGTAGTGCTTGGGCGCGGTGGAAGCGGGTCTGCCGCGGCGTCCAGAGCCGTCGGTGTCTATCAGCGCCGTCCGGTACATCTCGCTCAGGTCGCCGATGTCGGGATCGCCGGCGCGAGGTGCTTCGGTGGTGCGCAGGATCCGGGACGCGAGCACGGCCAGATCGGTGAGTAGCCGGTGCGCCGCGCTCGCGGTGTAGCGGCCGAACGCGGCGGTGCCGGTGAGGACCGTGTCGAGCTGGTGCTGAGCGGCCAGCGCCGCGTGCCCGGCGCCGAACTCGTGCACCGCAGCGGTGGTCAGGTCGGCACCGCAGCGCGCGAAGTTTCGTCGGGCAGTTCCCGGGCGGGTGCTGCACCGCGAGGCCTGCGGGACGTGCAGCCACAGGGTCCCGGGCCGCGGGACGTGGCCGCAGTCCGGGCAGCGATCGGCGAGCAGGCACCGGTGCCGGGTGCAGGCGAAGGACCAGCCTAGTGCCGTATCAAGCAACGTTGGGTAGGTAATCCGGGCGGCGGATCTTGGAGTTGACGGCGAGGTGGCGTTTGGGGTGGCAGTGGCGGTTGCGCCAGCGGAGGTAGCCGGCGATGGCGGCTTCCTGAGCAGCGTGGCTGGGGTAGTCGCTGCCGTCGAGGGTGAAGTA
>NZ_JBFBAG010000105.1:0-7656 GCF_040682155.1 Amycolatopsis sp. NPDC051371
AACGGCTGGCCGTCGATGACGCTGATCATGCCGGGCGGACTCTGCGCGACGAGCTTGTCCAGGGACTCACGACCGGATCAGTGGACCGCCATCCCTTCCGGCATCGGCTCGAACCTCGCGTGGCGGCGGGTGAACGTCGCCGTGCCCGAGCTCATCGAACGCAGGTCGATGAGGTACCGCAGCAGCTCCGTCGCCGGGACCTCCGCCCGGATCACCGTCCGCCCGCCTTCGCCGGCTTCGGTGCCCAGCACCCGGCCCCGCCGGGACGACAGGTCGCCGAGCACCGTGCCGAGGTGCTCGTCCGGCAGCCGGATCGCCACCTCCTCCAAGGGCTCCAGCATCGTGATGTGCCCGTTCGCCGCGGCCTCCCGCAACGCGAGCGCGCCCGCGGTCTGGAACGCCGCGTCCGACGAGTCCACGCTGTGCGCCTTGCCGTCGACCAGCGTCACCTTCACGTCGACCACCGGATGCCCGTCGGCCAGCCCGCGCGCCAGCTGGGCCCGAACGCCCTTCTCCACGCTCGGGATGAACTGGTGCGGCACCGAACCGCCGACGACCTTGTCGACGAACTGGAACCCGCCGCCCCGCGGCAGCGGCTCGACCTCGATGTCGCAGACCGCGAACTGGCCGTGCCCGCCGGACTGCTTCACGTGCCGCCCGTGCCCTCTGGACGGTTTGGCGAAGGTCGCGCGCAGGCTGATCTTCACCGGTTCGGTGTCGACGTCCGCGCCGCCTGCCCGCAGCCGCGAGAGGACGACGTCCGCGTGGGCCTCGCCCATGCACCACAGCACCAGCTGGTTGGTCTCGGCGTTGCGGTCCAGCCGCAGCGTCGGGTCGCCGGCGACCAGGCGGGAAAGGTTGCGGGCCAACGTGTCCTCGTCGCTGCGGGTCTTCGCGACCACCGCCACCGGCAGCAGCGGCTCGGGCATCGCCCACGGCTCCATCAGCAGCGGCTCTTCCGGCGAGGAGACGGTGTCGCCGGTCTCCGCCGAGCCGACCTTCGTCAGCGCGCAGAGGTCGCCCGCGACGCAGTAGGGCACTTCGCGCAGGTTCGCGCCGAGCGGGGAGTAGAGGTGCGCGACGCGCTCGTCGGCGTCGTGGTCCTCGTGGCCGCGTTCGGCGAGGCCGTGCCCGGAGACGTGCACCGGCCGCTCCGGGCGCAGCGTCCCGGAGAACACCCGGACGAGCGACACCCGGCCGACGTAGGAGTCGACGGCCGTCCGGACGACCTCCGCGGCGAGGGGGCCCGCGGGGTCGGCGGTGAGGGCGGTGTGCGCGGAGCCGTCCGGCGTGGTGACGTCGGGCGGCTGGTGCTCGAGGGGGGAGGGGAACGCCCGGACGATCCCGTCGAGCACCTCGGCCAGGCCGATCCCGCTGGTCGCGCAGACCGGGATGACCGGGTGGAACGACCCGCGCGCGACGGCGGTCTCGAGGTCGGCGATCAGGGTCTCTTCGGCGATCTCCTCACCGCCGAGGTAACGCTCCATGAGCGACTCGTCCTCGCTCTCGGCGATGATCCCTTCGATCAGCTCGTTGCGGGCCTCGGCCATCCGCTCGAGGTCGGCCGGGTCGGGCTCGCCGAGCTTCGGCGGGTGCCCGCCGGAGTAGTCGAAGTACCGCTGGGTGATCAGCCCGACCAGGCCGTCGCCCGCGGGCAGGTACAGCGGCAGCACGCCGGCGCCGAACGCGGCCTGGCAGGCGGCGATCTCGGCCATCGCGTCGGCCCGGTGGTGGTCGAGCCGGGAGACGACGACCGCGCGCGGCATGCCGACCGCGGCGCACTCCTCCCACACCGCGACCGTCGCCGCGTCGACGCCTTCGGCGGCGCAGACGACGAACAGGGCAGCGTCGGCGGCACGCAGCCCGGCCCGCAGCTCCCCGACGAAGTCGGCGTACCCGGGCGTGTCGATCAGGTTGATCTTGTGGCCCTGGTGCAGCACCGGCGCGACCGAAAGGCCGACCGAACGCTGCTGGCGGACCGCCGCGGGGTCGTGGTCGCACACCGTCGTCCCCTCGACCACCGAGCCCGCTCGCGGCACGGTGCCGGACGCCGCGAGGAGGGCCTCCGTGAGGGTCGTCTTCCCCGAGCCGGACGGGCCGACGAGCACCACGTTGCGGACCTTCGCGGGGTCGTCCACAGCGACGGCGGCCCCGGTGTCGGCGTTCTTGGCTTGTTTGTCGGCCATGACGACTCCTCGGCGAACGGCTGGTGTACGCGATGTGTCCTCGATCACACACCCGCTACCCTGGTCACGGCAAGGCAGGGCTCCCGGGACCAGCCGAATGCCCGGGGGCGCACGGGCAGGGGGAGTGGTGTGGACAGGCGGACTTTCTTGCGGGTCTCCGGAGCGGTACCGGTGGCGGGCCTGGCCGGGTGGCCGCCGCCGAACGACTGGGAGCGGCTCCGGAAGCGGCTCTCGGGGCCGCTGTTCCGGCCGGGCGACCCGGGTTATCCGGAGGCCAAGCAGGGCTTCTTCACGATGTACGACGACCGGATGCCGGCGGCCGTGGTCGGCGCCGCGCGCGTCGAGGACGTCCAGGCGGCCGTCGCTTTCGCGGCCCGGCACGGGCTGCCGGTCGCCGCCCGCAGCGGCGGGCACAGCTACCCTGGCTACTCCACTGTGGACGGCGGGATCGTCGTGGACCTGAGCCGGTTTTCGGGCATCGAGGTGCGCGCGGAACGACAGCGCGCGGTGATCGGGGCCGGCGCCCGGCTGGGCCCGATCGCGACGGCGCTCGCCGCGGCGGGCCGGGTGCTGCCGGCGGGCAGCTGCGAAACGGTCGGCATCGCCGGGCTGGCGCTCGGTGGCGGCGTCGGCCTCGTCGACCGCAAGTACGGGCTGACCTGCGACCACCTCGAGGCGGCGCGGATCGTCACCGCGGACGGCCGGGTGCGCACGGTGTCGGCGGAAGCGGAGCCGGACCTGTTCTGGGCGCTGCGTGGCGGGGGCGGCGGGAACTTCGGGATCGTCACCGGGTTCACCTTCCGGACCGTCCCGGCCGCCGACGTCGCCACCTACTCGCTGGCGTTCCCGGTGGCCGCGCAGGCCGCGCTGCTCGGCGCCTGGCAGGAGTGGGTGCCCGGAACGCCGGACGAGCTGTGGTCCGGCGTGGATCTCGCGACCGGCCACGCCGGGGTCAGCGGGACGTTCCTCGGCCCCGAGTCCCGGCTGAACGCGCTGCTCGACGACCTCGTCCGCCGCGTCGGCACCCGGCCGACCGACCGGCAGGGGCGGGTGCTGGACCACCTGAGCGCGATGCGGTCCTTCGACAGCCGGGACACCCGGGCGGGCGCGGTCCGGGAAGCCTACGTCGGGACTTCGCGGATGCTGACGCGGCCGGTCACCGACCCGGCCGCGGTGATCGAGGTGCTGACCCGGGACCCGGCCGTCACCACGCTCCTGGACTCCGGCGGCGGCGCCATCGCGCGCGTCGGCGTCCGCGAGACGGCGTTCCCGCACCGGAAGGCGCTGGCGAGCTTCCAGTTCCTGCACAATGCCGGGCCCGCGGACGGCGGCGAGGCCGGCGCCCGGCGTTCGCTCGCCGCCGTGCGCGACGGGCTCGGGCCGGAGTTCGGCACCACCGGCTACGTCAACTACCTCGACCCGGAGATGCCGGACTGGGCCGAGGCCTACTACGGGGTGAACCTGCCGCGGCTGCGCGCTGTCGCCCGAAAGTATGACCCGCGAGGAATTTTCGCTTTCCCGCAAGGACTTTCGGCGCCCCGCTCGACTGTCCACTTGGGAGAGACGTAAACTGCGCCGAACTTCGCGGCAGGGAGGCAGCGCGTGCTCGACCTGGCATTCTCCACAGAGGACCTGGCGCACACCCGGTTCGCGTTCTCCCCGGCGTGGGAGATCGTGGCCAGCGTCCGCGTCCTGAACCAGCCGGGGGAGCACGCCCTGCACCTGCCGTGGGTCAAGCGCGCCACCGCGGCGCTCGCCGGGGCCGGGCTCGACATCGGGCTGCTGCGCGACCTCGTCCCGCTGCGGCACCTGGCCGGCACGCCGTCGACGCCGCTGCCCGAGCTCGCCGACGAGCTCGCCGACCTGCGCGACGTGCCCGGCCGCGCCGTCCGGCGCGAGCTGGACGCGATGGCCGGGCCGCGCACGCCCGCGCTCAACCGCTTCCACCGCGACCCCGAGGCGGGTCTCGAGCGGCTCGCGGCACTGATGGAGCAGTACTGGGACCTGGTGCTCGCGCCCGACTGGCCGCGGATCCGCGCGCTGCTCGAGGCCGACGTGCTGCACCGGTCGCGGCTGCTGGCCCAGGGCGGGGCCGCCGAGCTGTTCAACGACCTCACCCCGCTGGTCCGCTGGCAGGGCGGCACGCTCACGGTCGCGCACCGCCACCTGCACGCCGCCGTGCCGCTCGACGGGCGCGGCCTGGTGCTGGTGCCCTCGGCGTTCGTCTGGCCGCGGGTGTTCTCCAAGACCGACCCGCGGTGGCAGCCGGTGCTGCGCTACCCGCCGCGCGGGATCGCCACGCTCTGGGAGACCGGCACCGCCGTCGCGCCCGGCGCGCTGGCCGCCGTGGTGGGCCGCGGCCGGGCCATGCTGCTCACCGAGCTGACCGCGCCGGCGTCCACCACCGAACTCGCCCGCCGGACCCGGCTCAGCGCCGGGGCCGTGTCGCAACACCTGGGCGTCCTGAGGGCTGCGGGCCTGGTCAGCGGGCACCGTGCCGGACGTCACGTGCTGTACGCACGCACCCGGGCCGCGGAAGTCCTGGTCGCGGGCGTGCCGGAAGTGGACTCCTGAGATAGCCGCGTACTGGCCTGCTTGAAGGGTCCACCGCCGACCTACGCTCGAACTTGTCACCCCCTGTCCTCCGTGTGGAAAGGCCCCGTCGTGTCCGAGCAGCAGACCACCTCCAGTGGCACCGTCCAGTCCGTCACCGGCACCGCCAAGGTGAAGCGCGGCATGGCCGAGATGCTCAAGGGCGGCGTGATCATGGACGTGGTCACCGCCGAGCAGGCCAAGATCGCCGAAGACGCCGGCGCGGTCGCGGTGATGGCGCTCGAGCGCGTGCCCGCCGACATCCGCGCGCAGGGCGGCGTCGCGCGGATGAGCGACCCCGACCTGATCGACGGCATCATCGAGGCCGTCTCGATCCCGGTGATGGCGAAGGCCCGCATCGGCCACTTCGTCGAGGCGCAGGTGCTGCAGTCCCTCGGGGTCGACTACGTGGACGAGTCCGAGGTGCTCACCCCGGCCGACTACGCCAACCACATCGACAAGTGGGCGTTCACCGTCCCCTTCGTCTGCGGCGCGACCAACCTCGGCGAGGCCCTGCGCCGGATCACCGAGGGCGCGGCGATGATCCGCTCCAAGGGTGAGGCCGGCACCGGCGACGTCTCCAACGCCACCACGCACATGCGGCAGATCCGCGGCGAGATCCGGAAGCTGACTTCGCTGCCCGAGGACGAGCTGTTCGTCGCGGCCAAGGAACTGCAGGCGCCCTACGAGCTGGTCCGCGAGGTGGCGCAGGCCGGGAAGCTGCCAGTGGTGCTGTTCACCGCGGGCGGCATCGCCACCCCGGCCGACGCGGCGATGATGATGCAGCTCGGCGCCGAGGGCGTGTTCGTCGGCTCCGGCATCTTCAAGTCCGGCAACCCGGCCCAGCGCGCCGCGGCGATCGTCAAGGCCACGACGTTCTACGACGACCCGGACGTCCTCGCGAAGGTGTCGCGCGGCCTGGGCGAGGCCATGGTCGGCATCAACGTCGAAGAGCTCCCGGAGCCGCACCGCCTGGCCGAGCGCGGCTGGTGATGTCTCAGATGTATTCGGAGATCTCGACGCCGTAGGTACCCGGCTCGAGGGCTTCGAAGATGTGCGGGACGTCGCCCGGGTAGGAGATGTAGTCGCCGGGGTTCAGCTCTTCCGGCGTCTCCAGCACGCCCACCCGGGCGCGTCCCGCGCACAGCACGATGTGCTCCATCACGCCGGTCATGTGCGGATCGCTTCGCCGCGGCGTGCCGGGTTCCGCCCGGATGAGGTACATGTCCCGCCGCGCGGACGGGGGACAGGCCGACAGCAGCGTGCACGCGTAGTCGGCGTGCTCGGCGAAGACCGTCGGACCCTTGCCGGCGCGGATGACGCGGACCTTCGGCCGTTCCGGCTCGACCAGCCGGGAGAACGGCACGTCGAGCGCGACGCCGAGCGCCCACAGCGTCTCGACGCTGGGGTTGCCGGTGCCGGACTCGAGCTGGGACAGCGTCGACTTCGCCAGGCCGGCGCGGCGCGCGACCTCGGTCAGGGACAAGCCCGCGCGGGTGCGCTCCCGGCGCAGGGACGCCGCGATGATCTCCAGCGGCGCGCCCGTCGTTTCCTGCGACATTGCCGTTCGCTCCATCGGTCGTTCTGTTCGCCTTGACGAACGCGGGTACCTGTGTTCACTATAGAACACATGCGTTCGATATGGCGAACACTCGATCGGGACCTCGCCCGCGACATCGGCCTGGTCTGCCTGGCCGATTGTCTCGTGGGGGTGTCCTACGGTGCCATCGCGGTGAGCTCGGGCTTCCCGTTCTGGCTGCCGATGCTGATGTCGCTGCTGGTCTTCGCCGGCGCGTCGCAGTTCATGTTCATCGGGATCGTGGCCGCGGGCGGCAACCCGTTCGCCGCGGTGCTGGCCGGCCTGCTGGCCAACGCGCGGCACCTGCCGTTCGGCTTCGCGATCGGCGACGTCCTCGGCAAGCGGTGGCCCGCCCGGCTGGCCGGCAGCCACCTGATGATCGACGAGTCGGTGGCGTTCGCGCTGGCCCAGCGCGAGGCGCACCGCCGCCGCGCGGCGTACTGGGCGTGCGGGATCGGCCTGTTCGCCTGCTGGAACATCGGCGTGGTCGCCGGCGCGTTCGCCGGGTCGGTCATCAAGGACACCGATGTGTTCGGCCTGGACGCGGCGTTCCCGGCGGTGCTGCTGGCCCTGGTGCTGCCGTCCCTGCGCGACCGCGCGGCCCGGCTGCCGGTGCTGGTGGGGGTGGTGGTCGCGCTGGCCGCGACGCCGTTCCTGCCCGCCGGGGTCCCTGTGCTGCTCGGGCTGGCGGGCGTCGTGGTGGGGGTCGTGGCGAAGGAACCGGAACCGCAGGAGGTGCACTGATGGACGGGGTGGAACTGCTGGTCGGCACGGTGGTGCTGGCCCTGGGGACGTTCGCGTTCCGGTTCGCCGGGCCGGTGCTGCGCAGCCGGGTGAAGCTGTCCGCTCGGGCGGAGCGGCTGATGGCGCTGGCGGCGGTGGTCCTGCTGGCGGCGCTGGTGGCGGTGAGCGCGTTGACGGAGGGACACGGTTTCGCCGGCTTCGCGCGGCCGGCGGGAGTGCTGGTGGCGGGGGTGCTGGCGTGGCGGAAGGCGCCGTTCGTGCTGGTGGTGGTGGCCGCCGCGGCGACGGCGGCGCTGCTCAGGCTGGCCGGGGTGCCGTGAGTTGCGCTCCGACGTCATGAACGCCCCTTTCCGGACGTCGGACGCGGTGAACGACTCTTTCATGACGTCGGCTCGCGGGGCTGCTCCGGCTGGGCGCCCCGACCCGGCCCGCGTTGTTGTCCGGTTGCCAGCGACCCAATGTGGCGTTCGGTGCGTCAGACGAGGCCGCGCTGGCGAAGTACGAGCAGACCGAAGACCGCCGCGGCGAGGCCCACGCGCTGAGCATGCTCGGCTA
>NZ_JBFBAG010000106.1:0-6801 GCF_040682155.1 Amycolatopsis sp. NPDC051371
GAACAATCATCCCAGGTCAGAGGGCATCTGCGCGTCTACGACACCGCCTCACCCACCACATTCACCGGTGGATCCAGGTCCGAAGACCTGAATGAGTCATTCAGGACCTTTCGCGACGGCGGTGCCGGCGGCGACGCCGGCCCAGGCGAGTGGCAAGCCAAGCGTCGCGCTCACGGAGGGCTTCCTCCTGGGTGATTTAGCGAACTCACGTAACCGACTGTCTGGGTACGCGAACCGACCGGTCAGCGTTTCGGCCAGTGCCACGAAGGGCGGAACCCCGACGACGGCGGGACGTTCGAGAAGGTCGCGGCTCACCTGTCCGTGGACAAGAACGGCGTCCGCGGCGACCAGCCCGGGTTCGACAAGGACCACGTCGCCACCTACGGCACCGGGCAGCTGGCGAGCAGGGACTTCATCGGCGAGTCGACGTGGAGCTCGTTCGCCATGACCACCGGCTGGCGGATGGCCGACAAGCAGTCGTGGCCGACGACGTTCACCTACGACGACCCGGTGTTCGCCAAGACCCTGAGCTGGGTGCGGTCGCTGGCCGACCGCGGGTTCGCGCCGAAGATCGGCACGTTCACCACCGGCGGCCAGGCGACCATCAGCGACACCGACCTGCTCGGCTCGGGCAAGGTCGCGATGGAGACGGCCGGCTCGTGGACGGCGGGGACGTTCGCCAAGCTGCCCTTGAAGGTCGGGATCGCGCCGACCGTCCAGGGTCCGTCCGGCAAGCGCGCCGTATTGTCCAACTCGAACGGGAACAACGCCTGGGCGGGCACGAAGAACCCCGACCTGACCTGGAAGTGGGTCTCCTACCTGGGATCGCCGGAGTGCCAGTCGGCGGCCGGGGCGAGCGGCACGTTCTTCCCGTCGATCCCCGCGTCGATGGATGCGGCGGCGACGACGATGAAGGGCCAAGGCGTCGACCTGTCGGTGTTCACGTCGATGCTGAAGGACGGCACGCTGGTCCCGGCGGTCGTCTACGGCAACGGCGCGGCCCTTCAGGACGCGGAGCGGCCGCTGTTCGAGGCGTACTTCGCCCACCAGCGCGACGACGACGTGTTCGCGGAGATGGCGTCGAAGAGCCGGGCTGTGCTGGGCAAGCAGTAGCCTGTAGTCACGACACGTGAGGGGAGTCAGGGTGGATGCCGGACGAAGGCTCCAGGCCCTGCCGAGCCGGCAGGTGCTGGCCGACGGCGTCTACGAGCAGATCCGGGCGCTGATCATGAACGACGGCATCGAGCCGGGCGCCCGGGTCAACATCGACGAGATCGCCCGCGAGCTGGGTGTGTCGGGAACGCCGGTGCGCGAAGCACTGGCCCGGCTGGAGTCCGAGGAACTGGTCAGCAGGCTGCCGTTGCGCGGCTACCGCGTGACGGAACTGCTGAACCGCAAGGAAGTCGACGACATGTACGCGCTGCGGCTGCTGCTGGAGCCCCCGTCGGCGGCCCGGGCGGCTTCGGCGATGTCGGACGCGAACGTGGCCGCGTTGGAAGCGGAGCTGGCGACGTGCCCGGCGGCCCCGGCGGAGGACGCGCACAGCGACTACAAGGCGTTGACCGCGCACGACGCGCGGCTGCACGAGCTGATCCTGCACCTGGCGGGCAACGTGGCGGTCGAGCAGGCGTTCGCGCGGACCCACTGCCACCTGCACTTCTTCCGGCTGAACTACAACCAGCCGTTCGGCGAGCAGACGATCGCCGAGCACCGGGTGATCGTGGACGCGCTGGTGGCGGGGAACGCGGTGGGCGCGCGGAAGGCGATGACGGACCACCTCGAGGTGGCGCGGGATCGGTTGTTGTCCCGCCTTTGACGTGCGAAGGCCGCACCGGGCGTACCCGGTGCGGCCTCCCCCGACGACGTCACACGCTGATCACTTGACCGGCATGGTCACTTCGTAGATGCGGGTCTGCTGGGCGGCCGCCGCGCGGAAGCCGTTGGCCCACAGGGATTCCACCTGGGACGACTCCGCCGAGTTCGGGTTCGCGTTGGTGCACGACGGGCCGGGGCCGCCGCCGGACATCAGCTCCGAGCACGGGCCCTCGTAGTGGTCCGGCAGACCCAGCGCGTGGCCCGTTTCGTGGGCCGTGATGCGGGTCTGGTTGTACTGCTCGGCCTGCGTGTAGTCGATGAAGATCGTGCCGCTGCCGTGGCCGTCCGTCTGGGCGTACGAGCCCTGCGGGTCGTTGCCCTCGGTGTAGTGCAGCGTCGCGCCCGAAGAGCTTTCCTGGAGCTTGACGTTCGACACCGCCGCGTTCCAGTTCGCCGCGCCCGCGTTGATTCGGTCGCGGAAGGTGGGGGCGTCCGAGGTGTCGTAGTAGACGACCGTGGCCGCTTCGGCCTGGGCCGGGGCCGCGAGGGCCGGCGCGGCGGTCAGCGGGGTCGCGATCATCGCCAGCGCGACGGCGGCGCCGGGCAGCAGGTACTTCCTGGACATCGGGACGACTCCTTGCCGTGGGGAATTTGCCGGGTTTGCGCGCGCTGGGTGTCGAACTTACGGAATCGCCCCGCGCTTGTGACCCGACTTTCGTACTGCGCTGCGAACGGTGATTTACCAACCATTTCGACTGGTTGACATGCGCAGTCGCGCATACGAGGATGCGCCGTCCGGCTCAGCCGACGGGGTCCGCCAGCGGGATCTCGCCCTCGCGCAGCCGCGATTCGCGCCACGTCAAGTCGTCCCTGGCCAGCGGTTTTCCACAGCTGTCGCACTTCGTGCCCGGGCGGGTGAGCCCGCCGCAGCCGACGTGCACGAGCTGCATCGGCCCGGCCGCGTCGTCTGACGTCGTGTACGCGTCACCCCACGCGCCGAGCGCGTGCAGCACCGGCAACGCGTCCGAGCCGGCCTTGGTCAGGCGGTACTCGTGCCGGGTGCGGCCGCCGTCGCGGTAGGGGAGCTTCGTCAGCAGGCCCCGGTCGACGAGCTTGGCCAGCCGGGTCGTCAGCACGTTGTCGGCGATGCCGAGCTGGCCGCGGAAGTCCTCGAACCGGGTGGTGCCCGCGGTGGCGTTGCGCAGGATCAGCAGCGTCCACGGCTCGGCCAGGACGTCGGCGGCGCGAGCGATCGGGCAGGGGGTGCCCTCCCAGGTGGTGCGGCGGCTCATGACTGTGATCCCTCCTACCTGACTTGCTCCGAGCAAGTCTACGCCGTACAGTCGGCCGTAGCTAGCTTGCAATGAGCAAGTCAGGTGCGAGAAGGAGCTCATCATGGAGATCACGGGTGCGGTGGCGCTGGTCACCGGAGCCAACCGGGGGCTCGGCCGGCAGTTCGCCGCCGCTCTCCTCGAGCGCGGCGCGGCCAAGGTCTACGCCGCCGCGCGCAATCCCGAGTCGATCGACCTGCCGGGCGTGGTGCCGCTTCGCCTGGACGTGACCGATCCCGAGTCGATCCGGGAGGCCGCGAAGCTCGCGGGCGACGTCACGCTGCTGGTCAAGAACGCCGGTTCGTCCACCGGGGCGTCGCTGCTCGGTGGCGCGCTGGACGACATCAAGCTGGAGATGGACACGCACTACTTCGGCACCCTCGCCGTCACGCGTGAGTTCGCGCCGATCCTGGAGCGCAACGGCGGTGGCGCGGTGCTCAACGTCCTTTCGGTGCTGTCCTGGTTCACCTCGCCTCAGGTCGCGGCGTACTCGGCGGCCAAGTCGGCGGCCTGGTCACTGACCAACGCGCTGCGCCTGGAGCTCGCGCCGCAGAAGACGCGGGTGACCGCGCTGCACGTCGGTTACATGGACACCGACATGGCCAAGCACGTCGACGGCCCGAAGATCGACCCGGCGGTCGTGGCCGGGCTGGCCCTCGACGGCGTCGAGCAGGGCCGTTTCGAGGTGCTCGCCGACGACGTCAGCAAGAACGTGCGGGCCGGGCTGTCCGGTGACCTCGCGGGGTTGTACCCGGCGCTCACCTGACCGAGCCGATTTGTCATTTCCCGACAATTCCGGGGTTCTCCGGGACCCCGGAATACGGCCGCCGCGACCCCGGGCGTATGAATGGCCGGGTGCCGGATAACGTCGAAGCCGGAAACGGCCGAACGAGGAACCGCTGGGGCGAAGGCGAACGGCTGCGCGGCGAGATCCTCGCGGCGGCGGGCCGGTTGCTGGCCGAGCTCGGCGGCGAGGACGGGCTGACGATCCGCGGGGTGGCGCGCGCGGTCGGCATCGCCCCGGCCAGCATCTACCAGCATTTTTCCGATCGGGCGGAATTGGTGCGCGGGCTGCTCGACCACGAATACGTGCGGCTCGCGGATTCGATGCGCGCGGCGGAAGAGACGCTCGGGGAAACCGACGTCGTCGGCCGGGTCCGGGCGCAGATTCACGCGTACTGCACGTTCGCCATGGAGAACCCCGGGCATTACCGGCTGATGCTCGCGAACGGCGCGTCCCGCGCCGAGCCCGGTGGCCGGGCGGAAGGTCCGCTGCTGGACGTGATCGACCGCCTGACGGCCGGCTTCGAGCGCTGCGTCGAAGCCGGCCACGCGCTGCGGGTGACCCCGGGGCGGGCGGCGGCGGTGGTGTTCGTCGGCGCGCACGGGCGGGTCGCGCTGTTCCACAGCGTCCTGAACCGGACGGGAGCGGACCTGGTGGAGCCGTTCGTCGACGAGCTGGTGTCGTTGGTGTTCGCCTGATCGGCCCTGTGGCGAAGCTCGCCGGAAATGCTTAGCATGGCTATGTAAATTTCCGGCAGCTTCGGGAGGTATCCGGTGGACGGCGTGCCCGCGTTTCCGATGACCCGGCGGTGTCCCTTCGACCCGCCCGCCGAACTCGGCGAGCTGCCGCCGGTTTCGCGGGTGCGGCTGTGGAACGGCAGTACGCCGTGGCTGGTCACGCGGTACGACGACGTCCGCGCGGTCCTGCGCGACACGCGGATCAGCGCCGACTCCGACCGGCCCGGCTACCCGCACCAAAGCGCGGCTTCGGCGGCCCGACGCAAGCGCGCGAAGTCGTTCATCACCATGGACGGCGCCGAGCACGCGGCGCAGCGGCGCCTGCTGACCGGCGACTTCCTCGTCAAGAAGATGGAGGCGCTGCGGCCCGCGATCCAGAAGATCGTCGACGACCTGATCGACGGACTGCTGGCCGGCCCGAAACCCGTCGACCTCGTGACGGCGTTCGCGCTGCCGGTGCCGTCGCTCGTGATCTGCGAGCTGCTCGGCGTGCCGTACGACGACCGGGAACTGTTCCAGGACATCACGAAGGTGATGGTGTCGAGGACGGCCACACCCGCGGAGGCGCTGCAGGCCACCGAAGAACTGCTGGCCTACCTCGGCGGGCTGGTGGAGCGGAAGGCGTCGGCTCCCGGTGACGACGTCCTGAGCAAGCTGGCGGTGTCCCAGTACGCGACCGGCAAGATGACCGCCGAGGACGTCGCGTCGATGGGCCAGCTGCTGCTGGTGGCGGGCCACGAGACGACGGCGAACATGATCGCCCTCGGCACGGTCGCGCTGCTGGAGAACCCTTCGCAGCTCGAGCTCGTGCGGTCCGGCGACGCCGACCTGCTTCGGCGCGCGTCCGAGGAGTTGTTGCGCTACTTGAACATCACGCACACCGGACGCCGCCGGGTCGCGGTCGAGGACATCGAAATCGGCGGCGAGGTGATCCACGCGGGCGAGGGCGTCATCGCGGCCGGTGACGTGGCCAACCGCGACGGCGCGGTGTTCGCCGAGCCGGACCGCCTGGACGTGACGCGCGAGGCCCGTCACCACGTCGCGTTCGGCTACGGCGTGCACCAGTGCCTCGGGCAGACGCTGGCCCGGGTGGAGCTGCAGGTGGTCTACGGGACGCTGTACCGGCGCATCCCGGGGCTGCGGCTCGCGGTGCCGGTGGAGGAGCTGGCCTTCAAGGACGACATGCTGGTGTACGGGGTGCACTGCCTGCCCGTCACGTGGTGATCACACCGCGCGCTGCAGGGCGTCGACGTGCTGGGCGAGCCGGGCCCGGAGGAACCGGGCCCGGTCGGCGTCGTCGTCCTTGCGCGGCACCATCTCCACCAGCATGATCAGATCGAGGTACACCCGGTACAGCCCGAGCCGCGCCCACGCCGGCATGCCGAACTCCACCGGACCGCCCGCCGCCCGGTAGCCCTCGAGGAGCCCGGGGTCGAGGTCGCGGAACAACGCCAACGAGACGAACTCGGCCACCGGGTCGCCCCAGAACGCGCGCTCGGCGTCGATGATCCCCGACAACCGGCCGTCGTCGAGCAGGATGTTGCCGTCCCACAGGTCGAAGTGCACCAGTACCGGTGTCGTGACCAGCTCCAGCAGCGGCTCGTGCCGGCGCACCAGGTGCGAGATCTCCGCGGCCGGGCGCGGGAGGTGGACGCCGTACCGGACGGCGTCGGCCAGGACCGCGTCCGCCATCGCCGTGAACGCCATCGGCCACGTCGGCCGCAAGGGGTCCTGCGGGTAGCCGAAGCCGTCGCCGGTGACGGTGTGCAGCCCGGCCACGACCTCGCCCAGCTCCCGGTGCGGCCGCGGCCCGTCGGCGACTCGCGACCACGGGACGCCCGGCAGCTCCGTCATCAGCAGGAACCCGGGCCCCGCCTCGACAACGGACGGCAGCGGGCCGGGGACGCGGCGGTAGTACTCCGCTTCCGTGGCCAGGAGGTCGTGCTCGTAGGTGAGCCCGGGCGCGGCCGGCGCGATCTTGAGCACCAGCCGCCGCCCGTCGGCCAGCTTCAGCCGGATCGCCGTGTTGTACGTGCCCCCGCCGATGTCCTCGCTCGCCACCACCGAAGCCGGGTCGATGCCCGCCGCGGCCAAGGCCTCTTCCGTGCGCACCCGGGCGAGTCTGCCACTAGCC
>NZ_JBFBAG010000107.1:0-5673 GCF_040682155.1 Amycolatopsis sp. NPDC051371
TCGACGCCCACACCAACGCCGACGACGCCACCCGCTACCGCGACGCGGACGAAGTCGCGAAGTGGCGCGAAGCGGACCCGCTCAAGCATGTTTCTCACTCACGACCGTTTACCTGCGGGCAGCGTCCAGGATGGCCTGGGCGAACGGACGCGGCGCCTCCTGCGGGACGTTGTGCCCGATGCCGTCGAGGATCCGGTGCTCGTACTTGCCCGTGTACTTCGCGCGGTAGGCCTTGCCGTCCTTGGCCGCGCCGTCGAAGTCGCTGGCGATCGTGATCGCCGGGACCGTGATGGCCGGCCCTGCCGCCAGCTTCTGCTCGTACGCCTCGTACTGCGGCTCGCCCGGGGCGAGGCTCAGGCGCCAGCGGTAGTTGTGGACGACGATGTCGACGTGGTCCGGGTTGTCGAACGCCGCCGCGCTGCGGTCGTACGTCGCGTCGTCGAAGGTCCACGCGGGGGACGCCGTCTTCCAGATCAGCTTGTTGAAGTCGTGGCGGTTGGCCGCGTAACCGGCGCGGCCGCGCTCGGTCGCGAAGTAGTACTGGTACCACCAGCCGAGTTCGGCCTGAGGGGCCAGGGGTTTCTGGTTCGCCACCAGGTTCGTGACGATGTACCCGCTCACCGCGACGACGGCCTGGCAGCGTTCCGGGAAGAGCGCGGCGATGATGTCGACCGTCCGCGAACCCCAGTCGTAGCCGCCGAGGACGGCCTTGTCGATCTTGAGCGCGTCCATCAGGGCGACGACGTCGAGCGCGACCGCCGCCTGCTGCCCGTTGCGGACGGTCTGCGCCGACTTGAACGTCGTCGGGCCGTAGCCGCGCAGGAACGGGATGATCACGCGGTAGCCGGCCGCGGCCAGGATCGGCGCGACGTCGACGTAGCTGTACGGGTCGTACGGCCAGCCGTGCAGCAGCACGACCGGCTGCCCGGTCGCCGGCCCGGACTCGTAGTAGGCCATGGTCAGCACTCCGGCGTCGGCGTGCTTGACCTCGCCGAGCGAGGTGTGCTCGCCCGACCCGGCCCGCGGGTCGGGTGCGCTCGAGGGTGCGGCCGCGGGGGCGCTCGAAGACGAGCAGGCCGCCAAGGAGGTCGCCGCCAGTCCCGCCGCGAACGCCTGCCCGAACCTTCTCCTGCTGATCATCTTGACTCCTGTGCGAAAGACCGTGGGACTTTCACGACGTTAGAGCCGGTCCGGTGATCTCGCGCCCGTCAGATGACGCAGCCGGTGTAAGTCACCCTTCGAGGGTCTTCAGCATCCCGGCGAGGTCGGCGCGGGAGCTCACGCCCAGCTTGGGGAAGATCCGGTGCAGGTGGGTGCCGACGGTCCGGTGCGAAAGGTACAGCCGCTGCCCGATCTCCCGGTTCGTCAGCCCGTCGGCGGCCAGCCGGGCGATGCTCAGCTCGTGCGGGGTCAGCTTCTCCCGCGCGTCCGGGCCGCGGTTCGGGCTCGACTCGCCCGCACCGCGCAGCTCACCCCGCGCCCGCTCGGCCCAGGCCGTCATGCCGAGGGCGTCGAACGTCTCGCGGGCGGTGCGCAGGTGCGTCCGCGACTCGACGACCCGCCGCTGCCGTCGCAGCCACTCGCCGAACGCCAGGTGGACGCGCCCGCGTTCGGCGGGCCAGCCGGCGAGGTCGGCTCGCAGCGCTTCGGCGAACCGCTCGTCGCTCGGGTCGAGCACGGCCCGCGCGTACCTCAGCCCGATGTGCAGGGCGGGCGACGGTGTTTTCAGGCATTCCAGCTCGGCGAGGATGTCGCGCATGGCGTCGGTCTGCCCGGCCCGGACGGCGGCCTCGGTCAGCTCGGCGACGCAGTAGGCGCGCAGGGCGAGCTGGTAGGCGGGGTCGGCCGGGTCGAGCATCCGCCGCAGGTCGGCGAAGGCGTCGTCGAAGCGGCCTTCGCTCAGGCTGATGAGCCCACGCGTGAGCTGGACGGTGGCGAGCACCGGCCGGGCGCCCGCGGCGAGCCCGGCGCGTTCCGCCTCGCCGGCCAGGATTTTCGCCTGCTTGTGGTCGCCGCGCAGGGCGGCGATCTCGGCTTGGACGGCGGTGGCCAGGCCGTACATGAACGGCTGGCCGGTCTCGCGGGCGAACCGGGCGGCTTCGGCGGCGGCCGGCACCGCCCCGGCGAGGTCGCCGAGCCGGACACGGCTCCACGCCTGGACGGCCAGCGCCCGCGGCAGCAGCCCGAGCCGGCCCTGGGCCCGCAGCCCCGGCGCGGCGGCCGCGGAGAACCGCCCGGCGAGGTCGAAGGCGCCGACCTGCAGGGCGGCGCTGCCCAGGTACCGGTCGACCTCGGGATCGGCACCGGTCGCCCCGGCGAGCTTCTTGAGCCGGCTTATGACGGCTTCGCCGCGCTCGAACGGCGCGACGTAGGCGGTGACGGCCACGACCCGCGGATCGTCATCGGGGATCGGCAGCCGGTCGGCGACGTCGAGCAGGGCTTTCCGGGCCGCGCCGCCGGGCTCGGTCCAGAAGCAGCGCATGGCGGCGCTCCAGAGGATCCGGAGGGCGGCGTCGGTTTCGCCGTCGGCGGCGACGGCCCCGGCGGTGACCGCGAGTTCGGCGACGCGGGCGGGGTCTTCACGCACGCCGTCTTCGAACTCGCTGAGCAGCCGGCTCGCGGTGGCCCGTTGGCTTTTGGTCGCCGGATTCGCGGCGTGGACGAGGCGTTCGGCGGTCTCGCGCCGCCCGGACTCGACGGCCAGCTCGGCGGCCTTCAGCAGCCGATCGGTCCGGCGTTCGGGCTGTTCGCTGAGCCGCGCGGCCTGTTCGAGCGCGGCGATGGCGGCGGCGGCCCCACCCCGGAACCGGGCGCGCTCGGCGGTGCGCTCGAGGGCACCGGCAACGGTTTCATCGGCCCCGGCGGTGGCGGCGGCTTGGTGCCAGGCGCGCCGGTCGGGCTGGTCGCGGAGGGCTTCGGCGAGGGCGAGGTGGGCGCGCCGCCGGTCGGTCGGGGTGGCGGCCGCGGGGATGGCGGAACGCATGAGCGGGTGGCGAAAGGTGACGGTGCCGGCGGAGAGTTCGATCAGGCGCGCTTCCACTGCGGGAGCAAGGATTTCCGGCTCGACGGCGTCCGTCGTCAGGAGCGCGCCCGTCGCCGTCAACGTCTCCGCCAACGAGGTCGTCTCGTTCAACGCCGCGACCAGCAGCGCCGTCCGCGTCGCCGACGGCAGGCCTGTCACCCGCGCCGTGAACGTCCGCTCCAGCCGTTCCGTCAGCGGCAGCACCGGGTCGAGCCCGTCGAACTCGGCCAGCCCCGACGGCAGCTCCGTCAAGGCCAGCGGATGGCCCGCCGCCTCCGTCAACAGCCGCGTCCGGACCGCCGGTGCCAGGCGCGGCGCGACCGCGTCCAGGAGGTCTGCCGCGTCATCCGCCCCCAACCGCTCCAGGACCATCGGCGCCAACCCGGCATCGAGCAGCGGGGACGAAGCGCCGTCCCGGAGCGTCGCCACCAGGACGATCGGCTCGGTCTCGATCCGCCGCGCCACGAACGCCAGGACGTCCGCGCTGGCCTGATCCAGCCAGTGCACGTCCTCCGCGACCAGCAGCAACGGCTTCGCGGCCGCCTCCTCGGCCAGCAGCGTCAGCGCCGCGAGCCCCACCAGGTAGGCGCTCGGCGAAGCGCCGTCCGCCAGCCCCAACGCGGTCCGCAACGCCTCACGCTGGGGCGCGGGCAGCTCCGCCACCCCCGCCCGGACCGGGTGGAGCAACTGGTGCAGCCCGGCGTACGCGAGGTTCTGCTCGGCCTCGGCCCCGGCGGTCCGCAGCACGCGCAGCCCGGCGACCGACGCCGCGGCCGCCGTCTCGGCCACCAGCGCCGACTTCCCGATGCCGGCTTCGCCGCGCAGGACCACGCCGCTGCGGTCCTCGGGACCGTCGACGAGCTCGCCCAGCTCCTTCAGCTCGGCTTCCCGCCCGTGCAGCGCCATGGAAGCGACCTTACCCAACCGATGTTTCCGCAGCTCAAGGCCGAGTGACGTACATCGACAGCGTCATCCGACGGGCGCGGGCGCCACACCCCGCCACCTAGCTTCGCAGCGTCCACCCAAGCGACCCGAGGAACCGATGAGACGCCTCCCGAAGTTCTTGGCGGCCGCCGTGCCGCTCCTGCTGACCGGCCTGATCCCGCTCGCCCCGAGCGCGGCGGCCGCGACGCCGGCCTGTGCCCCGGTCCCGATCTCGGCGCCCGCCGGCGCGAAGATCGAGTCCGTCACGGCCGAACACAAGACCGCGTACTGCCAGCTCACCATCACGCTGACGCACTCCGGCACGGACCACGTCAAGGTCGCCGTGGCCCTGCCCGACACCGGCTGGACCGGGCGGCTGCAGGCCCTCGGCGGCAGCGCCTACGCCGCCGGCAACTTCGACGGGCTCGCCCAGGCCGTCAAGGACGGCTACACCGGCGTGACGACCGACGCGGGCGTGTCCCTCGACGGGCTCGACACGTCGTGGGCGGTGACCGCCGACGGCCAGGTCGACCAGACGCTCCTGACCAACTTCGCCACCCGTTCGGTGCACGAAGAGGCCCTGATCGGGAAGGCCGTCACGCAGCGGTACTACCACCGCCCGGTGGCGTACTCGTACTGGACCGGCTGCTCGACCGGCGGCCGCCAGGGCTACGCCGAGGCCCAGGACCACGCGAACGACTTCGACGGCATCCTGGCCAACGCCCCGGCCGTCGACTGGACGCAGTTCGCCGTCGCGACGCTGTGGCCGCAGGTCGTCATGAACCAGAGCCACGACTTCCCCAGCACCTGCGTGCTTTCGGCGTTCCGGCAGGCGGCGGTCCAGGCGTGCGACGCGCGTGACGGCGTCACCAACGGCATCGTCGACCGGCCGGACGAGTGCGGCTACGACCCGCGCGGCCTGGTCGGCACGAAGGTCGTCTGCGAAGGCCACGAGTTCACCGTGACGGCGGCGGACGCCGAGGTCATGCGCAAGATCTGGGCCGGCCCGACCGACGAGCGCGGCCGCAAGCTGTGGTCCGGGCTCCCCAAGGGCGCGGACTTCACCTGGCTGGCCGGCACGCAGCCGGGCCCCGACGGGACGCTCTTCGCGCCCGGCTTCCCGGTGGCCGTCAAGTGGGTGCAGTCGTTCCTGGAGAAGCAGCCCGGCTTCGACACCTCGAAGCTGACGTACGGCCAGTTCGCCGACCTGTTCCGCCAGTCGGTGCGGGAGTACGACGACGTCATCGGCACGTCCGACCCGGACCTGTCGGCGTTCCGCCGCGCCGGCGGCAAGCTGATCACGTTCGTGGGCGCGAACGACCAGCTGATCCCGCCGGGCGGCACGCTGTCCTACCGCGAGCAGGTCGAGCGGACGATGGGTGGTTCCCAGCGGGTGAACGACTTCTATCGGCTGTTCCTCGCCCCGGGCGTCGAGCACTGCTTCGGTGGCGGCGGACCCGAGCCGACGAACGCGCTCGGGCAGCTCGTCGACTGGGTGGAGCACGGCAAGGCCCCGGCCACGCTGGCGGCGGCGTCCGCGGACGGCAAGACCCGGAACCTGTGCCCGCTCCCGTCGGTTTCGCGCTACACGGGTGGCGACCCGGCGACGGCGTCCAGCTACCGCTGCCGCTGACCCACAGCGCCCCAATGTGGCCTTGGTTGCGTTGAACGCACCCAAGGCGGCCTTCGGTGCGTTCAACGCACCGAAGGCCACATTGGGGCGCTCG
>NZ_JBFBAG010000108.1:0-5559 GCF_040682155.1 Amycolatopsis sp. NPDC051371
GGTACACGGAGGACTTCGGCTTCCGTGACGCCGCAAGGAGGTTCTACGAAGGCCACCCGGCCGCGGCCGCACAGCTGGTGATCGATCTCACGACCACTGCGGTAGGGCAGGCCCCCGGATGGTTCCGGCGGCCTGCCCCATGCCCCCTGGCGTCCCGGCTCCCTAACGTGGGGACACCGAGACACCAGGGGGTTCTTTCATGCGGAAGTCATTGCCCGGCAAGCGGATCGTCGCCGTCGGCACGCTCGTCGCGCTCCTCGCGGCGACGACGGCGGCACCGGCGTTGGCCACGACGAGCCCGCTCCAGGGCGCCCTCGACACCCTGACCGCCCAGGACGGCGTCCCGGGCGCCGAAGCCGTCGTCCAGGACGGCTCCCGGACGCGCGTCACGCGCAGCGGCACCGGGGACGTCACCACCGGGAAACCGTTCCCGCGCAACGGTTCCTTCCGCGCGGGCAGCGTCACGAAGTCGTTCGTCGCCACGGTCGTGCTGCAGCTCGTCGGCGAAGGCCGGGTGAAGCTCGACGCGCCGGTCGAGCGGTACCTGCCGGGCCTGCTCCCGGACCGCCGGATCACCGTGCGGCAGCTGCTGCAGCACACGAGCGGGCTCTACAACTACACCGACGACCTGGACCTGACCGATCCGGAGTCGCTGCGCCACCGCGGCGCGGAGCCGGCCGAACTGGTGGCGATGGCGCTGAAGCACCCCGCGCTGTTCCCGCCCGGCACGAGCTGGTCGTACTCCAACACCAACTACATCGTCGCCGGGATGCTCGCCGAACGCGTCACCGGACGCGCACTGAGCGACGAGATCGCCCGCCGGATCACCCGGCCGCTGGGCCTGCGCGACACGTACCTCCCGCGCCGCGGCGACGAGAAGCTGCCTGCCCCGCACGCCGTCGGCTACGTGCCGATCGGCGGGAACCTGACCGATTTCAGCGACTACGACGCGACGATCGCCGGGGCGGCGGGCGGGCTCGTTTCGACACCGGCGGACCTCGACCGGTTCTACGGCGCCCTGCTGGGCGGACGGCTGCTGCGTCCCGCCGAACTGGCCGAGATGAAACGCACCGTCCCGGCCGACCTCGGCATCCCGGGCGCCGGTTACGGCCTGGGTCTGGGCAGCATCCCGCTGTCGTGCGGGGAATTCTGGGGCCACGAAGGCGGCATCCTCGGCTTCACCAACCTCGCCGGGGTCGGGCCGGGCGGCCGCCGCGTAACGGTGGTGCTGAACGAGAATCCGACGCCGGCCGACACGAGCCAGCACCTGCTGGCCGCCACCGACGCGGCGGCCTGCTCGTAGTCCGGAACTGTCGGTGCCCACCGGTAACGTGGAAAACGGGGGGCGCCCCCGCGACCTGACTCCAAGCCGCGGGCCCACGGCCGGCGTTCACCGTTCGCGAGCGACACCCCGGGCAGCGTGCGCCGCTCGCGGCCCGGAACTGTCGGTGCTCCCCGGTAAAATCGATAACGGGGGGCGCCCCGGCGGCCCGCTCACGGAAGCAGATCGAGAACCTCGGTCCACGGCCGGCCGATGTCCAGCCGGTGCAGCGTCACCCCGGCGCCCGCGAGGGTGTCGAGGTGGCGCTGCCACGCCGGGTGGTGCACCCGGGTGTCCTGGATCTGGTACGCGACCACGATCGTGATCCCCGGCGCGCCGAGGACGTCGCCGAGCACGGTCAGCGCCTGGTTGTCCGCGATGCCCAGCGCCAGCTTCGCGACCGAGTTGGCCGACGCCGGGGCGAACAGGAACACCGCCGGGTCCGGGTGTGGCCGCGGCTCCCCTGGCAGCCGCGAGACGCTACGCACCGGCAGGTCGGAGCACGCGGCGACCTCGGCGAGGGCGCCCGTCGACTCCAGCCAGCGCATCGCCGTCGGCGTCAGGGTGATCGCCGGGCGCCAGCCGCGCTCGGCGGCGGGCCGGACCAGCTCGGCGGCGAACCGGACGTCCAGCCCGCCGCACGAGCCGGCGACCAGCCCGAGATCTCTCACGGTTTGCGCAGCACGGCGCAGAACATCGCGTCGGTGCCGTGGCGGTGTGGCCACAGCTGCACGTACGGCCCGTCGCCGAGCTCCGGCACGCCGTGGAAGAACTCGCGCGAGTCCAGCACCTCGGCCTTCAGCCGCCGGGCCGTCTCGCCCAGCACGCCTTCGGTCTCGGCGAGGTGCGGAGAGCAGACGACGTAGGTGAGCGCGCCGCCCGGCCGCAGCAGCGCGTAGGCCGCCGTGATCAGCTCTCCCTGCAGCTTCGTCAGGTCCGCGACGTCCGACGGCTGACGCCGCCAGCGCGCCTCCGGCCGCCGCCGCAGCGCGCCGAGCCCACTGCACGGCGCGTCGACCAGGATCCGGTCGTACCCCGGTTCGAGACCGCTCTCGCGGCCGTCGGCGACGTGCACCTTCACCGGCAGCCCCGTCGTCGCCTTCTCGACGAGCTTCGCGCGGTGCGGCGCCTTCTCGACGGCGTCCACGGTCGCCCCGCTCATCGCGGCCAGCGCGCCGAGCAGCGCGGCCTTACCGCCGGGACCGGCGCAGAGGTCGAGCCAGCGCTCGTCGGTGCCCTCGACGGGCACCTTCGTCGCGGCGATCGCGCAGAGCTGGCTGCCCTCGTCCTGCACCGCGGCCAGCCGCTCCCGGATCGGCTCGGCGTCGGCCGGGTCACCGGCGCCCGCGGGCAGCCGGACACCGTAGGGCGAGTACGGCGCGACGTCGCCGCCGGTGATCGCGGCCAGCTCGTCGGCGCTGATCTCGCCGGGCCGGGCGACCAGGTGCACCTCGGGCCGCGCGTCGTCGGCTTCCAAAGCCGCCTTCAGCCCCGGCCCCTTGTCCCCCAGCGCTTCGGCGAACGAGCGGGCGATCCAGCGCGGGTGCGCGGTGCGCAGCGCGAAGGCCCCGATCGGGTCGGTGGCCTCGTCCGGCGCGACCTCGTCCAGCCACGCCGCTTCGTCCTTTTCGGACACCTTGCGCATGATGGCGTTCGCGAAACCCGTGGCCCACGAACCGGCTTCGGCCCGCACGAGGTCCACAGTGGACGTCACGGCGGCGTGCTCCGGGATGCGCGTGCGCAGCAGCTGGTAGACGCCGAGACGCAGCGCGTCCAGCACGACCGGGTCGGTCTTGGCGAGCGGCCGCTCGGCGTTGGCCTCGATGACCGCGTCGAGCAGGCCTTGGGCCCGCGACGTGCCGTACGTCAGCTCGGTGGCCAGCGCGGCGTCCCGGCCGCTGATCCGCCGCTCGCGCAGCAGGTCCGGCAGGACGAGGTTGGCGTAGGCGTCTTTCTCCCGGACCGCGCGCAGGACGTCGAACGCGGCCTGCCGGGGCGCGTCGACCTCCGGCGGACGGCGCGGGCCTTCCTTGCGCGGCGCCGGGCGGCCCCGCTCCGGCCGCGACGGCCGGCGTTCCCTGTGGTCGTTCACCGGAGGCGTTCTCCTTGGTCGATCCTCGTACCTCGCGCCCAGTCGGTGGCCGCCATCCGTTTCTTGCCGGGTGCCTGGACCTCGCCGAGCCGCAACGGCTTCGTCGCCGTCCCAACCAGCACCCGCTTGCGTTCGACCACGATCTCGCCCGGCGGCGGGCCGGGCTCGTCGACCACCGTCACCGGGCCGAGCTTGAACCGCTCGCCGCGGAACTCCGCCCACGCGCCCGGGTCCGGGGTGACCGACCGGATCTGGCGGTCGACCGCCGAGGCCGGGTCGGCGAAGGACACCCGGGCGTCCTCGACCGTCACCTTCGGCGCGTAACTGAGGCCCTCGGCGGGCTGGTCGCGCGCGACCAGACTGCCGTCGGCAAGACCGTCCATGGTGGACAGCAGCAGCTTGGCGCCGGATTCCGACAGCCGCCCGAGCAGGCTGCCCGCCGTGTCGGTCCCGCCGATCGCCTCGGTGACGACGCCGAAGACCGGGCCGGCGTCCAGCTCCTTGACGATCCGGAAGGTCGACGCGCCGGTGATCTCGTCGCCGGCGCGGATCGCGGCCTGCACCGGCGCCGCGCCCCGCCACGCGGGCAGCAGCGAGAAGTGCAGGTTCACCCAGCCGAGGCGCGGGATGTCGAGGGCGGCCTGCGGCAGCAACGCACCGTAGGCGACGACCGGGCAGGCGTCCGGCGCCAGTTCGGACAGCCGGGCGAGGAAGGCCGGGTCACCGGCGCGCGCGGGCGTCAGGACCTCGATGCCGTGCTCGTCGGCGAGGGCGCCGATCGGGGAGCGGACGACCCGGCGGCCGCGCCCGGCCTGGGCGTCGGGCCGGGTGACGACGGCGACGACCTCGTGGCGGCCGGAATCGAGCAGGGCGCGCAGCGCGGGGACGGCCGGCTCGGGGGTGCCGGCGAAGACGAGCTTCATCGGCCCACCCCCGGCGGGAGCAGGGAGGATTCACGTGACTGGAACATCGCGACTGAGTCTAGAAGGCCCCCGTGATCGCGGCGCGCCCGCGCCCGCCGGTAAACCGGGCGACAGCCCGCGGGGGCCGGATTAGCGTCGTCCGCATGCCCGGACGATCTTCTTCCCCGACGTGGCGGCCGCTCACCCGCGAGGACGCCCAGGCGTCGGCCGACCTGCTCAACGCCATCGAAGCCGTGGACGGCACCGGCGAGCACTACACCGCGGAGGACACCCTCCAGGAGCTGGTCGACCCGTACGCCGACCTCGAGCGCGGCAGTCTCGCGGCCTTCGACGGCGACACGATGGTCGGCTACATGAAGATCCGCTTCAAGCCGTCCGCCGCCGAGGTCCACCGGGTCTTCCTGGACGGCGGGGTCCACCCCGCCCACCGCCGCCGGGGCATCGGCACCGCGCTCGTCGAAGCCGGGGTCGCGGCGGCGAAGGTCCTGCACACCAGGCACCACCCGAGGTCGAAGCTCGTGGTCGACGTCCACAAGGCCGAGCACATCGCCGGCCTGGCCGAGCTGATGCGGTCCCGGGGCTTCGCGCCGGCCCGCTACTTCCGGCGGATGGAGCACCCGCTCGGCGACGTGGCGCCGGTGGACGAGCCGCGGATCGAGCCGTGGTCGGAGGCGACCGACGAGGACTTCCGGCAGGTCCGGAACGAGGCGTTCGAGGACCATTGGGGCGCGGTGCCGATGCCCGCGGACATGTGGCGGAACAAGATCATCAACCAGACGTTCCGGCCCGACGTCAGCTTTCTGTTCCGGGACGCGGCCGGGGTCCCGGTGGGCCTGCTGGTGACCATGTCCTGGGACGCCGACACCGAGGCGACCGGCATCCGCGACGCGCACTTCATGGTCGTCGGGACGCTGCGGGAGTACCGGCGGCGCGGGTTCGCCGGGGCGCTGCTGGCGCACGCGTTGCACGCCGCGGCGGACCAGGGTTACGACCAGACGAGCCTGGTCGTGGACTCGGCGAGCCCGTCCGACGCCTCCGGGGTCTTCGAGAAGGCCGGGTTCGTGCCGAAGACGGGGTACATCCGCTGGGCCCTCGAAACCTGAGCCGAAGCGCCCCAATGTGGCGTTGGTTGCGTCCCGCGCACCCAATGCGTGGGGCGCGGGCGACTATCCGGCCCAAGTGGCGAAGCTGACGCCATTGATCCGCGACCTGCTAGCTGTCGC
>NZ_JBFBAG010000109.1:0-5274 GCF_040682155.1 Amycolatopsis sp. NPDC051371
ACCAGCCCCGGCATCCCGGCGAAGGCAACAGACCCGCACTACCGCCCGAGCACCGCGACCGTGAACCCCGCCGCCTCCGCGAGCGCCACCAAGTCTTTCTCACTCACGACCTCTCAGTGGGTCGAGGGGCCGTGCCAGCGCTCGACCAGCTCGTCCGGCGGCCGAATCCCCAGCAGATCGCACAGCCGCCCGACCTGGTGGTCCACCAAGTCGCCCAGCGTCGCGGGCCGCCCGTAGAAAGCCGGCATGAGCGGCGCGATGATCCCGCCCATCTCGGTAACCTGAGTCATCGCTCGCAAATGCCCCAGGTGCAAAGGTGTCTCACGCAGAGCGACCACCAGCTTCCGCCGCTCCTTCAAAGTCACATCGGCCGCGCGAACCAGCAGACTGTCGTTCTGCGACCAGGCGATCGCCCCAAGACTCCGGACCGAACACGGCAGCACGATCATCGCGTCAATAGGGAAAGACCCACTCGAAATCGGCGCCGCGATGTCACCCGGCCGGTAAGTGACGTCCGCCAGAGACGCGACGGACTCCGGCGTCCAGTCCGTCTCGAACGCGATCGTCTGCCGGGCCGCCGGCGTCACCACCAGGTGCGTCTCAACCTCCGGCATGCCCTTCAGGATCTCCAGCAGGCGGATCCCGTAGATCGCCCCGCTGGAGCCGGACATCCCGATCACCAACCGGAAAGGCTCAGTCATGCTTCGCCCGCCTCTTCTCGGCCTGCCGTTCCTTGACGACCTCGACCGGGCTGCGCCGGGCCTCCTCCTCGACCATCCGCCGCCACTCGGTCAGCGAGACGTCGGGGCGGTACAGGCGCTCCGGTGGGGCGTCGGTGACCTCCACCATCAGGCGGTCCTCGTCGTTGAACATGCCGTGGAACACCCAGCGCGCCCACGTCCAGTAGTAGAGCCGAAAACGACGGTTGCGCCACTTGCCCTGGTTCATCACCGCGAGCTGGACGTACGTGTGGTCCTCCGCCGATGCGGCGACCCACCACTCGAAGTGCGACCACTCCGCGTACTTCACCCGCAGCGTGCCCGGCAGCCGCAGCGACACCTTGGTCTTGTTGCCCTCGCGGCGCCGGTACCACTTCTTCTTCGGGAAGTCGCCGAGGCCGGGGAACGAGGCGCTGTAGTGCATCTTGTCCTTGCGGCGGGTGATCCACGGCCCGTCGCGGATGACCTTCATCTCGCTCCACACCGGCATCTTGACCCGCTTGGTCCACAACGCGTTGCGGTGCAGCCATTTCGCGTGACCGTCGTCGAAGCCGTTCTCCGCGCCGAAGCGCCAGTTGCCGTCCCGCACGGTGATGCGGCCGACGACGACGGCATCGGGGTCGAGCAGCTCCTCCGGGACGTCCTCGACGAACGGGCGGGCCGGGCCGTCGCCCAGCCACACCCAGACCAGGCCGCGGGCTTCCTCGACCGGGTAGGTGCGCACGGTGACCTTGCCGCAGATCGGCGACTCCGGGCCGTCGGTGATCGCCGCGACCAGCACGCCGGTCTCCAGGTCGAACGTCCAGCCGTGGTAGCAGCAGCTCCACGTGCCGGGGAACTCCTGCGACGACATCTTGTGGCTCAGCGGGACCCCGCGGTGCGGGCACCGGTCGTGCAGCGCGCGGACCTCGCCGCCGTCGCGGATCAGCATGATCTTCTCGCCGAGCACCTGGACCGCGCGCGGCTTGCGGCCGATCTTGCGCGACCACGCCACCGGGTACCAGTACTCGCGGAAGCCGAGCGCCGCCGCCTCGTAGCGCGGCCAGGTCGACCAGTCCCGGCGGCCGGGGCCGCCGACGGTCGCCTGTCGCCGCGCCGGAGGGGCCTGCTCGTCGCCGACAGTGTCGGTCATCAGTTGTCTCCTCGACTGCTCGCGGGAGGCTCACACAGTTCGGCGCGCTGCCGGGTGGTCACGTCAACGACGACCCCGACCAGCAGGTCGACCAGCCGGCGCATGGCGGGCAGGTCCGCGACACCCATCGAAAACCCTTCGAACGGCCCGGGTTCGGCGGCCATCGGCAGGCCGATCCGCGCGGTCGGGATGCCGTGACGGCGCAGCACGCCGCCGTCGGACAGCCCGCTGCCCGGCTTGCCCGGCACGTGCGGCCGGCCTTCGACCTCTTCCCAGGCCCGGACCAGCCGCGTCACGACCGGGCTGTCGGCGGACGTGGCGGACCCCGCCTGGCCGGCCACCAGCTCGACCTCGATCCCGACGGCCGGCTCCGACGCCCGCAGCTCCGCGACGATCGCCTCGAACTGGCCGGCCACGTCGTTGACCGTCGTGCGCGGGTTGACCCGCAGGTCGACCCAGAACTCGCAGGTCGCCGGGTTGAACGCCGGCTTGGTCCCGTCGCCGGCCCGGATCGCGGTGACCGCACCCTGCGGCGCCACCTGGCCCGAGGAGTTGCGCGTGGTGTACTCGGCGAACCAGCTCTCCAGCCGCCCGATCATCCGGGCGCCGGCGAGGATCGCGTTGTTGTAGTGCCCCTTGTGCCGGCTGCCGGTGTAGCCGACCGAACCGCGCACGACGATGCGGAAGATCGCGAACCCGACCTCCTCGTGCACCACCGAGTAGCCCGGCTTGAGCACGATCGCGAGGTCCGAGGAGCACTGGCCGTGGTCCATCAGGAACTGGGTACCGACGCCCATGCCCGAGTTGCGTCGCGAGGACTGCTCCCCGGCCAGCACCGGCATGCTGCCGCCGACCAGCGCGACCACCAGCTGCCCATCCAGCGGCACGCCGGAGCGGTGCACGGCGAGCGCGGCGGCCAGCGCGCAGCTGGCGAACGCCTTGGGGTTCTCCGCGCCGAGCCCGACGATCTTCTCGCCGTAGCGCTGCGCGGGCAGCGTGAAGTCGTCGCGGGGCCGTTCCCCGAGCCACGGCGCGTCCTCGCGGCCCGGCGCGAACGCGGTGTCGAGCGGCGCCAGCACGAGCAGCTGCGCGCCCGTGCGGCCGGTGCCGACGCGGGTGACGAGGTTGGCCTGGCGTTCGTCGATCGCCTGCACGCGGCTGTCGATCCCGGCCGACGTCATGACGTCGCGGAAGTACTCGGCCAGCTCTCGCTCACAGCCGGTCGGGCTGGGGATGTCGGTGGCCGCCTGGCACAGCAGCGCCAGCTCTTCCTCGTCGACCGAGGCGCGGGCGGCCTTGACCCATTCCCGCTGCCAGCCGGACAGTTGCGTGATGTCCGGGTCGATCGGGTCGGGGGTCATGAGGTCTTGATCTCGGTGCCGGTCACGTGGTGGTGCCCCCACAGACTGGTCGGCCCGGCCAGCTGCCGCGTCGACCAGTCGGCGGTGTCCACGTCCAGGCCGTCCCAGCCGTACTCGATCTCCCAGCCCGAGGGCGTCTCGAGGTAGAACGACACGGCCCGGTCGTTGGTGTGCCGGCCCAGCGTGCGGGTGACGATCCGGCGGTCGTAGGCGACGTCGATGGTCGAGCCGACGTCGTCGAGCGTCGTCGTCTCCAGCATGATGTGCCGCAGGCCGGGCTCGTCGGTGTCCACCAGCGCGATGGAGTGGTGGCGCGGGTTGCAGTGCAGGAACGCGATGAAGCCCTTGAACGTGTCGCTGACGCCGAAGCCGAGCGTGTCCACCAGGAACGCCAGCGTCTCGGCGTAGTTCGTGACGCCGACGACGGCGTGGCCCATCCCGTGCTCGCCGGTCCGGTAGCCGGTCAGCGCGCGGGTCAGGCGCAGCGGCCGGAAGTCGGCCTCCTGGCCGTAGAACAGCTCGTGGCGCAATCCGGACGGGTCCACCAGCCAGACCATGCCCGCGACACGCCGGTCGGCGCATTCGGCGGCGGTCGCCCGGGTCACCGCGACGCCGGCCGCGGCCAGCTCGTCCTCGAGCGCGGTCAGCTCGGCGGCGCTCGCCACCTCCCAGCCCAGCCAGGACAGTGCTGCGCCCTCGCCGTGGCGCACGTCGAAGCGGTAGGCCCGCTCGTCCATGCGCAGCAGCAGGCGTCCGTCGTCGACCCACTGGCCGGGCAGGCCCAGGACGTCCGCGGCGAACGTCTCCCAGGCCGGAAGCTCCCTGGTGGACAGTCCGACGTAAGCGAGACTGCGGATGCGCATGGGGTCCGTCCTCCTGCTGGTCACTCCGCACTGCCCAGGAAGTCCAGGACCACGCGATCGTGTTCTTCGGGCTGCTCCCACTGCGGCCAGTGCGCGGCGTCGGCGACACAGTGGAAGGCCGCGCCCGGGATGAGTTTCGCGATCCGGCGGCCCACGTCGGGCCCGCTGCCGGGGTTGTGGTCCGACCAGAGCACGAGCGTCGGCACGCTCACCGTCGCCAGCCGGTCCTCGGAGATCTTCCGGTTCGGCCCGGAGCCGAACCCGAAGGAGTTCTCGAACACCGTGCGCAGCGCGGCGTTGGTCGCGGGCTCGGCGTAGATCCGGCGGCGGACCTCGACCAGCTCGTCGGTGACGCGATCCGGGGTGGCCATCAGCCACTCCAGCCGGGTGCGGATGGTCTCCGGGGTCGGGTTCTCGATCGCGGCCAGCGAACGGGCGCGCAGCGCCTCGCGGCCTTCGGCGGGCCGCTCGTTGACCGAACCCGGCGCCCACTTGATACCGGCGGTGGTGTTGAGCACCAGCTTCCCGACGCGGTCGGGGTGCTCCAGCGCGAGCGTCAGCGCGACCCAGCCGCCGAGCGACTCGCCTTCGAGGTGCGCGCGCTCGATGCCCTGGGAGTCCAGCAGGTCGAGCACCTGCGCGACGTACGTGCCGACGGCGTCGTGGGTGAACTCCGGCTTGGCGGAGAAGCCGTGCCACAGCAGGTCCATCGCCATCGTGCGGTAGTGCCGACCGAGCCGGTTCACGTTGCGCGCGTACGCCTCCGCGTGCCCACCGACGCCGTGCAACAGCACCAGCGGTTCGCCGTCGCCGGCCTCGATGACGCGCGTCCGGTACTTCTCGCCGAGGACGTGGGTCTGGCTGCCGAGCAGCTCGGTCCAGATGGTCACCTCGGGCACTCCCAACGGTTCGGCGGGCGGGGATCGGTGGCACGGGCCCGGCCTGGACCGGTGGCGCGGGAGATCTGGCAGGGGCGGCAGGACTCGAACCTGCAACCGTCGGTGTTGGAAACCGCTGCTCTGGCCAATTGAGAGCTACACCCCTTCGCACCGGCTTCCCGGTGCGAGATCATTATGCGGCGGATTTTTTGGGGAACTTGCTAGGTCTGCCGCGGCTTGTCGTGAGTGAGAAACAGTGTTCTAACCCTGTTTCTCACTCACGACCCCCGGCACCGAAGCGATCCGGACTGAAGACGTCGA
>NZ_JBFBAG010000110.1:0-5179 GCF_040682155.1 Amycolatopsis sp. NPDC051371
GTTTCCGTGGCAAAGGGCTACTGGGTCAGTGTCTACCCCGCCATTTCCGACATGGAGAGGCTGACTGCCTACAACAAGCTGGCCCGACGTGAGTGAGAAACAGTGTTCTAACCCTGTTTCTCACTCACGACCCCTGGGCGAGTTATCCACATCGGTCTTGGTTATCCACAGATTTCGCGAGTGGCGTCCCAGCGACGCCCCGAGCGGGGATCGTCGGAGTGTGCCCCGGAATTGCCGCTGGTCCATGGACCGAATACCCGACGCTTCGAAGCTCGATTGGCTCACGCTGCTGTCCGAACAGCACGGCGTGGTCAGTCTCCGACAGCTGCGCGCGCATGGCCACAGCTCTGACGACGTCTCGGCCAATGTGGATGCCGGACGCTGGCAGCGCGTACTGCCTCGCGTCTACGCGGCCTTCACCGGAGAGCCCTCCCGATCCGCGCTTCTGTCGGCAGCACTGCTCTACGGCGGGTCGCACGCGGTGCTCAGTCACCACACGGCCGCCGAGGAATGGCAGCTGCTGCCGATTGCGGACCGGCCCGTCGAGATCACCGTGCCCTACAGCAGCTCGGCTGTCTCGCAGCCGCCGCTTGTCGTAGTCCACCGTTCGCGAGCCCTGCGGCATACGACCTTGGAGACCACGCCTCCCCGCACGCGCGGTCCGGACACCATCCTCGACCTGGCCGTGTCACAGCAAACCGCCCGCGATGCGACGATGCTCGTCGTCGATCTGGTGAGCCGGAGCTCGATTCCGCTTCAAGCCGTGCAGGACTGCTTTCTGCTACGACCCCCGTACCGCCACCGGGCCGCCGTTCGCCGGGGACTCGAGCTCATCGGCACCGGGTTGATGTCCGCGCTCGAGGTCGAGTACCTCGAAAGGGTCGAAGAGCAGCACGGTCTGCCCCGCGGCGATCGGCAGACGCCGCTCGTGGTGGACGGGAAGACCCTTTGGGAGGATGTGACCTACGACAACCATGGAGCCCCTGTCACGATCCGGCTGGATGGCCGCGCGACTCACGCGATCGGCAAAGTTGCCTTCCGGGATCGTCGCCGCGACAACGCCGCTGAACTCGCCGGGCGGGCACGACTGGTCTACGGCTGGCGGGACGTCCACGCTTCGCCGTGCGCCGTAGCTGCCGAGGTCCGGATGATCCTGCTGCGCGAGGGCTGGGACCCCACGGGCAGCCGAGAGCCGACCTGCCACCGCTGTAGACCCGGACGGTCGTGAGTGAGAAACAGTGTTCTAACCCTGTTTCTCACTCACGAGGTCAGCGGGCGGCGGTCAAGGCGGCGCGGTCGGTCTTGCCGTTCGCCGTGCGGGGCAGCTCGTCGACCAGGCTCACCTCGTCCACGATCATGTACCGCGGCAGGTGCGCCGCGCAGTGGGCCTTCATGCCCAGCAGCGTCACGCGCTCGCCCGGGCGGGGAACGATCACCGCGCGCAGGCGGGCGTCGATGCCGCTTCCCGCGACGATCACCGCCACCTCGGCCACCGCCGGGTGGCGGGCCAGCGCCGTCTCGATCTCGCCCAGCTCGATGCGGTGGCCGCGGATCTTGACCATCGCGTCGCGCCGGCCGGCGTACTCCAGCTCGCCCGCCGCGTCGTACCGGCCGACGTCGCCCGTGTGGTAGCAGCCCAGCTGCGGCGGCGCTCCCCAGTAGCCCAGCATGACCGTCGGGCCCTCGACGACGATCTCGCCGTCCGACAGCGTCAGCGTGGCACCCGAACACGGCCGTCCGATCGGTAGGCCACCAGTTCGCGAGAGGTCCGCGTCGGTGACTTCGTAACTGGTCACGACGTTCGTCTCGGTGGGTCCGTACCAGTTGAACAGCCGCACGTCCGGCCACGCGCGGCGCAGCGTCTGCACCCCGGCGATCGGGAACGGCTCCCCGGCGAACACGCAGACTCGCAGCGACCCCGGCGCCGGCCGGTCGAGCAGGCCGCCGTGGCGCATCATCAGCAACAGCGCCGACGGCACCGAGTACCAGACGCTGATCCCGCGGCTGTGCAGGAAGTCCGTCAGCTCCGCGGGCGAGTACGACAGGTCCGAGCCCGCCAGATCCACCGACGCCCCGGCGAAGAACGCGCCGTAGAGGTCGAACACCGACAGGTCGAAGTTGAACGGCGCGTGGTTGGCCAGCCGGTCCCCCGCGTGCAGCCCGGTCTCCGCCGCGGCCCACCCGACGAACGCGAGCGCGTTGCGGTGGCTGATCAGGACGCCCTTCGGCGCGCCCGTCGAGCCGGACGTGTAGAGAATGTAAGCGGGCTCGTCCGGTCCGACGTGCTCGAGCGGCGGAGGGGCACCGTCGCTTGTGGACAGTGCGTCGAACGAGCTCAGCGGCGGCGGGTTCGCACCCCAGCCGGCCGTCTCGTCGGTGACCACCAGCGCGGGCGTGCAGCCTTCGGCGATGAGCCGCACCCGGGAGACCGGGTTCGACGGCGCGACCGGCACGTAGACCGCGCCCAGCCGCAGCGACGCCTGCATCAGCGCCACCACCTCGACGCTCTTCTCCGCCCAGATCAGCACCCGGTCGCCGCGGCGGACCCCGGCCGCCCACAGCCCGGCGGCCTGGCGGTCGGCCAGCTCGTCAAGCTCTCGGTACGTCACGGTCCGTTCGCCGGCGTGCACGGCCGGGGCGTCCGGCGTGCGCTCCCGAGCGGCGAGAACCAGCTGGTGCAGCAATTCCACCGTGCTCACATCCCCAGTTCCATCGCGACCAGCTGCCGCTGCACGTCGGAGGCGCCGGAAAAGATCGTCCCGCCGATCGCGTCCCGCAGCGCGGCTTCGATCCCCTGCTCGCGCAGGTAGCCGCGGCTGCCGAACAGCTGCACGGCGTCCGTCGCGCTCGCCACCGTCCCCTCGGACACCGCGAGCTTCGACAGCGCCGCGAACAGCGTCGCGTCCTCGCCCTGGTCCAGCGCCCAACAGGCCCGGTACAGCAGCAGGCGGGCGCTTTCGGCCCGCAGCTTCATCTCCACGATCCGGTTGGACACCGACTGGAACTCCGCGAGCCGCTTCCCGAACTGGCGGCGGCCGCGCACGTGCTCCAGGCAGCGCTCGATCAGCCGGTCCTGCACGCCCAGGTACAGCGCGAACAGGCAGGCCCGCTCCCAGCCCATCGAGTGCTGGAAGATCGCCGAGCCCTGGCCCGGTTCGCCGAGCACGGCGTCCGCGGGCACGAAACAGCCGGTGAAGGTGACCTCGGCGGCCACGCAGCCTTCCATGCCGAGCTTGGCGAACGGCTCCCCGAAGGCGATCCCCGGCGAGTGGGCGTCGAGCGCGAAAGCCGTGATGCCCCAGTGGCCGGCCGCCGGGTCGGTGACCGCGTAGGTGACCAGGACGTCGGCCACGAGGCCGTTGCTGACGAAGCTCTTGACGCCGTCGAGGACGTACCCGCCGTCGACCGGGGTGGCCGTGGTCCGCAGCGCGCCGACGTCGGAACCCGCTTCGGGCTCGGTCATCGCGTTGCCCGCGATCAGGTCGCCGGCGGCGAGGCCGGGCAGGAGCCGCTCGCGCAGCGCCTCCGCGGCGAAGTCCACGATGGGCATGGTGCAGGCGAACAGGTGCGCGGCCGCGCCGAAGACGAGCCCGGTGTCCGGGCAGCCGCGCCCGGCGGCCTCGAAGACCCGCGCCGTCTCGAGGGCGGTGAGGCCCCCGCCGCCGTGCTGGGTGGGCACACTGGCGCCGAGGACGCCGAACTTGCCCAGCAAGGCCCACTTTTCGCGGCTGAACACGTACTCGGATGCGGCCGGGAACGCCGCCCGCGTGTCGGCCACCGTCCGGTCGTAGCGCTGCCGCTGGTCCGCGGTCCAGCCGAACTCCATCCGCCCACCTCCACCAGGGTTCGCGCCCGAGGCTAACGGCGGGACGTCTGGCGAAATCCCAGAATGCGCGGTGCGAGCATGGCAAGGTGACCCGACACGTCGTGCTCTGCACCCTGCCCGGCTACGGGCACGTGACCCCCGTTTTGGACGTCCTCGGCGAGCTGGTCCGGCGCGGCCACCGGGTCACCGTCGCGACGGGCAGCGCTTTCGCCGACCGGATCGCCGCGACCGGCGCTCGTCCTCTCGGCTACCGCGAACCGGCCGACGACCCGGGTTCGCACCGCCTGGCGGCCGCTTTGACCGGCGCGTCCAGTTGCCTCGCTCCGCTGGAGCCGGTGCGGAAACTGCTGGCCGAGGACCCGCCTGACGTGCTGGCCTTCGACTCGACCATGTGGATCGCGGGCCGGGTGCTCGCCCACGACGTCCCGTGCCCGACGGTCCAGCTTTCGGCGTGCTTCGCTTCGAACGAGCACTATTCGCTGCCCGCGCACGTCGCCCGCTACCCCTCACCCCCGTCCACAGTGGACGACGAGCCGTACGATTTCGTGGCCGATCTGAACGCCCTGCTGGCCGCCGAGGCCCAGGGCCGGACCGCAGAACAGTTCCTCGACGACAGCCGCGACCACAAGCTGGTCCTGCTCCCCCGCGACTTCCAGTACGCGGGCGAGACGTTCGACGAGCGGCACACGTTCACCGGCCCGTGCTTCGGCCCGCAGCGGCCGCTGACGGGCTGGGAGCCGCCGTCCAACGGGAACCCGGTACTGCTGGTCTCCCTGGGGACGTCGGCCTTCAATGACCAGCCGGACTTCTTCCGCCAGTGCGCAAGCGCTTTCGCGGACCTGCCGTGGAACCTGGTGATGACGTTGGGCGGCGGCGTGGACCCGGCGTCGCTGGGCGTTTTGCCCGCGAATGTCGAGGCGCGCCAATGGGTTCCGCACCCGGCGGTGCTGCGGCACGCGTCGGCGTTCGTGACGTCGGCGGGCATGGGGAGCGTGATGGAGGCGTTCTACTGCGGGATCCCGCTAGTCCTGGTGCCGATGCACGGCGAGCAGGAGGTCAACACCGAGCGGGTGGTGGAGCTGGGCCTCGGCGTCCGGATCCCCCGCACGGAGGTGACGCCGGAGTCGATCCGCGACGCGGTCCTGGCGGTGGCGGCGGACGAAGGCATCGGCGCGCGCATGCGAGCCATGCGGGACCACACCCACGAAGGCGGCGGCGCGGTCACGGCCGCCGACCGCCTCCTCGGCGCGGCAAGAGGTCGTGAGTCACCGCGAGTTGTTCGCCGTCACCAAGAGCGGGCGTGTCTTGCACCGATGGAACCACATGGACACCACCGGAGACTGGAGTGACTGG
>NZ_JBFBAG010000111.1:0-3878 GCF_040682155.1 Amycolatopsis sp. NPDC051371
CGAGGGCGCCCAGCAGTTTGTGCGCGCCGCGGGAGGCCCAGCCGGGGTCGTCCTCGTCGCGGACGACGATGGGCGCGTCGGACTCCACGCCGGTGGCGGGCTTGCCCGCCACCATGCCGCGCACGGTGACCTTGCCGCCGAGGATCAGCGCCGAGGCCTGCTCACGCGACCGGGCGAGGCCGCGCCGAACCAGTTCCGCGTCGAGGCGCGCCCGCTTGGGCACCGTGGTCAGACCTTGTCGATGCTGGAGAGGGCGACCGTCAGCTCGGTGTGCACGGCGTCGAAGCGCTCGACGTGCTCCGCGAGTGGCAACGCGTCGAGGTCGTCCAAGCCGGCGACGGCTTCGTCGATGCCGGCCCGCGGGTCGGTCTGCTGGGAGAACGTTCCGGGCAGCGGGCCCGGGACGGGGTACGGGTGATCCTGCACGTCACAAACGGTATCAGTCAGGCGAGCACGGCCTTGGCGCGCTCGCCGAGTTCGGTGACGCCGGTCTCCCAGGCCGTGTGGCACAGCGCGCGGAGCAGGTCCAGGTCGTCGCCGTCGCCCGCTGCTTCGAGAACGCCGTTCTCCACGGTCACGGTCCAGCCTGGGCGCAGGCCGATCTTGAGGTCCTCGGCTTTGTCTTCGAGCGCCGTGAGGTCCTTCGCGAGGTACGTGGCGCGCTCGGCCGGGATGGCCTCGATCAGCTGCTTCGGCGTCGCGACGCCCGTCAGCACGACGAGCGAGTCGATGCCCGCGGCAACCGCGCCGGCGATGTCGGTGTCCAGCCGGTCGCCGACGACGAGTGGATGCTCCGCACCGGCGGACTTCGCCGCGGTCTCGAACAGCAGCGGCTCCGGCTTCCCGGCGACCAGCGGCACGACGTCGGTGGCGGTGCGCAGCGCGGCGACCATCGACCCGTTGCCGGGCAACAGCCCGCGCTCGCTGGGCAGGGTGGCGTCGACGTTGCAGGCCACCCAGAGCGCGCCCGCGCGGATGGCCAGGCAGGCCTCGGCCAGCGCGGCCCAGGTGTTGTCGGGCGAGTGGCCCTGGACGACCGCCCGGACGCCGTCGCCGTTCTCCCGCACCGGCTTCAGCCCGGCTCCGGCGACCTCGGCGGACAGGGACTCCGTGCCGACGACGAGGACCTCGGCGCCGGCGTCGAGCCGTTCCTTCAGCAGGTGCACGCCGGCTTGGGCGCTGGTGTGCACCTCCCCGGCGTCGGCGGGCATGCCGAGGCCGGTGAGGTGGTCGACGACCTCGCCCGGGGCCTTGGACGCGTTGTTCGTCACGAACCGGACGGGCGTGCCGTGCTCACGCGCGGCCCGGACCGTCTCCGGGGCGCCGGGGATCACCCGGATGCCGTGGTAGACGGTGCCGTCGAGGTCGAACAGGACCGCGTCGTAGGCCGCGAGCAGGGCGTCACTCATCCGATTCTTCGGTGTCCTTCTTTTCGGTCTTCTCGGCGTTCTCGTTGTTTTCGTTGGCCAGGTCCGCGGCGCGCTCGGAGGCGTCGGTCTCGTCCTCCGCGTCGGCCTCGGCCGCGTTGAGGAACCAGCGGACGGCCTCCTCCTTGCGCCCGGCGGCCGCGAGGTTGTCGGCGTAGGCGTAGAAGAGCCGCGCGCTCCACGGATCGCGCTTCTCGGCCTTGAGGTCGTTGCCCTGCAGCGAGACGACGGCGGCGTCGAGCTGCCCGAGGTCCCGCCGGGCCCCGGCCGCGACGATGGCGAGCTCGACCTGGACGGCCTTCGCCAGCTTCGCGGTGTCAGCCTCCTTCGCAAGGTCGAGGGCGCGTTCGGGCCGGCCCAGCGCGCGCTCGGCGTCGGCGATGATGGCGATGTGGTCGTCGCTGCGGGTCATCCGCCGGACGGCCCGCAGTTCGGAGAGGGCCTCCGACCAGTTGCCGACGTGGTAGGCGACCAGCCCGAGCGCCTCCCGCACGATCGGGATGCGCGAGGCCTTGGCCTTGGCGTACTTGGCGTGCTCGAGGGCGGCCTCGGGATCGCTGTCGATCAGCCCGCCGGCGGCGACGAGGTGCTTCCCGACGGTCTCGGCGAGGCCCTTCGGCAGGGTCCTCAGCTCGCGGCGGGCGTCCTCGTCGAGGTCGGAGAACTCGACGTCCTCGGGCAGCTCCGGCGCTTCGAGGAGTTCCCTGGCGAGGGCCTCGTCGTCGAGCGGAGCCCCGATCCGGGGCTGCGGGTCACGCCGAGGACGGTCCCGCCCGGCAGGACGGTTGTCGTCGCGCTTGAAGCCACCGGTGCGGGGGCCGCGGTCGTCGTCACGCCGCTGGTAGCTCCCGCGGTTTTCGCTGCCGGAGCCGGCCGGACGGCGGTCGTTGTCGCGTCGGTCGTTGTCACGTCGGTCATTGTCACGTCGGTCATTGTCACGTCGGTCATTGTCGCGGCGGTCGCCACCGCGGTCGTCGCGGCGGTCGGAACCTCCGCGATTGTCGCGCTTGAAGCCACCGGTGGGGGCGCCACGGTCGTCGTCGCGGCGGTCGGAACCCCCGCGATCGTCGCGCTTGAAGCCACCGGTCCGGCTGCCACGGTCATCGTCACGCCGCTGGTAGCCACCGCGGTCGCCGCGGGAGTCGTCCCGGCGGTCGGAGCTGCCACGGCTCCGGTCGTCGGAGCGGAAACCACCGGTGCGGCCGCCGCGATCGTCGCTTGTCCGGCTGCGGTCGTTCGAACCGTACCCACCGGTGCGGCCGCCACGGTCGTCGTCGCGCCGCTGGTAACTGCCGCGCGAGTCGTCGCGACGGTCGCTGCCGCCGCGGTTGCGGTCGTCCGAGCGGAAACCGCCGGACTTGCCACCGCGATCGTCGGAACGGAAACCGCCGGTCCGCGCGCCACGGTCGTCGTCGCGCCGCTGGTAACTGCCACGGGAATCGTCGCGACGGTCATTTCCGCCGCGATTGCGGTCATCCGAGCGGAAACCGCCGGTCTTACCTCCGCGATCGTCGGAACGGAAACCGCCCGTGCGGCCGCCGCGGTCGTCGTCACGACGCTGATAACTGCCACGGGAATCGTCCCGGCGGTCGCTACCGCCGCGATTGCGGTCGTCCGAGCGGAAACCGCCGGACTTGCCACCGCGGTCATCGGACCGGAAACCACCCGAACGGGTGCCGCGGTCGTCGTCGCGACGGGACGAGCCGCCGCGGTCCTCCCAGCGGGGCTTGCGGTCGCCGTAGGACGCCTTGCCCTGGGGGCGGCTGCCACCGGGACGGCCGCCCCGGTCATCGGAGCCACGGCCCGAGCGCTCGCTCCGGTCGCCGCCCCGGTCCTCGAACCGGCCGCCGGAACGGCTGGCGCCGCGGTCGTCGGGCCGGCCGCCGCCCGAGCGGGAGGGGCCGCCGGAGAACTTGCTGCCGCCGCTGGGCCTGCCGGCTCGGTCACCCGAGTCGCGGTAGCCGCCGCGGCGGTCGTCGCGGTCGCCGGTGCGGCCGCTGTCACGGCTCTGACCTGCGTATCCGCCGCGCTGGTCGCGGTCGCGGGGACCATCGCCGCTGCGGAACGGCTTGCCGCCGCCGCGGACGCCGTGGTCGTCCCGGCGTGGCCGGCCCTGATGCGTGTTGTCGCGGCCGCCGCGGTCCTGCCGCGCACCGCGCCGGTCTTCCCGGGGTGCGTCCGACCGACCTCGGGAGCCTTCGTCCCGACGTGCCGACCGGCCGGACCCATCATCCGCTGAGTCTCGTCGACCGAACTCGGACACCTGGCCTCCTGCCATGGAAAAAATCTTGTTCTGGACATACGCGTACGGCCCGCTAGGGCAGCCAACTGGCTATCCTAACGGGCCGTACGGAAGGTAAGTTCGGCGGTGTCCTACTCTCCCACAACCCTTCGGTTGCAGTACCATCGGCGCTATCAGGCTTAGCTTCCGGGTTCGGAATGGGACCGGGC
>NZ_JBFBAG010000112.1:0-3437 GCF_040682155.1 Amycolatopsis sp. NPDC051371
AGTGATCCCACTCCGCCGCTGACACCGGCTAAGCTGCTCCCGCCACCTGGGGAAGTTGATCTAGTACAGGTGGGGCGTTTCGATTAGCGCCGTCATTCCCTGCCCCGGACTCACCTGTTCTGAGTATGATCATCGAAGGTGCCTTGGCGGCGTATGAGTCGGGCGAAGCGGACGTCCGGGTAGCCGTGACGCATGCGGCAGTGCATGCCTGGTATGAAGGCCACATCCAGGGCGAGGACGTTTGCCCAGGATGCAACTTCCGAGGTGACTTACCCAAGCAGCACTCGAAAGGGACAGACAACCGCGACAACTTCGCCGACCAACATTGGAACCGGAAGCCGCCTCCACCTCAATGAGTTGAGACGTACTTGAGCGGTCATGGAGCACTCGCTCACCGGGCCAGAGCAGCGCTACGAGGCCGGACCTGCGCCAACGTCGTCGCCGACTGTGAAGCCGCCGAGATGCAGGCCGCCGAGGCGGCCAAAGTACCACGCGAGCGCACCCACACCAAGAAGGTCGCCGCCGCCCGGGAGCCACGATGGCGGCAGATCACAGGGAGCCCGCAGTGACCAGAGCGCCCGCCGGCTACGGACCACCTTATGAGCCCATTAGGGATCGACGCTGAAGTCGCAGCCCTCACACTCGACTCTTTCTGTCGCGGAGCCGTGATGGAAGAATTCGTTGCGGGTCAAGCAAGATATGCAAGAGATAGAGCATCGGCAGATCGGCTATAGGATCGGCGAAATGGCCAGTATGCGCAGTAAGCAGAGCATGGTCGTTTGTGCCGGGTTGCAGTAGCTTTCTGAAGCTATGGTGTCCGTTTCGAGTAGCGCGTAACTGCTCCGCGACGAGTCGCGATATTTTTTGTGACTGATTATCGCCAGGCAAGGTGATCTCCTCCTTGCCCTGCCAGGACGGGATGAAGAACCCGCTGCGGTGGTGAGCCAAGTAGTTCACCGCCCTGCGCGACACAGGCAGCAGAACACGCCCGACGCCTTCGGGCAATTTCGCCTCGACTTCGGCAAGAGTCTTCCGTGCGTGGTCCGGGTTCAAAAGAGCAGCTGCCGCGGTGTAGTTGAGCCCTTCGAAAGTGTCCAGGGCGGTAAAGCATGTGAGACGCCGGCCGAGCGCGTCCCTTCCGGCACGCACACGGAGATGGCTGACATACTCGAAGATATTGAAAACGCCGATTACAGTCGCCAAGTGAACCGCCGGCACATATTCGCCGTTGTCGGCGAATCGAGCAGGGTTGGTCACAACCTCAAATAATTCGTTCAGTCGGCTGATCCACCAATCGCGGGCCGCGACTCGGTCCGCCATTGAGGTTTTAGCGCTCTGCGGAGGCAAGGAAGTTGCTCGCCGGTCAGAGTAGGCAGGCAGGAATTCGCCGATCAAACTAGTGGGCTCCGGCGCGTTTCCGTCGATGGGCATGTCGAGATCGAGGATGAACGAGCAACCGACACGAGAGGCCATGACACTGTGCATGATCGGAGCTGTCGCCAAAAGCAGCGGCTGCAGGAAGGGTGCTCCGCCAAGCAGCGCTTCCCGGCTAGCCAGTCCTTCGAGCGATTGGAACCGCGGCTCGGCTAGCGGTTCCGGGATCGCTAATTCCGGGAAGGTGACCATGCCTGTCGCCATTTGAGGTAGCCGGAGCCGAAACGCGAAGTGACTGTCGACCTTGACCATGTGAAGAGTGGCGTTGGGAAACTCGGACGTTGTCCAGGCTTGCAGGTTTTGGCGAAGCGTAGTCGGAAGCTCGCGAGGCTCCAGAAGACTCACCAACAGGCGGAAGGTTCGAAGCAAACCCAGAAGCGTTGGGGATTCCGCATATTCTTGCACTGCCTGCGCCGCTTTGGCTCGCAGACCCGATGCTTGGTTTCCCAGCAGCGACGAGTGGTCCGGTAGTTGAGCGAGACGCTCCCAGTCTTGGTCATGCCCCTCGTCCACCCGCAGCAGGACAGGATGATGCAGCGACCGCACCGCTTGGCCGTGGTAGACCTCGTTCAGCGCGATTCGCGCTGTTCCGTTTCGCCGGCTGACCTGGGCGTTCGCGCCGTACGCGATGTTCTCAGCCAGCGGAACCAACGGCTGCGGCAACTGGACCCACTTCGGCTCCACAACACCTCCACTCGGCGGACGACGCGTCCGGTTAGTGTCCACCAACGCTCCCGCACCTCGGCAAGAACACGGCGACGGTAAGGCTCCCCATTCGGCCAGCTTGCGGATCGTTATAGCTCGGCAATGACCTCGGTAAACTTTGCCGCGTTCCAGACTTGTCCCGGCAACCCGACGCTGCCCTGCTTATCCTTTAGCCGCTTTGGAAATCATCCGCGAAAGGTTCCCGCGGTCGGTGTGCAGGCTGCGCGCGAGCTCCGCGACGGACATGCTGGGCTGGCGACTGAAGATCCGCAACGCGCCTTCCAACGACACACGGGCCTGGCCGGCGAGAGCCTGCGCCGATTCGCGCCGAAGCCACGCGTCGATGATCTTCGGTGTCATCGGCGGGACCTCACGCATCCTGTCGTGGGACGCGAGGTCAGTCGCCAGGGCATCGACCGCTTCGGCGTACTGCGCGTAGGCCCACAGGACGTCCTCGACCACGGTCATCTCGACACGATCATCGGCATGGGTGCGGAAGATCGTGAACGCGTCGACGCCACGGGCGAGCACCACAACTTCGGTGTCCCAGCCAGCAGCCTGAGAGAACACGTCCCGGTCGATCACTGATCCCAGCAGGATGCGACGAGCGTCCTGGACCGCCGCGGCCTCGGTGTTGTAGCCGCCGTAGACCGATACGGTCTCCACGTCCTCGCCAGGCCCGACGATGTTCGCCAGCGGCAACGTGAGCTCGATACCGTCGGCGCGGTACTTCTCGACCAGCTCGTCAGCTTCCTTTTTCTGCTCCTCCGTGTGGCGAAACTCCCGCACACCTACCGCCAACCCCAGCGATGTGCGGAACGCACCCGTCGCCACGCCGCCGGCCTCGTACGAGTCGATCTCGTCGACACCCTCGGCATCCCAGCGCTCGTCGTCCTCCAGCAACTTGACAAGCTCAGCCCCGCTGTCCAACCGCTCACCGCGAGGCTCCATTGCCGGCACCAGTGTCGTGAAGTCCATAACTTCCACCTCCGTGTTCCGTGTACACGCTACACGGTGACGAAGGGTGGTAGCAACCACCCGGCATCGGTCCTCGACTTTGGAAAGCTCGCCAGCGAGTCACCCAGCACGCGGCGGAGCGACGTGCTCAACATTAAAGAGGAGACGCGAACAGCGTCTCTGCGCCCTGCGTCTGGGCAGGGTTCGCCAAGCACGTGACATGCGCGTAGCCAGCCACCCATGCGGTGAGGTTCACCCCGAACGGTGGACAGGGGCTTACACAGTTCAGGCAGCCGCTGCCAGCGACCGCTCGTAGGTGTCGGGACTGAGCATCCCGATCG
>NZ_JBFBAG010000113.1:0-3031 GCF_040682155.1 Amycolatopsis sp. NPDC051371
GGAACTCAGGCGGGTGTGGTGCAGGCATCGGAACATCCTCCCCGGTGACCGGCGGTCACCTCAGGTCAGGTGTCCGGGCAACCGGGGGAAGCTCATTCCACGAACGGTTCCCAGCGGACGTGCCGGTCGATGGACGCCGGGTGCTGGTGAGGTTGCGGATACGTCGGATGCGGTGCCCTGTCGCCGAGTGCACGCGCCGCACGTTCCGGGAGCAAGTACCGGGCTTGGTCGAGCGATACCAGCGAAGCACCGTCCGGCTCGGCGAGCAGGTTCGCAGTGTCGTGCGCGAGTTGGCCGGCAGGGCCTCTGCCCGGTTGCTGCCAGCGATCGCGATCGCACTCGGGCGGGACACCGCTGTGCGGGTCTTGCTGGGCAATCCCGTTGCCGGATCATGCGGTACCGCGGGTGCTGGGGATCGATGATTTCGCCCTGCGCACGTGTCATGACTACGCCACCCGTGTTGATCGATGCCGACACAGGTGCCCGGATCGACGTGCTGCCTGGGCGCGGTGCTGAGGTGGTGGCCAGTTGGCTGCGGGCGCATCCAGGAGTTGAGGTCGTGTGCCGGGACGGTTCAGCAGCTTATGCGCAGGCCGTGCGGGATGCGCTGCCGCAAGCGATCCAGGTCGCGGACCGATGGCACCTCTGGCACGGTCTGTGCGACGCCGCGGGCAAGGAGGTCGCAGCCCACAGTGCGTGCTGGGCCTCGGCCACCCGACTGCGCCAAGGAAAGCTTGCCGAGACCACCCTTCAGCGGTGGCAGCAGATCCATGCCCTGCTCGAGGCCGGAGTTGGGCTGCTGGACTGCTCACGCCGCCTCGGCCTGGCGCTGAACACAGTCAAGCGATACGCCCGGGCGGCCACACCGGAGCGCATCCAGCGGGTCCCCAAGTACCGGGCCTGCATGGTCGACCCGTACCAGGACCACCTACGTGTCCGCCGCGAACAGGAGCCGGGTGTGGGGGCTACCGCGCTGTTGGGCGAAATCCGCGCTCTGGGATACAACGGCAGCCAGAACTTCCTCGTGCGGTACCTGAACCAGGGGCCGCACCTCGACGAGCGTCTGCACCTTTCGCCACGCCGGGCCGCCCGGCTGCTGCTGACGCGGCCCGAGAATCTCACTGAACGGCAACGCGAACGACTCGAAGCACTGACCGCAGCCTGCCCCGGAATGGCGGCGCTGGCCAGCATCGTACGTTCTTTCGCCGCCCTGCTCGTTCCCCGTAAGGACAGCCCGGCCCGATTGGCGGCATGGACCACTGCCGTACGCGAGGCGGAACTACCCCACGTGCATTCCTTCACTCGAGGCATCGACCAGGACATCGACGCCGTCACTGCTGCGATCACCCTCGATCACCACAATGGACGCACCGAAGGTGTGAACACCAAGACGAAGCTCCTCAAGCGGCAGATGCACGGGAGAGCCAGCTTCGCTCTCCTGCGCCACCGCATCGTCCTCAGGTAACACCACCACCGAAAGTGCGCCAGAGCCGTTCGTTTGACAGACCCACGCGAGGACCTCGCTTCTCCGCCTGGGCACGGATTTCGTTCTTTCTTGCGGCAAAGAACTTCATTGGTGCGATACCGGACACGCGCTGGCGAAGGCGGCAATTCGATTCAGAAGCGAGCGTTCGACCTCGGGCGCCGAACTTCGTCACGCCACTTCACCGCTCGACCTTGACCGTACATGGTGCGGCCTGTCAGCGTCGGCTAGATATCCGGCCGCGTGGCGGCGAACCCGCATTGTGTTCGGGACTATGCAGCCAGACGGCCGGTCCGCTCGGCGATGGTGATGAGGTATCCGGCGACGGCCACCGGGGTCGGCTGGGTCGCGATCTCCGTCGCGATCACCTCGGCGTGACGCCGGTAAGCCGGGTCATCGAGCAGGACGGCGCAGTGGTCGGCGACCGCGCGGGGCGTGAGCTCGTCCGGTAGCAGGCGGAGGCCTGCGCCCGCGCGGACCACTGCGTCGGCGTTGTCGAACTGGTCGTCGAAGACCGGCAGCAGCAGCTGGGGCAGTTCGGCACCCAACGCGGTTAGTGTGGTGCCCTGGCCACCGTGATGGACGACGACGTCGCAGGCGGTGAAAACCTGGGCAAGTGGCAGCCGGCCGACATGACCGACGGCAGGTGGTAACGGTGGCCACGCCGCCGCGACTCTGCCGTCCACCGCGACGACCACCTCCGCGTCCAGTGTGGACAATGCATCGATGATATCGGGAACCGTGCCGGTCACCTGGTTCCGCCCGGTGCGCGGTACCACCGTCCCCAAGGTGAAGCAGATCCGCCGCGTCGGGCGCAAGCGCAGGAGCCAGTCCGGCAACGGCGCCGCCCCGTTGTACTGTGGTACAGCGCGCAGAGAAGCATGCCGGCCGGCGTACCCCGGCCGGAGGCTCGGCGGCCAAGGGTTAACCACTTCGACGGGTGCCGGCAGCGCGTCGAGGCCGACGGCCTCGAGTCGACGACGGAGAACACGTGTGGCTTCCGCGCGGTACTCGGGCATCGGCGAAGCCCCCCAGTGCAACTCGACGAGGGGAGCGCCGGCGACGTACGCCGCGATCGGACCGGCGAACTCGGCGCGTTCGTGGACGACCAGGTCCGGTTGCCAATCCTCGACGACCGGCAGCATGCCCGGCAAGGCACGAACGGCCATCTGCCCGAACACCCGGCCGTGAGCGGCTCGCTGCCCGGGGCGGTCCCGGCCCGGGCGATCGTCGGCAGCGAGATCGGCGAACCGGGCTGCGGGACCTGTCGACGTGGCGGGCAGACCCGCGCCGACCGCGGTGGGCACGAACTCCTCCGTGCACGCCACCAGCACCTCGTGACCCAGCACCCGGCACGCCCACGCGAGGGGGACGAGCGGAAAGAAGTGCCCGGGCAGCGCGACTGTGGTGAACAGGATCCGCAACGGACTCTCCTGTTGGCGGTGAAATGGGGAGGCCGGGGCCCGTGTGTGCGGGTCCCGGCCTGTGGGGTGGGGTTTAGGTGTGGATGGCGTCTTCGTCGGTGGTGCTGGTGGTGGGGGTTTCTTC
>NZ_JBFBAG010000114.1:0-2575 GCF_040682155.1 Amycolatopsis sp. NPDC051371
ATCACGCACGCCCACCACCCACCACAAGATCAACAACCCGGCCTCAAGATCACCACAAAACACATCGGTGGATCCAGGTCGGAGGTCTTGAATGAGTCATTCAAGACCTTTGCGGTGCCGCCGGCGCGGGCCGCGGTGCACGAACGGAAGCGGCCGTCCTGGTGTCCCCCCGACCGGGACACCAGGACGGCCGCCTCAGCTCCGCCGGAAGTGCTTTCAGGATATGAAGAACCGACGGCGCCCCGCCGCGGTCGTCTTGCGGGAAGTGGCGCTGCGGACGAAGAACAGCAGCCCCACGACGATGGTGACGCCACCGCCGATCACGCCGATGGTGTGCTCTCCCGCGTTGATGATGATCGCGATCCCGCCCGCGACGAGAATCAGTCCCATGACGAGGGAAACGAACGGGCGGCCGCCTTGTTCTTTGGCCATCGGAAACTCCTCGTGAACGGTGGTCGTCGAATTCTTCCTGTGATCGATTCAAGCACACGGTGATCAGCGTTGTGAGTCCTCGAAAGTCGTCTTCCGACCATCGAAAGTTGACGTTCCCGAGTTGCCGGTCGCCCAGGGTGCTGGGAAGATCACGCAGGTACGGGGGTTGCAACTTTGGTTGTGGAGACAAGCGACCTTGTGCAGTAGCCCGGCGGCGGTGGCAGCCGGTTGACTTGTCCTCAGGCACACAGGAACGAATACGGAGCAGGCGCTTGATCACAGCACGAGATCTGACGAAGCGATACGGGGACACGACGGCCGTCAACGGCCTGTCGTTCGACATCAAGCCTGGCGTCGTGACCGGTTTCCTGGGGCCCAACGGGGCCGGCAAGTCGACCACGATGCGGATGATCCTCGGCCTGGACGCCCCCAGCGGCGGCTCGGTCACGGTCAACGGCAAGGCCTACCGGGACCTGCCCGCGCCGATGCGGGAGGTCGGGGCGCTGCTCGACGCGAAGGCCGTCCACGGCGCGCGCACGGCGTACCGGCACCTGCAGTGGGTGGCGCAGGCCGGCGGCATCCCGCGCAAGCGGGTCGACGAGGTGCTCGACACCGTCGGCCTCACCGAGGTCGCGGGCAAGAAGGTCGGCAACTTCTCGCTGGGCATGTACCAGCGGCTCGGCATCGCGACCGCCCTGCTGGGCGACCCGCCGACGCTGCTGTTCGACGAGCCGGTCAACGGCCTCGACCCCGAGGGCATCTACTGGATCAGGACCCTGATGCAGGACCTCGCCGCCGAGGGGCGGACGGTCTTCGTGTCCAGCCACCTGATGAACGAGATGGAAGAGACCGCCGCGCACGTCATCGTGATCGGCCGCGGCGAGCTCATCGCCGACATGCCGATCGCCGATTTCACCCAGCGCAGCGCGCGCAGCCACGTCCACGTGGTCTCGCCGCAGGTCGCCGAGCTCGCCGAAGCCCTCGAACGGGCAGGCGGCAAGGTGACGAAGCTGGACGACGGCTCGCTCAACGTCGTCGGCCTGGACGCGCCGGAGATCGGCGACCTCGCGCTGGAGCGCCGGCTCGGGCTGCACGAGCTCACGCCGGTCCGCGCGAGCCTCGAGGCCGCGTTCATGGACCTCACCAAGGACAGCGTGCAGTACCGCTCGCACAACGGCGGGCCGCCGGCGGAGGAGAAGGTACTCGAGACGGTGCGGGCGCTCGCGTCGGAAGGGACTGAATAACGTGACCACCGCAACGGCTTCACTGCCGGAAACGAAGACCTCGCCCGGCATCGGCAACACGCTCGCCGCGGAGTGGACCAAGCTCAAGTCGGTCCGGTCGACCTGGGTCGTCGTCATCGCCGCGGCCGTCGTCAGCGTCGGGTTCTCGGTGCTGTTCAGCTTCCTGACCGAGCAGGACTACAAGAACCTGCCCGCCGGCCAGACGGCGGACTTCGACTCGGCCGGCACCAGCATGGTCGGGATGAACCTCGGCCTGATCCTCATTTCGGTGCTCGGCGTGCTCGCCGTGTCCGGTGAGTACTCGACCGGGATGATGCGCCTCACCCTGGCCATCACCCCGCACCGCGGCCGGGTCCTCATTTCGAAGGCCGTGGTCGTCGGGCTGCTGGCGTTCGTGCTCGGCACCCTGTTCGCGGCCGCGGCGTTCTTCATCGGCCAGATCGTGCTCGGCATCAACCCGGCCATCCCGACGCTGGGCCTCGGCGGCCCGGGCGTGCTGCGCAGCCTGCTCGGCTGGGGCGCGGAGTTCGCGGCGTTCGCGCTGCTGGCCCTGTCATTCGGCGTGATGATGCGCAGCGCGGCGGGCGCGATCGCCACGGCGATCGGCTTCATCTTCGCCCCGGCGATCCTCGGCGCACTGCTGCCGGCGTGGGTCCAGCGCGACATCCTGGCGTACTTCCCGGCCTCGGCGGCGGAGCAGCTGAGCACGGCCCAGCTGAAGACGGACTCGGCGACGTACCTCGGTCCGCTGACGGGTGGCGGGACGCTGCTGACGTGGGTCGCGGTGGCTCTGGTGGTGGCGTTCTCCCTGATGGGCAAGCGCGACTCGGGCTGAGCCGGTCTCCCGCGGCAAGAGGTCGTGAGTGAGAAACAGGATTAGAACACTGTTTCTCACTCAC
>NZ_JBFBAG010000115.1:0-2558 GCF_040682155.1 Amycolatopsis sp. NPDC051371
TGTAGGACCGGCGCTTGCGAGGAGGCATGAGGACATCCTTTCAGCAGGACGATGGGTCCTGCTAACTCGGTGTCCACTACCCGGGGTGAACCTCATGTGCCAAAGAACACCGATATCGGCACCGGTGGTATCTCTTCGGCATCCGGCGTGGCGACGCTGGTCAAACATGCCGCATCTCGGCTGACGAGACACGACTGGTCTCGTCGGTCTTGCGGGATCGGCACGAAAGGTTTCCGGGTCTACGACTGGGCGATGGTCGATGCCGACGGTGGTCATCAGTACGTGTTCCGGCGGAGTATCTCAGACGGAGAACTCGGCTACTTCCACTGCTACAACCCGCGCGGAGAATCGCTGACAGAACTTGTCCGTGTCATCGGTGCCCGCTGGCCGATCGAGGAATGTTTTGAAGCGGCCAAGAATGAGGCCGGGCTGGACAACTACCAGGTCCGTCTCTATCACGCCTGGTACCGGCACGTCACCCTGTCGATGCTGGCCATGGCATTCCTCGCGGTGATGAGACACCAGGCAAAAAAAGAACAGCACGACCGCGGACGAACCCCACGACATGACCACCCGGACCCGTCGCTTGATCGCGCTCTCCATCGCCGAGATCCGACGCCTGTTCAACCTCATCGGCAAAGACGATCACGTCATCGACCAGGGCCTTCGTGCGTCTGCCTGGCGCCGCGGACACCAGGCAGACGCACGACGAAGCCATTTCAGGCGACGCCTCCGACTCCAGATGCTAGAGATCTAGCCCTGTAGTACTAGCCGGACCGCATGCGCGAGCCGATGGCGCCCACGGGTCTCCCACAGTTCACTAGCGAATTCTTCGGCATACCGCAGCCGGTGTGCGGCAGGCAACACACTGACGGCCACGTTGACCAATCGCTGACACGTTCGCCCAGGCGCTTCCGGGTTTGCCCGCCAGGCGATGGGGTTGACCAGTTCGCCCTTGACCTCCGCCGCGACAACCTCTTCAACTCGAGCACGACGATCCGAGATCACGCCAGTGCGAACTATCTTGCGAAAATCGATCGGCACCAAGTCCTGAAGTTCGCTGAACCACTGCCTGACCGTGCGGCGCCCGCCCTGCATCAAAACGGATTCGAAAGCATCCGCCTCAGCCTGGGCACGCATCAATCCTTGTACGTACTTCCGGTGCGGCTCATAGCTTGGGTTTTAACCTGTTCGGCGGGGGCGTGGGTTGTTGGGCTTTGATGTCTTGCCGTCACTGGGTTTCCGTTTGTTTGGGCTGGTCACGATATGCACGTCATGGCGTGAGGCTGGCTGTTGGTTGCGCGTCCCGGGAGGGCGGCCGGGGCTAGGTCGGGAGGGTTTCGGGCCACCGGCCGGACGAGCGGTATGCGCACGCAGGTGCCGAAAACCTCGCCGGACCCGGGCCGGGGACAGCTTTTGTGGTGCGACGGCTTTCTCCCACGGACGCCGCAGATCGGCCGCCAGGCCGCGGGCGAGACGCAGCTGGGTGTAGGCGACCAGCAGCAGCCAGGTCCACCGGTCAGCGGCCTCGGGAGACCGCAGTTTCGGGGCGGTCCAGCCGAGGGTTTGCTTGAGCATGCGGAAGGTGTGCTCAATGTCGAACCGGCGTAGGAACGCCTGCCACAACAGATCAACCATCACCGAATCGAGACCAATTCCGGAATGCCACAGCCACACCGGTTTCGGGATCGCCCCGGACGGCAGCCGCTCGACCTGCAAGCGGATCACGGTGCCTTCCAGAATCGGCAAATTCCCGGCGTGGCCGGCCCACGCGATGCGGTGGGTCAGCCTCGGGTGCAGACGATCCCATGCCCTGGCGTGGGCCGGACCGTAGAGACGAGTCTCGGTTCGGGTGTCGACATCCGGTTCACCCCAAGTATCCGGGTCACCGAAAACGAACTCGCCGCCGTGACGGCGGGGCCGCCCTATGGTGCTGGGCAGCTGTGGTGGCGCGGGACGGCGCAGCACCCGGTCCGAGCGCATCCGGACCAGAACAACGATCGGCAGGTCTGCCAGGACGTGGGAGAGGCGAGGTCCGTCGTAGCCGGCATCGGCGACCAGCAGGATGTCCGGATCCCCGGGCCGCCAATGTCCCGCGACGATCAGGCGATCCACCACACCACGCACCTGGGCAGCGGTCACGGTCGCGGCATCGTCACCGGGCGCGAGCCGGACCGCGTCCAGCGGCGCGGTCCAGGAACTGCGCCCCGTCTCCAGCGCAACGATCACCGAGTATGGCCAGCCGGGAACCATGATGTGCTGATCCTTGCCGCGGCCATAGGTATGACACAAGATCCGCTGCCGGCTGGTGTGTGCCTCCGGGCGCAGCCAGCTGGTGATATCCACCGCCAACACCAGCCGCCCGTCCGCGGCCCGCGGAATCGGCACCCCGCTCAGCGCAGTTTGCAGCCGCGGTATGTCCATCGTGCCGCGCGCGAGTGCGGCATACCCGCTGCCGTGACCTCGGAATTTGTCAAGGTGAGTGAGACCAGTGGGTGTTAGGCGGCTTCGGGTTCGGTCTCCTGGCTGGCGTCGTCGGCTGGGCGGTTGATCCAGAC
>NZ_JBFBAG010000116.1:0-2400 GCF_040682155.1 Amycolatopsis sp. NPDC051371
AGCGTGCACGAAAAACCCGAAACACAACATGCACGCAGCGTGAGCATCCCAAGCCCCCACCGCCCCAGCAACTCCCGTCGTGCGCACACAAACGGCACTCGACCCGACCTGCGAGTTCTTCGCTCCTCCCTGACATCGGTCCCGGTGACCGGTTCGGCTGAGGAGGCCGGGGCACAACGCGACAGCCCGCTTGTCGATGTCCCGGGTGCGGTGACCCGGCACGTCGACAAGCGGGCATCGGTACGAGCGACTTCAGAGCTCGTCGAGCACCTGCGGCTCCGGGAGCGGGACGAGGAATTTCCCCGTGAACCCTTCCTGCCGGAGTCGGGAGGCCAGTTCGTCGATGATGTGCCACGACAGCAGCAACGCGTACTCCGGCTGGTCGGGGCCGCACAGCCGGTCCTGGTGGACGACCGGGATGTGGGTGCCGGGTGAAAGCTTGCCGATCTTGCGCGGGCTGATCTCGGACAGGAAGTCGAGCTCGGCCGGCCCCAGGGAGCAGTAGTTGAGCAGGGTGACCGCGCGGGCGGGCGAAGACGCCGCCGCAACCCGCGAACCGTCGCGCTTGACTTCGGCCAGCAGCGCGCGCAGCCGGTCCCGGTGCTCTTCCACGCGACCCGCGAACTCGCGGTAGGTCGCTTCGCTGGTGAGTTGCAGGGTGTCCTCGTAAGTGCGAAGGGTCGAGACGGAGTCACGCACCTCGTGAGCGCCCTCGAAGCCTGCGTAAACGCGGACCGACCCGCCGTGGGTGGGGATCCGCTCGATGTGGAAGACCTCGAGCCCGTGAAGCTTGAAGACGGCCTGCAGCGCCATCAGCGAGTAGTACCGGGAGTGCTCGTGGTAGGCGAAGTCGTACTGCAGGGTCTGGAGGAGGTCCGGCAGGTAATGCGACTCGGAAACGAAGATCCCGTCGTCGTTCAGAACGGTGCACACCCCGTCGAGGAAGTCCCGCAGGTTCGTGATGTGCGCGAACGTGTTGAGCGCCAGGACCACGTCCGCGGGCTGGTGGCCGGCCAGCAGCCGCGTCGCGAGGTCCGCGCTGAAGTACTCCTTGACGACCGGCGACCCGGCAGCGGTCTCGACGCCGTTCGGGTCGACTCCCAGCACGCCGAAGTCGCGCTTCGCCAGCTCGTCCAGGAGGCTGCCGTCGTTGCTTCCGATCTCGATGACCGAACGGCGTCGCGGCGCGCCGTCGAGCGAGTCGCGGAACTTGGCCAGCTCGTCCGCGAGGCCCTGCAGGTGCCGGCGGTAGCCGCCGGTCAAACCGGCGATGTGGTGGTAGTCGCCGGCGAAGAGGATACGTTCGTCGACCGGCTCCGTGATCTGGACCAGGCTGCACTGCGGGCAGAAACCGAGATCGAGTGGCCAGGCTTGCTCGGTCTCCGCTTCCGCGGCGTTCGCGGGGAAGAGGCACGCGGGCTGCAGACCGAGTGACAAGAACTTGGTGACCGCGACGTCTCCGCACGTCTGACAGAGCGTTGTACCGTCACTCACGAGTTGTCTCCTCACGCCGGCCGATGGTTGTACAGCTCTGCGATCGTAGAATTGCGTTGGCGATGCGGGCATCTCCGCCGTTGCCCCGTATTTCGCCGCAGTCACCCCCGCTCGTGCAACAGCAGCATCGCATAAGCGGACAATGTCGAATTGTCCCTGATTTCTCCATCATGGATCAGTCGCTCGAACTGCCGGCGGGAGAACCACTGCTGCCGCATGTCCTGCTCACCGATTTCCCGATCGGGGCTGCCCGGCGTCAGGTCGGTGGCCAGGACGACGGTGAACGCCTGCCCGGACGCGCCGTGCCAGCTGAACAGACGGCCGAGGTCAACCAGTGACCCGGCCCGGAAACCGGTCTCTTCGGCCAGTTCGGTGCGGGCAAGCTCGATCGGGTCGACCGGGCGCCAGTCCGGGAAGCAGCCCTGAGGGAACTCCCAGAAACTCCCGGCGATCGGGTACCGGTACTGGGTGACCAGGTGGAAACCGTCGTCCTCGGCGGGGATGACCACCGCGTAGTCGGGCCGCTCGATCACCGAGTAGATACCGCGGGAGCCATCCTGGCGCTCGATCCGGTCTTCGCGCAGAGCGAGCCACGGATTGCGGTAGACCTCGCGCGAAGACAGTTGCCGGACCGGCGCGAACTCGCCGTCGGAGGACTCGACCATCGCGGCACCACCAGTTCCTGATCGGTCCTCCCGCGGATGGGCGGACTCGCCCCGACGCTAGCCGGACGGCGTTGCCGGCGGCGTCTTCGTCGTTGCTCGACGTGAACGCAGAGGAGCCCCCACCCGAAAAGGTGGGGGCTCCCCGGTAGTTGTGGTTTAGAGGCGTCGTTTGTTCTGGGCGATGAGTTTTTCCAGATCGGGGATGATGTCGCTGGGGCTGGGCATGGCGAGCCACTCGTTG
>NZ_JBFBAG010000117.1:0-1782 GCF_040682155.1 Amycolatopsis sp. NPDC051371
AGGCCGGGGCCCGTGTGTGCGGGTCCCGGCCTGTGGGGTGGGGTTTAGGTGTGGATGGCGTCTTCGTCGGTGGTGCTGGTGGTGGGGGTTTCTTCTTCGGTGGGGGGTGGGGGTGGGGGTGCCATCGCGGGGATGTGGCGGATGGTGGCGTAGGCGAGTGCGGCGAGGCCGATGAAGGCAACGGCGCAGATCGCGGCGGTGGAGTTGAGGGCGGTGGTGAAAGCGTTTTGTGCGGCGGTGAGGATGCCGTTGGCGATTTCGGGTGGCTGGGTGCCGGCGGTGGCCGCCGCGGCGGCGATGCTTTCGTTGGCGGTGTGGGCGGCGTCGGTGGGGGTGTTGGCCGGCAGGGTGAGGGCGTGGGTGTAGTAGCCGGTGGCGATGGTGCCGATGGTGGCGACGCCGAGGGCGACGCCGAGTTCGCCGCCGGTGGATTGCAGGGACGCGGCCGAGCCCATGCGCTCGGGGGGTGCGGCGCCCATGACGACCTGGTTGACCAGGACACCGATGGGGCTGCCGCCGATGTAGATGACGCTGGAGCCGATGATCAGCAGTGCGGTGCCGCCGATGACGTCGACCTGGGTGAGCAGGAACATGCCGGCCGCGGCGATGATCAGGCCGGTCATGAGGATGAGGCCGGGGCGGATTTTCTGGCTCAGCGGGGTGGTGAGCTGGATCCCGATGATCATCACGGCGGAGGGGATGAGCAGCCAGAGAGCGGTCTGCAGGGCCGAGTAGCCTTCGACGATCTGCAGGAACTGGGTGATCAGCAGGCCCATGCCGCCTTGGATGGTGGCGAACAGCAGGCCGAGGATCAGGCCGCCGCTGACGGTGCGGATGCCGAAGAGGCTCAGGTCCAGCAGGGGGTGTTCGAGGCGGCGTTGGCGCACGACGAACGCGACGCCGAAGAGGACGCCGAGGACGAACACCACGATCGGCAGGGTGGCCCAGCCGTGGCTGACGGTTTCCTTGAGGCCGTAGATCACCGGCAGGATGGTCAGCAGGGACAGCAGCACGCTGAGCGGGTCGAGCTTGCCGGCCATGGGGTTTTTGATGTCGGGCAGCAGTTTGGGTGCCGCGACCAGCAGGACGATCATGACCGGGATCGCGACCAGGAACACCGAGCCCCACCAGAAGGCGCTCAGCAGCAGCCCGCCGATGGTCGGGCCGATCGCGATGCCGGCGAGCATCGAAGTCGCCCACACTCCGATCGCTGCGCTCATCTGTTTGGGGTTCTGGAACATCGTCATGATGAACGCCAGCGTCGAGGGCATGATCGTGGCACCGGCCACGCCCAGCAGCGCACGGACGATGATCAGCATTTCCGGGCTGGTGGAGAACGCGGCCACGCCCGAGAGCACGGCGAAGGCGGTCGCGCCGACCAGCAGCACCCGGCGCCGGCCGATCCGGTCCCCGAGTGTGCCCATCGTGACCAGGAAACCCGCGATGAGGAACCCGTAGATATCGGTGATCCACAGTTCCTGGGTGCTCGATGTGTGCAGATCCGCCGAAATGTGCGGAAGGGCGAGGAATAGGACCGTGATGTCCATGGCCGCCATGAACGTCGGCAGCGCGAGCACAACCAGCGCCCACCACTCCCGCCGGCCGGCGCTGGGTGGCGCTACGCCTGTGCCAGTCATTTTCTTCTCCTAACCAATGGCGCCTGCCATTCAAACCGGGCGATTTCCACAGCGTGCACGAAAAACCCGAAACACAACATGCACGCAGCGTGAGCATCCCAAGCCCCCACCGCCCCAGCAACTCCCGTCGTGCGCACACAAACGG
>NZ_JBFBAG010000118.1:0-1708 GCF_040682155.1 Amycolatopsis sp. NPDC051371
CTGATGTGGTCAGAGATGCTGTGTCCCAACACCTTCCGAGTGTGCCCGTCCCGGATGGCGCACAGGAACATGTCACCCTCGCCACACGTCAGGTAGACATCCCACGCCGGTCAGATGTCAAGTCCCGGCCGCTGCTGTTGCAGATATTGGCCAGGCGACGCTGTCGTCCCAAGGCTGGTTGTTGATCATGCACCACCATAAGCGGCCGAGGAGTTTGTTGGCGAGGTTACGCAGCGCGGCGTTGTGGTGGTCGCCGGCGGCTCGGCGCCGGTCGTAATGGGCGCGTGCTCCGGCGGATTTGGTGAGGGCGGAGAAGGCCCACCAGTGGCACGCGTCGCCGAGGCGTTTGTTGCGGACCTTGCGGGCTTTGACGTAGTGCGATCGTCCGGACGCGCGGGTGACGGGCGCGGTGCCGGCGAAGGCTCGCAGCCCTGCGGCGGTGGTGAAACGTCGGGGATCGTCACCGACTTCGGCCAGGACCCTGGCGGCGAGCACAGGTCCCAGGCCGGGCGCGGACTGCAGGGTCGGTGCCATGGGGTGTGTGGCGAATTGCTGATCCAGCTCGGTTTCGAGCACGTCGACCGCGGTGCGCATGGACGTGATGATGGCCACCAGTTGCGCGACAGTCACGCCGAGCGCGGCTTCGACCTGCGCAGGTTGCCGCAGCGCGGGGCCTTTGAGTCCGTCGAGGATCTTCTCGACGAGCCCGGGATCGTTGCGCCTGCCGCACCGATGCAGGATGGCGACGACGCGCCGGCGGTTCAACCGTGCGGCAGCCTCCGGAGTGGGCGCGGCGGCCAGGATCGCCGTCGTAGCATGATGTTTGAGATTCGTGAACGTCGTGACGGCGTTCGGGTAGAACTCCAGCAGCACCGAACGCAGCCGGCTCACAGTCTGGTTCAACGCCCAGATCGCCTCTTGATGCTGGCGTGCCAACGCCTTGATCGCGAACGCGTGCTCGCTGATCTCCGGCAGTTGCCGGTGCATCGGCCGGTCGGTGCGCAGAATGTTCGCCAACACGGTCGCGTCGCCGGGATCGGACTTTCCGCCGGCCTGACCGTGCCGCTCGCGGTAGCGGGCGACCGCGCGCGGGTTGATCGGATAGACCGGGAACCCGGCGCCCGACAAGGCGACCACGAGCAGGTTCTTCTCAGTCTCAAGTGCAACAGGAATCTGGGCCGGCTCACCGTGTTCGGCGAGCATGCCCATGAGCGTCGAGAACCCTTCCGCGCCGACGCCGATACGTTGCCGGGCAACAACGTTTCCGTTTTCGTCGACTAACGCCACATCATGGTGCGCTTCGGCCCAATCGATTCCACAGGTAATGGCCACACGTGCCTCGCCTTCTGCTCGCTACCGGTTGCGGTGAGCTCGAGGCTGATGCGGCGACCTAATGGACAGCGCTCGATGGCGCGGCATCTCACAAGCCGATCATCCGGCCCCGGGGTGGCTGGCAGGGTCACCGTCTACCTTCAGATCTCTGACGTGTCACGTGAATCAACAGCAGTGATCACCTGCAGCCAGCTCAGCAACACTCTGCACTGGATCAGTGATATCTCAGGGACCCCTGCCAACCACCCACACCGTGTCGAGCCGGAACCCGACCCTCCCATTACGTGATGTCGGTCAGCCAGACCGCATCGGGCCGGCCCCGGTCGAAGTGGCGGTCGACCAGGTCCGGTGGGAACGACGCGGTCGGGTCGACCAC
>NZ_JBFBAG010000119.1:0-1688 GCF_040682155.1 Amycolatopsis sp. NPDC051371
TCATGCGGCCTCCCGGGGGTGGCGGTGTGGTGTGTGGTCAGTGTCGGGGGGTGGTGTGGGTGGGTGCATCTCCTGACGTGCAGTGGTGAAGGCGGGATCAGGGGTGTTCGCAAGCGGAGAGATGCGGGTGCGGGGTGGTGGGTCGCAGGATCGGTTGCGGCTGGTTTTCGGCTGTGTCCGCGTGGATGGTGGTAGGGGGTTTCTGCCGCCGATTGGAGAGCGTTCAATGCGTGTCCTGTTCACCATCTATCCGAATTCGTTCGCTCATCTGTATCCGGTGGTGCCGCTGGCGTGGGCGTTGCAAAGCGCCGGCCACGAAGTGCGGATCGCCACCCACCACAGCTCGGCGGACATGATCAAGGGAACCGGGCTGACCCCGGTGGCGCTGGGCAATCCCGAGCAGGTCCCGGTCCGGCTGACCGAGGACTGCAGCCAGCCCGCGCACCCGGATCTGGTGCTGGCGTATGCCGACGCGATGGGGCTGAGCGTCGAGGACCGCGAGCACTGGATCGTGTTCTTCCAGTACCTGCTCAACCCGATCTCCGACTACGTGCGGGTGGACCGGGACGAGGCCAGTGATCTTGTGGAGTTCGCCAAAACCTGGAAACCGGACTTGATCCTGTGGGACCCGACCCACCCCGCGGGCGGGGTGGCGGGCAAGGTGTCGGGATCGGCGCACGCGCGGTTGCTGATCAGCCAGGACCAGTTCGGCTGGTCGCTGGACCGGCTGGCCGAAAGCCGGGAAGCGTTGCGGGCCGCGGGTCTGGACGAGAACCCGCTGGCGACGCTGCTGGAGCCGCTGGCCGCCAAGTACGGGCTGAGCGTGGATGAGGAACTGCTGGTCGGGCAGTGGACGGTCGACCCGATGCTGGAGGACTTCCGGCTGCCCACCAGCACCAAGAAGCTGCCGATGCGCCAGGTCCCCTACGTCGACCCGCAGACCTTCCCCGGCTGGCTGCACCAGCGTCCCGAAGACGCCCGCTGCGACTGCTGCGGCCGGGCCGGGGTGCGCCGGGTCGCGTTGTCGCTGGGGGAATCCACCCGCCGGTTCATCCCCGGTGACTGGGACCGCGCCCCCAAGATCCTCAAGGCCTGCGAAGGCCTCGAGGATCTTGAGTTCATCGCCACCCTGGACAAGATGCAGCTGGCCGACGTCGACTCCGTCCCCGCCAACGTCCGCACCTTCGACTGGGTGCCCCTGCCCGCGCTGGTGCCCACCTGCTCCACTCTCATCCACCACGGCGGCAACGGCACCTACGCCTCCGCGCTGGCCGCGGCGGTCCCGCAGTTGGTCTGCGACCTCGCCGGCGAATCGGTCCTGTTGAAACTGGTCGAAGACGAACCCGACCAGCTGCGCACCGGCACCTACCGCAACGGTTTCGAGGCCGGTGTCCGGGAGGAAACCACCAGCGCCGGCTACCACTGGGAACTGCCCGCCAAGAAAATCGAAGCCACCCCCGTCTCCGACTTCGTCATCGCCAAGGGCGTCGGCGACCGCCTCGACCACCGCGCGCAGACGGTCAACGAGATCCGTGAACTGATCTGGCACACCGCTCACGACCCCGCTCGTCACCACGCCGCGGCCGACCTCCGCAACGAGTGGCTCGCCATGCCCAGCCCCAGCGACATCATCCCCGATCTGGAAAAACTCATCGCCCAGAACAAACGACGCCTCTAAACCACAACTA
>NZ_JBFBAG010000121.1:0-1586 GCF_040682155.1 Amycolatopsis sp. NPDC051371
CCCTGCGTGTCAGGGTGAGTTGAGTCCACTGGTTCATAGCAACCCGGCCTGATGCAGGGCGAGATACGGATCGACTGAGATGACCCGCACGAGCATGTCCTCGCTGGTCGAGGGCGATAATGAGCGGATGGCTTCCCAGCACCCGCGCAGTGACGGGCCGCGTCGGCGGCGCGCGTTCACCGCGTCGGAGAAACTCGCCCATCTGGAAGCCTACGAGGCGGCGTGCGAGCAACACGACGGCGGTGGGTACCTGCGGCGGGAAGGCTTGTACTCGTCGTTGATCAGCGAGTGGCGTAAGCAGCGCGATGCCGGCGTGCTGGCGGGCAAGAAACCAGGCGAGAAGGTCGGCAAGCTGTCCGCCGAGCAAGCTGAGATCGCCCGGCTCACGCAGGAAAATGCCCGTTTGAACAAGCGGTTGAACACCACCGAGACCGCCCTGGACATCATGGGAAAAGCGCACGCTCTCTTGGAAAGTCTTTCCGAGAGAGCGGATTCCGACGAGAAGCACAAGAAGCGTTGACCCACGCCTATGCGTCGATGACCGGAGATGGTGTGCCGACCAGGCAAGCCGCCCTGCTGACCGGTTTGGTGCGCTCGACGGCGGTCCGTCACGGCAAGGCCGCCGCCGCCGCACTCACACCGGTGGTCGCACCGCAACCGGTGTCGGACCCGGTCAACAAGCTGACCGTGTTGGAACGCCGACGGATTCTCGAAGTGCTCACCGGTAGCCGGTTCGTGGACCTGGCGCCGCTGCAGATCTACGCCCAGCTGCTCGATGAGGGCGTCTACCTGTGTTCGGTGTCCACGATGTATCGGGTGCTGGCGGAGAACAAGCAGGTCAAGGAACGCCGCCGGTTGGCGCGTCACCCCGCGGCGGTATGCCCGGAACTGGTCGCGACCGCGGCCCGGCAGGTCTACAGCTGGGACATCACCAAGCTCGCAGGTCCGGTGAAAGGCACCTACTTCGACGCCTACGTGATGATCGACATCTACTCCCGGTTCATCGTCGGCGTCCATGTCCACGCCCACGAATCTGGTGTTCTGGCCAAGGAACTGATGGAACAGGTGTTCACGGTCCATGGCGTTCCGCAGGTCGCGCACGCCGATCGGGGCACGTCGATGACCAGCAAAACCGTCGCCGTCTTGCTCGCCGATCTCGAGGTCACCCGATCGCACTCGCGGCCGCGGGTGTCGAATGACAACCCGTACTCGGAATCACTGTTCAAGACCTTGAAATACGGTCCGGAATTCCCTGAACGCTTCGGATCGCTGTCGGAGGCGAGACGATTCATGGACGAATTCGCCCAGTGGTACAACCACGAACATCGACACACCGGCATCGGCCTGCACACGCCAGCCGACGTCCACTTCGGCCTGGCAGCCGCCAAAGCCGCCGACCGACGCGTCGTGCTCGCCGAGGCCCGCGCCCAGCATCCGCACCGGTTCGGTGGCATCACCACAGCACCGAAGATGCTTGATCTCCCCGGCACCGTCTGGATCAACCGCCCAGCCGACGACGCCAGCCAGGAGACCGAACCCGAAGCCGCCTAACACCCACTGGTCTCACTCACCTTGACAAATTCCGA
>NZ_JBFBAG010000122.1:0-1565 GCF_040682155.1 Amycolatopsis sp. NPDC051371
GTGGAGCGTGGGACCTGATTTCGTAGTAGTCAAGCGATGGGGTGACGCAGGAAGGTAGCTCCGCCAGTGAGTGGTAGTACTGGTGTAAGCGTGTAGGCCGAGTGGTAGGCAAATCCGCCGCTCATATAGGTTGAGACGTGATGCGTAGCCGTTTGAGGCGAAGTAGAGTGATCCTATGCTGCCGAGAAAAGCCTCTAGTGAGTGCATGCACGGCCCGTACCCCAAACCAACACAGGTGGTCAGGTAGAGAATACCAAGGCGATCGGGTGAACTGTGGTTAAGGAACTCGGCAAAATGCCCCCGTAACTTCGGGAGAAGGGGGGCCAAACATCCTGAAGCCTTTTTCGGGCTAGGGGTGGGTGGCCGCAGAGACCAGCGGAAAGCGACTGTTTACTAAAAACACAGGTCCATGCGAAGTCGCAAGACGATGTATATGGACTGACGCCTGCCCGGTGCTGGAACGTTAAGAGGACCGGTTAATCCCTTCGGGGGTGAAGCTGAGAATTTAAGCGCCAGTAAACGGCGGTGGTAACTATAACCATCCTAAGGTAGCGAAATTCCTTGTCGGGTAAGTTCCGACCTGCACGAATGGCGTAACGACTTTCCGGCTGTCTCAACCACAGGCCCGGCGAAATTGCACTACGAGTAAAGATGCTCGTTACGCGCGGCAGGACGGAAAGACCCCGGGACCTTTACTATAGTTTGGTATTGGTTTTCGGTTCGGCTTGTGTAGGATAGGTGGGAGACTGTGAAGCGGTGACGCTAGTTGCTGTGGAGTCGTTGTTGAAATACCACTCTGGTCGAATTGGGAATCTGAACCTCGGGCCATGATCTGGTTCAGGGACAGTGCCTGATGGGTAGTTTAACTGGGGCGGTTGCCTCCTAAAGAGTAACGGAGGCGCCCAAAGGTTCCCTCAGCCTGGTTGGCAATCAGGTGTTGAGTGCAAGTGCACAAGGGAGCTTGACTGTGAGACAGACATGTCGAGCAGGGACGAAAGTCGGGACTAGTGATCCGGCACCGCCTGGTGGAAGGGGTGTCGCTCAACGGATAAAAGGTACCCCGGGGATAACAGGCTGATCTTGCCCAAGAGTCCATATCGACGGCATGGTTTGGCACCTCGATGTCGGCTCGTCGCATCCTGGGGCCGGAGTAGGTCCCAAGGGTTGGGCTGTTCGCCCATTAAAGCGGCACGCGAGCTGGGTTTAGAACGTCGTGAGACAGTTCGGTCCCTATCCGCCGCGCGCGTAGGATACTTGAGGAAGGCTGTCCCTAGTACGAGAGGACCGGGACGGACGAACCTCTGGTGTGCCAGTTGTTCCGCCAGGGGCATGGCTGGTTGGCCACGTTCGGAAGGGATAACCGCTGAAGGCATCTAAGCGGGAAGCCTGTTCCAAGATGAGGTATCCCACCCTTTGTGGGTTAAGGCTCCCAATAGACCATTGGGTTGATAGGCCAGAAATGGAAGCACAGTAATGTGTTGTCGAGTTGACTGGTACTAATAGGCCGAGGACTTGTCTACGAAGGTGTTACGCATCCACTCTACGGTTCTGAAACACCACACGGC
>NZ_JBFBAG010000123.1:0-1427 GCF_040682155.1 Amycolatopsis sp. NPDC051371
CAACGAGTGGCTCGCCATGCCCAGCCCCAGCGACATCATCCCCGATCTGGAAAAACTCATCGCCCAGAACAAACGACGCCTCTAAACCACAACTAACCCCGATGACACCCACAGAAAAGTTTGGAGGCACCGTGTCGACCACTGAAGCCCCGTCCCGGGACGAGCTCGTCGCGCGCGTCACCGCACTGGTGCCGCTGCTCCGTTCCACAGCCGACCGCGCGGAGGAAGAGCGAAGACTGGCACCCGAAGTGATCGAAGCCCTAACCGAGGCCGGCGTGTTCCGGCTTCGGACGCCTGCTCGTTACGGCGGCTACGAAGTGGACACCCGCACGCTTGTCGACGTCACGACCGAGCTCGGCCGGGGCGACGGTTCCGTCGCCTGGGTCGCTCAGGTCTACACCATTCCGGGCTGGATGGTCGGGATGTTCCCGGACGCGGTGCAGGACGAGGTCTTCGCCACGCCCGACGTCCGAGTGTGCGGCACGCTGAGCCCGTCGGCGGCGGCCCGCCCGGCACCCGGCGGCATCGTCGTCAACGGCAAGTGGGGCTTCATCTCCGGTGCTCACCACGCGCACTGGCAGATGATCATCGCCGTGCTCACCCCCGAAGACGGCGAGCCGTATCCGGTGATGGCCCTCGTGCCAATGGCGGATCTCGACACCGTCGACGACTGGTACGCCAACGGCCTGAAGGCGAGTGGCAGCCTGACGACCATCGCCCAGAACCTGTTCGTCCCCACCGAACGCTTCCTGCCTCTACCGGCAGTGCTCCAGGGCCAACCCGTGTCGTCGAACAGCGCGAAGACCCCGATGTACCGGGCCCCGTTGCTGCCGGTCGCGACCGCGTCCACCGTGGGCACGCTCGTCGGCCTCGCCAAGGGCGGGCGCGAAGTCTTCTTCGAGCGCCTGCCGTACCGCAGGATCGCTTACACCGGCTACGAGAGCCAGCGTTCGGCTCCCATCACCCATCTGCAGGTCGCCGAGGCGTCGCAAAAGATCGACCAGGCGGAGTTCCACGCGATCCGGCTCGCCGAGACCGTGGACCGGAAGGCCGCCGACGGTTCGCCGTGGAAGCTGGAGGAGCGCGCCCGCGCCCGTGCGGATGTCGGTACGGTCTGCGCGCTTGCCCAGTCCGCCGTCGAAATCTTCGCGTCGGCCAGTGGCGGAGCGTCGGTGTACCGCGACGTGCCGATCCAGCGGATCGCTAACGATCTGCGAGCCGCCGCTCTCCACGCGCTGATCAGCCCGACGACCAACGCCGAGCTCTACGGCCGGGTCCTTTGTGGCCTCGAGCCGGACACGCCTTACATCTGACGGCGGCCCTCACCTGACCCCGTTTGTGTGCGCACGACGGGAGTTGCTGGGGCGGTGGGGGCTTGGGATGCTCACGCTGCGTGCATGTTGTGTTTCGGGTTTTTCGTGCACGCT
>NZ_JBFBAG010000124.1:0-1357 GCF_040682155.1 Amycolatopsis sp. NPDC051371
TAGTACTGCAACGGCAGTTACGTGAGTGGGTAGCCGCGGCGTTTGTAGTGACTGAGGCGGGCTTGGTGTTGTCGTCGGCGGCGGAAGCATGACCACGCCCAGACCTGCTCGGCGGCGTCGGCGACACGCAGCACGAGTTTGATGAGCAGGCGCCGGATCTCCGGTAGCGTAAATCCGATCATGCCTGGCTCGCCGACACCAATTCCCCTTTTGCCACAAGGGTCCTGGAGACGGCGAGCCACGCGTGAGCCAGCATCGACAGAGTGATGTGGGCATACCACGCTCGCCAGGACCGGACCTGGTACTGGTCGAGCCCGGCCTCGTTCTTCGCCTGCTGGAAACATTCCTCGATCCGCCACCGGGTCCCGGCGATCCACGCCAAATCCAGCAACGTCGAGCGACGGGGCCCATAGCAAGCGTAGTAGGCGATTTCGGTCGGATCACTGATCGAGCGCCGCGCGAGCAGCCAGTACCCACGCCCGGGCCGCCAGCCGGAGCGGATCGGCACCCGCGCCCAGTCGTACTCGCGCGGGCCGTGCGCGCCGGCCCCGACCGACAACCGCCGCCACGCCCGCCCGGGCAGGTCCGCGATCAGCTCATCGGCACGGCGTTCGGACCCCTCTATGGTGGTCAGCAGGTCGTTGACCTTGGTGGCCAGCACATACGCGGCGTCGTGCTCCTCCAGCCACGCGCGCAAGTACTTGACCTGCCCATAGGCCTCGTCCGCGGTGATCCACGCAAACGGCAGCCCCGCCTCGAACGCCCGCGCCAGCATCGCCATCGCCTGGCGCGGCTTCGTCTCGAACTCGACGTCATCAGGAATCCCAGCCCGCCGGGCGCGGTCCCGGTCGGCGATCCACGGCTCGGGCAGATACAGCTCCCGGTCGATCAGCGCATGCCCCTGAGGCGAGGCATACGCCAGGAACGTGCCGATCTGGCAGTTCTCGATCCGGCCCGCCGTCCCGGAATACTGCCGCTGCACCCCCGCCGACCGCACACCTTTCTTCAAGAACCCGGTGTCGTCCACGATCAGCACACCACCCGGCTCGCCGAGGTGCTCGATGACGTAGTCCCGCACGTCGTCGCGGACACCGTCGATGTCCCAGTCCGCCCAGCGCAGCAGCCGTTGCATCCCGTCCGGCGAGACTTCGCCGGCCTGCTCGGCCAGCGTCCAGCCGTTCTTCCGCTCCAACCCCGCGACCAGCCCAGATACGTACTCCCGCGCTCGGGCACGCGGTTCCGACCGCGTAAACCGGCCCGCGATCCGCTCATGCACCCGGTCCAGCTGATCCATCACCACATCGACCACCACCAGGATGATCTACCACACGCCACCCGAGTGCCGTTGCAGTACTAG
>NZ_JBFBAG010000125.1:0-1326 GCF_040682155.1 Amycolatopsis sp. NPDC051371
TGAATGAAGCTTCTATGTCAAGTTGCTGCTTGTAGCTGGTGTTGGTGGTCGGTGAGCAGGGCCTGGTAGATGGCGTTGGTGAGGTGACGTTTAAGCGCGCGCAGCGCGGCCTTGGCGCTGGCCTGGGGACGTTTTTCCGTCCATCGTGCCCGGTAGTCACGGGCAGGTTGATGATGGGCGAGCTGGGTGATCGCGACCCGGTGCACGCAGGTGTTGAGCTGGCGATTGCCGCCGCGGTTGAGCCGGTATCGGTGCCGGTTGCCCGACCAGACCGGGATCGGTGCGGTGCCGGCATGCATGGCATAGGCCGACGATGACCGGAACCGGGCGATCCCGGCGGTCTCCCCGACGATCTTCGCGGCGGTGACGACGCTGATCCCGACAATCGCCAGCAGCGCCGGCGCGTGCACGGTGACCCGCTGGGCGAGCTGGTGTTCCAGCCGGGCGATCTGCCTGCCCAGTGCGGTGATGTCGGCGGCCAGGTCCAGGGCCAGGTCACGGCGGACGCTGTGCGGCAGGTCGGCCAGCGTGGCGGTGAGGGCGCCCAGCCGCCGCGGTCCGGTCAGCGAGGCTTTGCCGGGGTCGAGGGCGGGGTCGAGGTCGTGCAGGTGCCAGCGCAGCTGGTTGATCGCCGCGGTGCGGCGGGTGATGAGGTAGTCACGGCGGTCGGTCAGCAGCCGCAGGTCCAGGGCTGCTGGATCCAGATGCGCGGAGGGCAGGTCGGGTTCGCGCAGTGCGGCGCGGGCGATGGCGAGGGCGTCGATCGGGTCGGACTTGCCGCGGGTGCGGGCCGAGGCGCGGCTCTTGGCCATCAGCTTCGGTGGGACCCAGACGACGGAGGCACCATGCCCGATCAGGGTGGCGACCAGCCGCCCGGCGATGCCGCGGCCGTCTTCGACCGCCCACCGCAGCCCGGGGTGCCAGGCCGAGGCCCAGGTGCGTAGCCGCAGAAGCCCGTCGGGGGTGGCGGGGACGGTCTGCTGGGCGAGTTTGCGGCCGGTCTCGTCGACGGCGACGGCGGTGTGGCTGGACTTGTGCGGATCGATTCCGATGACCACCATGGCAGGGGTGCGTGTCCTTCCCTTTGTGCCGGGACATGTGCGTCGTTCCGGGCCGGGCTGGTCGGACACGCCTCAGTCGAGGTTGATGGCGTTTGCCCACGCTTCTATCAAGTCAGGCCAGCCCCGGCCCGGGCCTTGATCACGCAGGACAGTTCATTCACAAGCCACTGCGGGCAACGTCATTCCGAGTCACCACGTGACCAAGACCGGACCATAACCGCACACCGTGCGGCACCACCAACCCTGACACTGAGAGTCATTCAGG
>NZ_JBFBAG010000126.1:0-1191 GCF_040682155.1 Amycolatopsis sp. NPDC051371
ACTAGTGCCGCATCAAGCAACGTTAGGTAGGTAATCCGGTCGGCGGATCTTGGAGTTGACGGCGAAGTGACGCCTCGGGTGGCAGTGGCGGTTGCGCCAGCGCAGGTAGCCCGCGATGGCGGCTTCCTGGGCGGTGTGGCTGGGGTAGTCGCTGCCGTCGAGGGTGAAGTAGCGGACCGCGGTGAACTCGCATTCGATCCAGTTCAGCCAGGACGCGTTGGTGGGTGTGTAGACCAGCTCGATGTCGTTAGCCGCGCACCACGTGACGACCTCGGCCTTGCCGTGAGGTCCGTAGTTGTCGCAGACTAGGTAGAGCTTCCCGGCCGGGAAGCGGCGGCGCAGCTGCTTGCAGAAGTCGAGGAACTGCGGCCAGCGTTTGCGGTCACGGAACCGGTAGAACATCTGACCGGACGCGAGGTCGAGCGCAGCGAACATGTGCCGGATGCCCTTGGTGCGGGTGTAGGTCGCGCGCAGGCGGGCCGGTCGGCCGCGGGGGAACCAGCCGCGACCGGGTCTGGGTTGCAGGTTCAGCGGCCCGAACTCGTCGACGCAGATCACCCGTCCGTCGGCGGGCGGCCGGTCGTAGAGGTCGAGGATGCGGTTCTTCTTCGGTATGAAGTCCGGGTCTTTGCTGGCTTTCCAGGTCTTCGTCGCCTGCCAGGACACGCCCTCCTTGCGCAGGATCTGCCGGACGGTCTCGGTGCTCGCCCTGATCCACGCGTGCTCGGCGAGGTAGTCGACCAGCTTGGTCAGGCTCCAGGTCGTGAACGGCAATCCCAGCTCAGTGGGTTGGCAGGCGGCGATGCGGCAGATCTGCTCACGGGCGGCCGGCCCGAACTTAGCTGGTCGGCCGCCCCTCCATTTTGGGGACAACGCCGCGAACCCGGAGTCGTTGAACGCGTGGATCACCTCCCGCACATACCCCTCCGTCGCCGCGAACATCGCCGCGATCTCCCCCGCGGACCGGCCCTGCGCCGAGGCCAGCACGATCCCGGACCGCCGCAGCCGCACCCGATCCCGGGTCGACCTCGTGATCTTGACCAGCCGCTGCGCTTCCGCCGGCTCCAACGACCGCGCGAACACCTCAGGCTTACGCGCCATGACTCACCTCCACCGGCCAGCCTCGCGATCACCGGCCCGAATGTCCACGCGACACGGTTACCACGTCAACGTTCCTTGACGAGGCACTAG
>NZ_JBFBAG010000127.1:0-1153 GCF_040682155.1 Amycolatopsis sp. NPDC051371
TGGAAAACCCGCGACGAACTTGCCAACGCGATATTCGAATGGATAGAGTGCTGGTACAACCCGAAACGGAGACACTCCAAGATCGGGATGCACAGGCCCGCCACGTTTGAGGCTCTCAACCAGCCACCAGATGCGGCGACCTGACCCCACACCCGCCGTGTCCGGCGAACAGGGGGAAGCTCAGAAGGCGTGAACCCGGCCAGTCAGCGTCCCGCAGGCGGGACACGCCACTGCATCGGCCCCTGGTTGATGCCCGGACCACGATCGCATTGCCAGCGTCCTCAACCCCGCCTCGGCCGGGATCCACCGCACCACCACCGAAAGTGCGCCAGAGCCGAACGTTTTACAGTCCCGACCGAAGCTGGGTCTATCCCGTGATCGGTGTTTCCGGCGTTGTTGATCAGTAGGTTTCAGTTCCCGGCCAGCGGTCACCGAACGTGATGGCGAACGCGTTGATCACTGGCTTCCAGCGCATCGTCCATCGGGCGCGGCCCGTCCCGGTCGGGTCCAGGCTGCGGGTCACAAGATACAGGCACTTCATCGCGGCCTGCTCGGTCGGGAAATGCCCGCGTGCACGGATCGCCCGCCGGTAGCGGGCGTTCAGCGACTCGATCGCGTTTGTGGAGCAGATCATCGTCCGAATCTCGACGTCGTAATCGAGGAACGGCGTGAACTCGTCCCAGGCGTTGCGCCACAACCGGATCACGGCACCGTACGTCTTCCCCCATTTCTCGTCGAGGTCCTCAAGAGCAGCCAGCGCAGCGCCGGGATTCGGGGCCGTGTAGATGGGTTTGATGTCTCGTTTCACCGCGTCCCAGTCCCGTCGTGATGCCAGCCGGAAAGTGTTCCGGATGAGATGGACGATGCAGGTTTGCACAATGGTCCGCGGCCACACGTTCGCCACAACGTCGGGCAGGCCTTTGAGGCCGTCGCAGACGAGGAAGAACACGTCGGCCACGCCGCGGTTCTTCAGATCGATCAGCACGCTCATCCAGAACTTCGCGCCCTCGCCACCAGTACCCATCCACAGGCCGAGCACGTCCTTGTGACCGTCCACAGTGACGCCGATGGCGGCGTAGACAGGCCGGTTGGCGACCTGCCCGTCGCGGACCTTGACGTGGATCGCGTCGATGAACAGAGCCACGTACGCGGG
>NZ_JBFBAG010000128.1:0-1110 GCF_040682155.1 Amycolatopsis sp. NPDC051371
GGGAACAGTTCACCTTGCTCGGTGCGGGTTTCAACGCGGTAGCGGCGCACGATCAGCCGGGCGGTGATGGGGCCTTCGGGGTGTGCGGTGGGGTTGGTGAAGGCGGTGTAGTCGGTCTCGGCGACCTGCGCGGTGTGGATCCAGGTCTGGGTGTGCTCGTCGAAGACGGGAGTGGCGTAGGTGATCGGGATCCAGTCCTCATCGGCGATGGACTCGATCACGGTCTGCAGGCCGGTGTGCCAGCGCATGGTGACCGAGAACCGGGCCCCGTCGTCGACGATGGCGTGGATCAGGGAGCAAACGTAGTAGCCGGAGTCGCCGCGCACCAGCAGCTGCCCGGTGGCGCCGCAGCCGCGGGCGGTGCGCAGTGCTTGTGTGATGAAGGAAGTGGCGTTGCGGCGGGAGTCGGCCTGCCCGCCGCGCAGCCGGGTCGCGAGGATCACCGGCGCCGCGATCGGGGTGGCCAACGTGGCGGCGAGAAAGTTGTAGCCGCGGGTGTGGGTGTAGCCGTGGTTGGCGCCGACTTTCCGCTGTCCGTAGACGCGGGTGATTTTCGAGTCCAGGTCCACGATCGCGTAGTCGCCGATGCCGGGTAGCAACCGGCTGGTGGTGCGGGCCAGGCGGGTCAGGATCTGCGCGGCGAACGCTTCCAGGGCCGTGGTGTGGCCGATGTCGAACCCGCGCAGGAACGTCCCCACGGTGGACGGGGCCCGGATACCGCGAAACAGCCGGTCCATGGCGCCGTTTCGTAGCACATCGCAGTCGTCGATGCTGTCCGCGCCGGCGGCCATCCCGGCTATCAGCGACATCAGTTTCGTGTTCGGGTTCGCGCCGGCCGGGCCGGGAATCCGGATCCGGGCGGCGGCGAGGTCGGCGAAGCCGATGTTCTCGGTCAGCCGTAGCAGGGGCAGTAGCCCGGCATGGGCCACGACACTCTGATCGTCGAAGGTGGCTAGCGTCCTGGCTCGGGTATGAGATGCTCGCATCCAGCAGATGCCCTCTCACTTTGGTTTGTTTGTTCCCTAGACAAGAACAATCATCCCAGGTCAGAGGGCATCTGCGCGTCTACGACACCGCCTCACCCACCACATTCACCGGTGGATCCAGGTC